>NZ_JBHILW010000001.1:147739-475711 GCF_042193565.1 Bartonella sp. SD1336NMGDW
ATAATTTTGATTGCAAACATTTTATCAGCTTGTGCATTAGCACCAAAGCTAAAACAGCCCAATGATAGGAACCGTGTGCCTATTAATAAAACAATCCCTGCCGAAATCAAGCGAGGAGACAGATGAAAACAAAACAAGTAAAACCAGTAAAAGCCGAAAAACTTAGCAGTTATTACGAAGAAAGCCGTGGCTTAGAACGTGATCTTATCAATGAATTTATAAGGTCGCGCAGAACGGCATGGCGTGTAGCGAGTACTGTTGGTCTTTTTGGCTTATTCGGTATGATATGTGGAGTCATTGGATTTTCTCAACCAGCTCCAACTCCCTTAGTATTGCGCGTTGATAACACGACGGGTGCGGTTGATGTTATTTCAGTCATGCGTGAACACGAGACCAGCTATGGTGAAGTTGTAGATAGATATTGGCTAAACCAATATGTGCTTAACCGTGAAAATTACGACTACGATACCATTCAACTGAACTATGACACAACAGCACTTTTAAGTGCAGCATCTGTTCAACAAGAATATTATAAAATCTATGATGGAGAAAATGCACGGGATAAAGTGCTTTCCAATAAAGCACGTATCACAGTTAAAGTACGATCAATTCAGCTTAATGGACTAGGTCAAGCAACCGTACGTTTTACGACTCAGCAGCTTGACAGCAGCGGTGCTACTACCGGACCAAAACAGCACCAGATTGCGACAATTGGTTACACCTATGTCGGTGCACCCATGAAATCATCTGATCGATTGCTTAACCCCCTTGGTTTTCAAATAACAAGTTACCGTTCTGACCCAGAAATACTGTTAAATGATTAAGGAATTGATTGTTATGAAAAAACTTGCGTTCATTGTTCTATTGTCTTCGTTTTCTTCTCTTTATACAGTACCTGTGCAGGCGCTCAAAAGTCCATCAAATTCACAATATGACCACCGCATTCGCTATATAACATATAACGAAGCTGATGTGGTTCAAATTGAAACAGTTCTTGGTGTGGCAACACATATTATTCTTGAAGAAGGTGAACAGTATATCACTCATGCCTTTGGCGATTCTGAAGCCTATGCCTTTGCTCATAAAGGGCGGCATATTTTTATTAAACCAAAAGCAGAACTTGCTAATACCAATCTCATCGTTGTAACTGACAAACGGAGTTACAAATTCCGACTACAATTTCGAAATGACCGTGCAGGATCAACATATGAATTAGCTTTCCATTATCCCGATTCAAATGATGAAAAGTCAGAAGAAAACAACCGGCGCCTTGCGATTGAACGTGGTTTTCACCAAAGCGTCAATGGCTATAATCTCAGTTACACCATGAGCGGTCACCAAGATATTGCTCCGATAAATGCTTGGGACAATGGGCGTATTACTTACTTCAAATTTCCCGCTAACATGGATATGCCATCGATTTATGTCGTAGATGCTGAAGGCAATGAAAGCTTAATACCACGCACCGTTATCGGCAGTTCTAATGATATTATCGCCGTCCATAAGGTCAATCCTAAATGGCTCATACGGCTTGGTAAACGCGCTCTAGCTGTTTTTAATGAAGCCTATGACCCCAATGGCGTACCAAACACAACAGGGACAGTATCTTCGGTGGTTTATCGTATCAATAAAGGAGGAAAATGATGTTTGACAATAAGGAAGGAGAGGGAAAAGGTACAAAACTGGACAACGTCGAGCAAAAACATATTGAAGGTACTTATGGAGGATCGGAACTAGGTTCTGAACGTCGTCCGACAATTCCAGGTACCCGTGCATTGTTAGTGGTAGGACTTATTGTCATAGTAACGATACCGATTGCCTTGACTTGGAAAGCTTTTAAAATGCGTAATACCGTGGAAGTTGAGGAAGAAAACCCACAACAAATAGTACAGCAAATTATACCAAACTACGTCCCTCGGATTATAGAAGAGCCAAAGATTGTAGAAGAAGCAGAAAAACCAGCACAAATTGAAGATTCAAACCTAGATATTCCACCGGCCTTGAGTAAGCTTCTTCAAACAGCCATTCCTCCACACATGCTCCAAGATTCTGAAGAATTAGCACGCAAACGTATGCTCAGTTCTAGCCTTAACAGCGGTGGTAGCGAAGGATCTACAGATACAAATAGTAAAGCATCGAATAATGATAGAGGTAGTGGCGGATTATTTGATAACCTTCAGCCCGTGCGTTTAGGTCAATCACATGCGGCGCAACTTCGTAACCGTGACTTTTTGATTACGCAAGGAACACAAATAGATTGCACGTTAGAAACAAAGATCATTACATCACAACCCGGAATGACGACATGTCATTTAACACGCGATATTTATTCCACAAGTGGTCGTGTTGTTTTGCTTGACCGTGGTTCTAAAGTCGTTGGTTTTTACCAAAGTGGCATACAACAAGGACAAACGCGTGTGTTTGTGCAATGGTCACGCATCGAAACACCTTCTGGTGTTGTTGTCAATCTTGACTCACCTGGCACAGGTCCTCTGGGTGAAGCGGGTATTGGTGGCTGGGTTGATAGACGCTTTTGGGAGAGATTTGGTAGTGCAATTATGGTAAGCATTATCGGTGATTTAGGAGAATGGGTAAAAGGAAAAGTTAGTAAAATCAGCAAAGAAAATAAAGAGAACTCACAAAATAAAGGTAATCAGAATGCTGAATCTATAGCAATCGATGTCCTTCAAAATTCCATCAATATCACACCAACACTTTACAAAAACCAAGGCGAACGAGTAAATATTTTTGTTGCTCGTGATCTGGATTTCAGCGATGTCTACAGTCTTGTCACACGTTAACCCAATACAGAAAGATCAAGCAGTTTTTCAGCTTCTACAACCGCTTGATTGTTTCTTAGAAGATCCATCGATCACTGAATTATCGATTTGCCGCCCCTGCGAAGTATGGACGAAAAGCTTTAAGGGTTGGCAAGTACATAGCGTACCAGAGTTAACAACCAATTTTTTGCAAACGCTCATTACAGCTATTATCGTTTATAACGGTATGGCTCCCAGAAGTATTAATTATGTGCTATTGCCTGGTGGACAACGTGGTACAATTATACAAACGCCAGCTGTCGTTGATGGTGCTCTTTCCTTTGTGATTCGTAAACATTCTCTTATAGTTAAGACGTTAGAAGAACTCAAAGAAGAAGGTGCATTTGATGATTTCTCTGATGTAAGTTTTAACAAACCTTCAAAAAAAGAAGCAAATGACTTGTTATCGAAGCAGGACTTCACAAGGTTGGAACCATTTGAAGTTGAACTCTTGCAACATAAACGTGATGGAAAAATTCTTGAATTTTTACAAGAATGCGTCCTTCATAAACGCAACATTATTATTGCAGGCAAGACAGGATCTGGTAAAACAACATTTGCTCGCTCTTTAATTGAAAAGGTCCCTGTAGAGGAGCGTATTATCACAATTGAAGATGTTCATGAGCTTTTTCTACCCAATCATCCCAATCATGTACATATGATTTATGGTAACAATGTAGGCCGTGTTTCAGCTGAAGAATGCCTAGATGCGTGTATGCGTCAGTCGCCCGACCGAATTTTTCTCGCTGAATTGCGAGGTAATGAAGCGTGGGAATATCTCAATTCACTCAACACGGGTCATCCCGGATCGATTACAACGACGCATGCCAACAGCGCTTTGCAGACATTTGAACGATGTGCCACTTTGATTAAAAGATCAGAAGTTGGTCGGCAACTCGAGTTAGAAATGATAAAAATCGTTCTCTATACAACAGTTGACGTCGTGTTGTTTTTTAAAGATAGAAAACTCTCTGAAGTCTTTTACGACCCTATTTTTGCTAAATCAAAAATCGCTTAAGGGGAGCTTCCTCTCTCGATAATATGATGCAAACAAAAAATAGCCGTAACTAATTGTTACGGCTATTTTTTTAACTCTTCCTATTCTCTTTGCTTCTCCAATGGATTTTCTACACTCTTCATGAATAAAAGAAGAAAAAAGTTAATAGACAACAACTTTACAAGAAAACCAAATATACATAAGGCTCTCTCTATTCTCTTACCTTTGATCATTTTTTCCATTTATCTTTTGAAAAGGTATGTTTGATGCAAAAAAAAATAGCTGCGAAATAAATATTTCAACAAAAGAAAAGAATAAATTTTGATTCGCCTATCAATGAAAGCTTCGTAAAATAGATACTTCGATCATCACAAATAATGATCGTCGAAATAAATATTTCAACAAAAGAAAAGAATAAATTTTGATTCGCCTATCAATGAAAGCTTCGTAAAATAGATACTTCGATCATCACAAATAATGATCGTCATCAAGACCAAAACTTATCGTTTAAAAATTCTAAGTGCTATTTTCAAGTGATTAATAAATATGTTTTTTAACCAAAAAATCTCCAGATACGGAAAAGCTTATACGAAATAAACTATCATTTCGATTTAGCATCTATAAACCACATTCTATTTGGTAATAAAAAGTATAGTTGCATATCAACATCTTCTTCGGACGAAGAAAGATTTTTAACCTCCAGCTGTTCGTAAACAATCAAGTTTCTCTTAAACAAGCTTTGCTAACCATATCACGTGGTTTATATCCCCATCCTAAAGACGATATCCATAGATTACACAAGGTAAGCTCTACTCTGAATATTCCTGTTCTCTTTTCTGCGCCTCAAAAAACAAAAACTCCTAAAAGCACAGATCTAAAATCCCACTTCTTAAGATGCATCACATTAATTTATAAAGAGTGTTCATTGTTTTGCATGTTGGATAAAAGATCTTAGTACCGTAAGATTCTCTCATTTTATGTCTCTTGCACATTACAAGTAAATAAAGCCGTATAGAATGAAACTGTATAAAAAAGAACTAAAAATGCCTCTTATAAACCGTCGCAAACGCCAAAAACTGTCGCAACATTGGGAGTTAGCAAAGTGTATAACGGCGCCCAGCTTGTTCTTTTATGAAGTGTGGATATAGAGATGCTCTATAAATTGTATATTGTTCATCGGGACTTTACCATTATACCATCTACAAGCACTGTCGCAAAATGAGCTTGGGAACCTTAAAGAAAGGTTTTTTCAAAACAAGCGCATAAATTGACAAGCCAAGTGTATTTGGTTTGGGACGTTCTGTTTTGCATAAGGGTTGTGATCTTATTTGTGATCTTTTTAAAGAACGAGAGAAACAAAAGCGTGAAGCAATGCGTAATCTCTATTATTTAAAAGACATTACTCTAGACGCTTTTGAAAGTCATAAAACTGAACTAAAATGGAAACTGGTTTACACCTTTACAGCTTCATATTCCCCCAAAATTAGGAGACTGTATACCGGTTTCAGAGATTATGCCAACAGAGAGATAAGTAATACTCTTAACTCCCATCTGATAGGTAAAAGCTGCAACAGCAAAAGCTCTTTTAGAGAAACAACGCCATAAAGTCATTAATAAACCGACAATGAATTGGAGAAATGTTCTAGATTTTTATCAAGCACTCTGCAAAGCAAAAATAATGATACAACTGGCTTTGCGTCTGCTTATTCTTACAGGTGCTCGTACCCATCTCTTACATCAATTCGTGAAGATCAGATTGAAGAGGATATATAGACAATTCTTGGCTCGAGAATATGAAAGGTCTGCGTGATACTACAGGAGATTTCGCGTGCCCTTATGATCAGAAGCATTAAAAATTTTAAAACAAACACGCTTGTTTTTTCGCAATGATTTCTTTTTTCTGTAACCGGTCATGGTCCTTATTAAGGTGAATTTCCTATCACAATATATAAGAGAGATTAGACTAAAAACCTGTCCACGTAGATTTCTCTCTCGTTTACGTAATTGGCTAACAGACTCCACCTATCACACCTCAAAGGACGAAGCCTCTTAACACACAAACTAATATGCAAACAATCCGCCCCTTCGCCTAGCAGATTTCAAACCACTTTAATTACCACATCCTAAATACGATAGTGTTTTATGGCACAACAGAATAAATACCAAAACATAATAAATAAGATCTAAACCTAGAAATCTCTATGTTTTTATAGATAAAAACATATAAAATCAAAACCTCCGAAACTCGTCAAAATACAACATATTTGCTTTGATGATTGAATTTATTCAACTCAAACGAACCTACAAACATCCCTTATTCTACATTCGCAACACGTGTTCTTAGAATTCTCACTACCGTTTTCTAAATTTTTAGAAAAAACTATAAATTTGATATTTTTTAAAACGTCTTATCTGCTCTTTAATGAATTTAAATCTATGATGTTACAATAGTTTTAAATTACTGCCCCTTTAACTGTATGCTCTATCTCTACAATAGATAGGGATTTTTCGTTCTCCATTTTGAGAACTATAAATTTTGTTTTTTAATGCGATTAACAATCCAATCTTTAAAAGAAAAAATATGACCTTTAAATATATAATGATGTTATCAAAAATTCCTAATCCCTGAATATTAGCAATGTTTTCGATATTATAATAAACGTATCGTAAAATGACGAACTGTCATAATGACTACTCCTTTGTATTTCATTTGAATAATTTACATGCGTTATAATATTTTTATCAGCATTTATTTTTTGTGCTCTATTTATACAGAGTTATCTTTTTTATAAAAAATGATTAATTGAATCTGCATTAAAGTGCAAATTCTGATACGAATTTAATAAAAATAAAAACACATGGCATATTGATTTTATTATTTTTATATAGAACGCTATTTAAAGTATCGTCTACCCGAAAGGCTAATGCCTTTATTAAAGGTGATAATAACTATGCTAACCGCCTCATAGAAGCCAATAAATTTTTAGAGATTAAGTTTCGAGAAGCACGAAAAACACGCACAATTTTCTATTTTTCTTTTTACTGTTCGTTAATCGGTCAATTTTCAAAGTAATATTCAACTATGAGTTTTCTGCTCAGCCATTGCAAGGATTGCTCCTACAAGGATTGGTTAGTTTTTAGAGATTACTGCGCTTTTAGAATGATTATAGCTACTGCGCCCCCATAAGCAGCCAATCTTCTTTTAGAGATTTAATTGCTAAAAGGAGATACAATTTTCTACCTTGCGCTTTATTTTCATCAATCAGTAAATTTTCAAAGGCGGCGTTCAACCATGAGTTTTTTAATTTCAGCAATCGCTTTCGCTGGATTTAATCCCTTTGGACAAGTTTGCGCACAATTCATAATCGTATGGCACCGATAAAGGCGGAAAGGATCTTCTAAATTATCAAGACGTTCACCACACATCTCATCACGTGAATCCGCAATCCAGCGATAAGCTTGAAGCAAAACAGCGGGGCCCAAATAACGATCACCGTTCCACCAATAACTTGGACATGAAGTCTGACAACACGCACACAAAATACACTCATAAAGGCCATCGATTTTTTGGCGATCGGAGTGACTTTGTAACCATTCTTTTGCAGGTTCAGGAGAAACTGTTTGCAACCAAGGCTCAATGACTCGATGTTGCGCATAAAAGCGCTTCAAGTCAGGAACCAAGTCTTTAACAACCGGCATGGAAGGCAAAGGATAGACTTTAATGGGGTGTTTTACATCATCCATTCCTTTGGTACAAGCCAATGTATTGGTTCCATCAATATTCATCGCACATGAACCACAGATGCCTTCACGGCAAGATCGACGAAGTGTCAAAGTTGGATCAATATGGTTTTTAATAAACAAAAGCCCATCAAGAATCATTGGACCACAAGCAGAACGATCCACATAATAAGTATCCAGACGAGGATTATTCTCATCATCAGGCGACCAACGGTAAACATGAAATTCTGTCAGTTTTGTCGCACCTTCAGGTTTAGGCCAAACCTTCCCCGGTTTTACTTGAGAGTTTTTGGGAAGCTTAATTTGTACCATAATTCGTGTCTCCCCTTAATAAACCCGTTTTTTAGGTGCAATGCGCTTTAAATCGATCCCACCATCAGCTTCAGATGTTAACGGATCCACATGGACAGGTCGATATGATAACGTCACCTTACCCTCTTTTGACAAATGTGAAAGCGTATGTTTACGCCAGTTTTTATCATCACGCTCTGGATAATCTTCACGAGCATGAGCGCCACGGCTTTCTAAACGGGCTTGTGCAGAATGAACAGTCGTGATTGCATTCGCCATGAGATTTTCAAGCTCTAATGTTTCAACCAAATCAGAATTCCATATCAGAGAACGATCTGTGACTTTGAGGTCAGACAATTCCCCCCAGATTTTATTCATCCGTTGACATCCTTGTTGCAAAGAATCTTCTGTACGAAATACTGCCGCATCTTCTTGCATCGTGCGTTGCATTTTTTCACGCAATAGAGCTGTCGGTATCGCCCCTTGTGCAAAACGTAAACGATCAAAACGCCCTATAATTTCGTCAACAGCTTCTTCATTGATGGGTGGAATTTCTGCATTCCGATCAATAACTTCACCCGCGCGAATGGCAGCAGCACGACCAAACACCACCAGATCAATTAATGAATTTGACCCCAAGCGATTAGCTCCATGAACAGAAGCACATCCTGCTTCTCCTACCGCCATCAGCCCTGGTTGAATACGATCAGGCGAATCAGCCGTTGGGTTGAGAACTTCCCCGTAGTAATTGGTAGGAATCCCACCCATATTATAATGAACCGTTGGCAAGATGGGGATAGGCTCTTTTGTTACATCCACACCTGCAAAAATCCGTGCTGATTCCGAAATTCCCGGTAAACGTTCGTGCAAGATTGCAGGATCAATATGATTGAGAACCAAATGAATATGGTCCTTCTTAGGTCCAACGCCACGTCCTTCACGAATTTCAAGTGTGATACAACGTGAAACCAAGTCACGTGAAGCCAAATCCTTAAAGGAGGGTGCATAGCGCTCCATAAAGCGTTCACCTTCAGAATTGATTAAATAGCCTCCTTCACCACGAGCTCCTTCTGTAATTAAGCAGCCAGAACCGTAAATCCCTGTAGGATGAAATTGTACAAACTCCATATCCTGAAGTGGCAATCCAGCGCGTGCGATCATTCCACCACCATCACCCGTACAGGTATGCGCCGATGTCGCGGAAAAATAAGCTCGTCCATAACCACCGGTTGCAAGAACAACCATTTTGGCAGAAAAACGATGTATTGTACCATCATCGAGATTCCATGCCACAACCCCCGTACAAACCCCATCCGTCATGATGAGATCGAGTGCAAAATATTCAATAAAAAATTGCGCATTATGCTTTAAGCTTTGTCCATAAAGCGTATGCAAAATGGCATGGCCTGTACGATCAGCTGCTGCACAAGTACGCTGAACAGGTGGACCTTCACCAAATTGTGTCGTATGTCCACCAAAAGGACGTTGATAAATTTTGCCTTCTTGCGTCCGCGAAAAAGGAACGCCATAATGTTCTAATTCATAGACAGCAGCAGGTGCATTACGCACCAAATACTCCATTGCATCGGTATCACCCAACCAATCAGAACCTTTCACGGTATCATATAAATGCCACTGCCAATTGTCAGGTCCCATATTTGAAAGCGATGCAGCAATCCCCCCTTGTGCTGCAACCGTGTGCGAGCGAGTTGGAAAAACCTTCGTGATACAAGCTGTCTTTAATCCTTGTTCCGCCATACCAAGCGTTGCACGTAATCCTGCACCACCTGCCCCAACAACAACAACATCAAATTTATGATCTACAGTGCGATAAGGGGCGTTACCTGCTTTAGCGCCCAGAGATGATCCTGTACCCGCCATACTTGTTTAACCCCCTAATGCAATTTTCAAAAGAGAAAAAATAATGATACCACCTATGAGAAAACAAAATGAAATATTTAACGTCAAAAAGAATATCCGGAAACCTTCACGTGGAATATAATCTTCAATCACCACCTGCATACCAAGTTTCATATAATAAAGGACCGAAAAAGTCATCAATCCCATCAAAATAGCAACAATAGGATGTGCAAGTCTTGCACGCACAATGCTATAGTCCTTTCCCACAAGCGAAAGAATAAGAACAATAAAAAATATCAAAAGTGGTAGATTGATAAACCCTGTCAAACGTTCTAGCCAAAAATGCTCTGTTCCTTCATGAGCACTCCCACGCCCCCGTACTTTCCCAAGTTCCGTTCGAAAATCTTTTTTCATATCTCTTTTCACCCCCAGCTAAACAACGGTATATCCAATAATCCAAATCGCAAAAGTAACAATAAGAGAGATAAACACTGTCGCCCAAGCAGTGACTGTTGCCTTTTCTTTTGCCAAAAGGCAAGGCATCATATCCCAAACAATGTGGCGAATACCACCAACCATGTGATGAACCCCTGCCAAAGTATAAAGAAACAAGATACACAATCCAAACCAAGAACTATAAATCTCGTGAACCGTTCTGAATGTCTCCTCCCCACAAGCAATAGCAATCAACCAAACAGCAAGAAAGACCATTCCAACATAAAGTGCCATACCCGTAATGCGATGCGCAATGGACATAGCCATAGTAATTGTCCAACGATAAATACTTATATGAGGGGAACGAGGGCGCTCTTTTATCCTAGTTGTCTCTGTCATAAAATATCCTGACCTGGTTTTTACTGCAACCGCAATGAACGAGAAAGTCCGCATAAAACGACTAAATATATTATCTCGTTTTTACTTGTTTGGCATCTCAAGATACCAATATTACAGGTCGGTTGTCTCAAATAACGGATTAAAGGTCACGCATAAAAAAAACCGATTACTCCACGGATATAATCCGCAAAACTCGCCTTAATCTAATACAATTTTATCTTCACGTCAAAGGTCTAACATCTTTTCTCAGATATAAATAGGCATTTTTTCAGATTAAACTGATCTTTTTGAGTATCCACGATATATGCAATGATATCTAAATTCACCCGTTATTAAGAATAAAAAGAGGCAAAAATTGATAGATTAAACATTTTTATGTCCCCTCCAAGCCTTTTAAAAGACAAAACGAATCACAAAAGACACAAAAAAGCGGCATAAAAGCCGCTTTTGCATAAAGTTTAGCCGATATAATCTTTACTCAGCAACTTGCTTTTCAACACCTGTGCTTACAGCTGCTGCTTCTACTTTCGCAACAACCTTTTCAGCTTTTTTCCGATAATCTCTCTTTTCAGCGATACGTGCAGCTTTACCTCTCAAACCACGAAGATAATAGAGTTTTGCACGGCGCACTTTACCACGGCGCACCAGCTCAACACCTTCAACCAACGGAGAATAAACAGGAAACACCCGTTCCACCCCTTCACCATAAGAAATCTTGCGTACTGTAAAGGTCTCATTCAACCCACCGCCTGAACGCGCAATACAAACACCTTCATAAGCCTGAACACGCGTTCGCGTACCTTCCGTCACACGCACCATGACACGGACTGTATCCCCTGGCTGAAAGGCTGGAAATTGGCGTTTTTCTTCAATTTTTGCACATTGTTCAGCTTCAAGTTGTGCGATAATATTCATTTCTTTTATCCTTCATGTTCTTTATCGAACAGTCAGAGCGCTCAACTCTTACCAAAAAAGCCTTTATTAAGAATAAGAAGCTCTTTAGGCTATGCCTTACACAGGAGCGAATACACCATTCCTTCATTTTAATTTTGGAACTACAGAAAACCTTTTATAAAAAACTCTCTAAAAAGAGAGCCATGCAATACACCACCTTATCATATGAATCAAGTTTTCTGATGATTTTTATCATAACGCGCATAAAGATCAGGGCGACGTTGACGTGTTAACAATTCGGCTTGCCTTTGACGCCAATCTGCGATCGCTTTGTGATGACCTGAGAGCAACACAGGCGGGATACCCCGCCCTTCGAAAAGAGAAGGACGTGTATATTGCGGATGTTCCAGTAAGCCATTTTCAAAACTTTCACACTTTGCAGAAGCTGCATTCCCCATCACTCCAGGAAGAAGACGTATAACAGCATCTAAGATAACCAATGCGGCTGTTTCACCCCCTGAAAGAATATAATCACCAATAGAGACTTCTTCTAATTCTCGTGCTTCTATGACTCGCTCATCAACCCCTTCAAAACGTCCACAAACTAATGTTACACCCGTATCACGAGCCAAGCTATGCGCGTAAGCTTGGTCAAAAGGGCGCCCACGTGGACTCATCAACAATCTTGGCGAATCCTGTGGACAACAGTCAAGAGCAGCCGCCAATACATCCGCCCGCATTACCATACCAGCCCCCCCACCAGCAGGTGTATCATCAACGCTATGGTGTTTATCCATAGCAAAATCCCTAATCTGTACTGTCTCCAGTGACCAAATTCCGCGCTCTAAAGCTTGCCCTGCTAAAGAATACCCTAAAAAACCAGGAAACATTTCAGGATAAAGGGTTAAAACGCGCGCCTGAAACTTCATTTTATTTCTCATCCTTATTTTCTTAAACAGACTCTTAATAGCAAAAATAGCACAAACAAAATATTTAACGCTATAACGTTAAATTGAATCTCCTTGATATGCGCCATATTCAATACGATCCTTCTAAATACTTGCACTAAAAAAAGACTCTAAAAATTCAGGACTGTCTCGAGATAAAGTGCTTACAATATCTGCTCAAAAGTGCATTTTTAATATTTCCACACTTTCCACTTTTTATTGACGAAATTAATCGGTTATTTTTTACCTTCATCTTTATTTTTAGATTCAAGCTATTTCCTTTTTATCATTGTCTCCCCCATCACTTAAACCAGCTGCCATGGGATCAACAACAAGAAAACCAGAATCCATACAAATTTCTGGTACCGCCACCTTACTAAAGGGAATAAGAACTCTTTTACCCGTATTCAAACGTATTTCAAGCAAATCACCAGCCCCGAAATTAAAGAAACCACACACTTCCCCCAAGATTTTTCCCCCACAGTCTTGAACACGAAAGCCTATTAAATCAACTTGATAAAACTCATCCTCATCCAGATCATCAATTAATTGATCACGCATCACATAAAGGCGAATACCTTTTAAAGACTCAGCAACATTACGATTTTCTACCCCTTTAAAACGTACAATCGCCTTATTTTTTTGTATGCGAAGAGTTACAATTTCATAAGAACGCCCCATATCATCATAAAGAGTGCTGTAAAACTTGAAACGCTGTGGCTCAGCACTTAGAATTTTAACAAAAACATCTCCTTTTATACCATGAGGCATACCAATAATGGCAAGATAGACTTTATTTTTAAGCTTTTCTTTATTATACTTCATGCGAAAATATTATCTCTCAAAAATGAACCCTTCAATCTTATAGTTTTCTATTCAATCTTGTTGCCATATGAGACAATCTTCTAAAAGACCTTTCTTGGTAACAAAAAACAAATTAATAAAGGAGAAAGTCTTATGGCAAATATTATGCTATTTTACAAAGATATCACACCAATCAACAAAGTTTCCCATAAAAATCTAAAATTTGCTCCTCCAAGTGATATGTCTTTTGCCAAGGATACTCACTGGGTTCCTTTAGCAAGTACTGAATATTTTCAAGCAGCACTAGACTATCCTATTTTATTTATGTGCGCCGAAGATGAACAAAAAAAACGGCACTACACATCCGCGGCTCTTGTCGGTCTTTCTAATGACGAAAATGACTATATCGCTTCTGATAAAAGTTGGAAAACCAATACTTATGTCCCTGCTTTTGTCCGTCGCTATCCTTTTGTTCTGGCGCAAATTAGCAATGAAAAAGAACTTTCTGTTTGCTTTGATCAACAGTCAGGTATGTTTAATGAAGTTGCAGGAACAGAACTTTTTAATTCCGACGGCTCTATTTCTCCTTTTATGGAAGAACGTATTCGTTTTCTTGAAAGTTTTAAAATAGCCATGGAAAAAACCTCTGAGTTTATTGATGCTCTTGTGGAAATGGATCTTCTAAGCCAAAAATCCATCAATGTGAAAAACGATAAAGGTCTCTCAGCGCAGTTAGAACATTTTTGGGTTGTTGATGAAGAAAAATTGAATAAATTATCAGCAAGCCAACTTGCCAAACTTCATAAAAATGGCTTTTTAGGATTAATTTTTGCGCATTTGATGTCAACACACAATCTCTTAAAAATACTCTCTCTCAAAGGTGAAAAGCAACTTATCAATCGTGAAGAGCAACCCCAAAACAAGAATGGTCATTCTAACGATGAAAAATCTAAAAAGAAAGAAACTCTCAACTAGATAATGCCTATAAAAAACGACAAGAGAAAAGATAAAAATATTCCTCTCATTCCAGCAGACCATGCAATTTTAAACGCAAGGAAAAATTGGTTAGAGTGTCTCGTCCAAACACGTCGTATGTCGGCACAAACAATGCAAGCCTATGAACGTGATACGCGGCAATTTTTGTCTTTTCTCTGTCAACACTTAAGCCATACACCAACCCTTACGGATCTTACTCATTTACGCATCAGTGACTTGCGTGCTTATCTTGCTTATCGGCGTACAAAAAATGTAAGTGCTCGCTCTTTAAGCCGCGGAGTGGCAGGCATACGTTCTTTTTTCAAGTACCTATCACGCGAAGGTATAGTCAATGTTCCCTCGGCTCAACTTATCCGAAGCCCCAAACACCCAAGATCGCTCCCAAAACCTTTAGCGATCAAATCAGCACTTCACATAGTCAAACAAGAAAACCAGCTAGAAAATGAACCTTGGATTAGCGCTCGTAATGCGGCTGTCCTCATGCTTCTCTATGGCTGTGGAATGCGAATATCAGAAGCCTTAAGTCTCACACCAGAACAATTTTCTGATCCTGAAAAAACAAGTTTATTTATAACAGGAAAAGGCGGAAAAACACGCCTTGTTCCTCTCATCAAAATTGTTTACGAAGCTGTACAAAATTATCTCAAATGTTGCCCATATCCTTTAAGAGATAACCAACCCATATTTCGCGGAGCGCGAGGCGGTCCCCTACAACCGGCCATTATTCAGAAAACTGTACGCAACTTACGAGCAAGTCTTGGTTTACCAGAAACTGCAACGCCTCACACACTGCGCCATTCTTTTGCCACCCATCTTTTATCACGGGGAGGAGATTTGCGCACGATTCAAGAACTTCTTGGGCACGCTAGTCTTTCCACCACACAAATCTATACCCATGTCGATACAGACCATTTGTTAAAAATTTATCAAAAGGCCCATCCCCGTTCCTAAAAACGTCTCATCAAAAAATTAGAGTGTTTCAACCTCAAGTGCCAAAGCATGGACACAAGTAGCTAACTCTTCTTGTAAAACTTTATAAATCGCTCGATGTATTTCTACGCGTGTCATATTGGAAAAAGAAGAAGATAAAATTTTCACTCGAAAATGTGTTTCTCCTTTACCATCAAAAGCATGTTCATTATGAGGATGCCCCTCATGAAGATGACTTTCGTTAATCACTTCAAGCTTTTGCGGATGAAAAGCATCCTGAAGCTTTCTCTTGATTATTGTTTCTATAAACATTTTTCATTCCTCAAACAAAATGAACGTGCAAAAATACACCTTTTTCATAATAAAATTAAGTGTGAAAACAAATTTTTCAAAAGTCAATTCTTGTAAAATTAATCAATTTTGCATAAACCAAGAATATGACAATAACATCTAAATTATTCGATTCAATTCGCATAAGCTCAAATAAAAAACAAAAAGCTGAGCCAGAAGCGCAACAGTGCCAGTGGGAAGGTTGTGAAAAAACAGGATCCCATAAAGCACCAGCAGGTCGAAATCACGAAGGACAATATTTATATTTTTGTATTGAACACGTACGCGCCTATAATAAAAATTTTAATTACTTCTCTGGTCTTAGCAATAAAGATATCGCAAAATTTCAAAAGGATGCTCTTACAGGACATCGTCCGACATGGCCTACAGATCTAAGCAATGGTACAACGAAAAAAACAGCTTCTAATTATGCAAAGATTCGCTCTGGAACAGCTGCCTATCAAAATCGCATGCGCGATCCCTTCACGCTTTTTACGGAGCGGCATTCAAGCAATAATTTCTCACGAAAATTAAAGCCCTTAGAAGCAAAAGCTTTTGATACACTGGGACTACAGGCAAACGCTTCAGCAGAAGACATCAAAATGAAATATAAAGAGTTGGTAAAAAAGCACCATCCTGATTCCAATGGTGGTAATCGTGCCTCAGAAGAGCGCTTTCGTGATGTTTTACATGCTTATAATTTGCTAAAAAAGTCTGGTTTGTGCTAAAAATACGCGCTTATATGAGCCTATTTTCATTTAGACCACCATTATTTGCGCAAGATATTATTTTTTTTCAAAACATTATAGAATACGCAAAAAATCTTCCTTCAATATCTAAGGCTCTCATTATAGAGCATTGCATAAATACTCTAACTCTTGTATCGTTTCTAATGAATAAATAGCGTCCTCTCCCTTCCAGAAACACAATGACAAATCTTACCGTTGAAAATTTGCCCGATATTACACTTTTTGCTCGCGATCTATTTCATATTGAAACAGATCTGAAAGTTCCTGCTTTTAGCACAAAAACCCCCCATGTCCCTGATATTGATCCTGATTATCTTTTTGATCAGCAAACAACTTTAGCGATTCTCGCAGGTTTTACCTTTAACCGTCGTGTAATGGTTTCTGGCTATCACGGTACAGGGAAATCAACACATATTGAACAAGTTGCTGCACGCCTCAACTGGCCTTGTGTCCGCATTAATCTCGATAGTCATGTAAGTCGTATCGATCTTGTAGGAAAAGACGCTATCGTTTTAAAAGATGGCTTACAAATCACTGAATTTAAAGAAGGCATTTTGCCATGGGCTTATCAAAATAATATTGCTCTTGTTTTCGACGAATATGACGCGGGGCGTCCCGATGTTATGTTTGTCATCCAACGCGTTCTTGAAACCTCTGGAAAACTGAGCTTACTTGATCAAAGCCGTGTCATCTCTCCACATCCAGCCTTTCGTCTTTTTGCAACAGCAAACACCATTGGTCTTGGTGATACAACCGGTCTCTATCATGGTACCCAACAGATCAATCAAGCTCAAATGGACCGTTGGTCTATTGTTACAATACTCAATTATTTACCCCATGATAAAGAAGTTAATATCATTTGTTCAAAGGTCAAATCCTTTCAAACGACTGAAGGAAAAAAGATAATTTCACAAATGGTTCATGTTGCTGATATGGTACGCCAATCTTTTATCAATGGAGATCTTTCAACTGTCATGAGTCCACGTACCGTCATTACTTGGGCAGAAAATACAACAATTTTTCAAGATGTCGGCTTTGCCTTCCGATTAACCTTTCTCAATAAATGTGATGAACTCGAACGTGCCACTGTTGCAGAATTTTATCAACGCGCCTTTGGACAAGAGCTTCCCGAATCACTCATTCATGGTGTTTCGCCTTAAGGAATCTGTCACTCATGGCTACCGATATTGGCGACAACAAAAATCCGGCAAAAGATTCTTCCAACAACACTCTTAATATTGAAGCTTTTAAAAAAGCACTTTCCACCTGTATGCGTGCAATTGCAGGCACAAAAAACCTTGAAGTTTCCTTTAGTCATAACCGACCATCTTTAAGCGAAAGTTGTGCGCGTTTACCAGAATTACCTCAATACGCAACGAATAAAGACATCACCATTACCCGCGGATTAGGTGATTCCATGGCTCTGCGCAAAGCATGGCATGATAACCGCATTCACATGCAATTTTCTCCACTAGAATCAGAAGCACGTGCTGTCTTTGATGCCTTAGAACAAACACGTGTTGAAGCAATTGGTACTTTAGCCATGGAGGGGCTTGCAAAAAATCTTGATGTCATGCTCGCCGATAAATACAAAAGAGCCCATTATCATAAGATTAGCAACCAAAGTGAAGCCCCCATCCAAGAAGCGATTGCACTTTTATTGCGTGAAAAAATAACAAAGCGCACAGCTCCAAGAGAAGCAGGTCCTGTCTTAGAATTGTGGCGTCAAGAACTCGAACAAAAAGCAGCAGCAGAACTCGATGAACTCACTCATCATATTTACAACCAACAAACTTTTGCACAGATTGTTCGCCAAATGCTTGCTACACTCAAAATGACAGTGCAACAAGCTGAAGCTTCTAACAGTGAAAACAATAAAAAATTAAAAAACGAATGTGAACCTCAAGACCAAGAAGAAGAAGAGAGTAAAAACAAAAAACACGCTCAAAGTGAAGAACAAACCAGCACTGAACAAGAAAGTGATGTGCAAGACGACGGAAAAACACAAGCGACACAATCAAACAACAATGATCAAGCTGACGGCGAACAAAAAAATGAACCTTGGCAAGAAAAGCCAAGAAGAGCCAAACGCCTTTTTTCCGATTCGGAACAAATGGAAAGACTTGGTGATTATAAAATCTTCACCCGTCAATTTGATGAAATTTTGGAAGCAACAGATTTTTGTTCTGAAAACGAGTTAGATCACTTACGCCGTTATCTTGATAAGCAAATCAATCATCTTCAAAACATCGTTGGCCGTTTAGCAAACCGTCTCCAGCGCCGCTTGATGGCGCAACAAAATCGCAACTGGAGCTTTGACCTTGAAGAAGGGTATCTTGATACAGCACGGCTTCCACGTCTAATTATTGATCCCATGCAACCCCTTTCTTTTAAAATGGAAAGCAACACCAAATTTCGGGACACGGTTGTTTCACTTCTCATTGATAATTCTGGCTCAATGCGCGGACGCCCCATTAGCGTTGCCGCAAGCTGTGCTGATATTTTGGCACAAACTCTTGAACGTTGTGGTGTCAAAGTTGAAATTTTAGGTTTTACCACTAAAACGTGGAAAGGAGGAAAATCGCGAGAACAATGGCTTACCCAAAACAAATCCCACAATCCTGGACGCCTCAATGATTTATGCCATATCATCTATAAAAGTGCTGATACCCCATGGCGTCGCGCACGACGCAATTTAGGTTTGATGATGCAAGAAGGATTATTAAAAGAAAATATCGACGGAGAAGCTTTAATTTGGGCTCATCAACGTCTTTTATCGCGGCGTGAACAACGTCGTATCCTCATGGTCATTTCTGATGGTGCTCCTGTTGATGATTCGACACTATCGGTCAACTCCAGCAATTATCTAGAAAAACACTTACGCGCAGTGATTCAAGAAATCCAAACACACTCCCCCATCGAACTCATTGCCATTGGAATTGGTCATGACGTCACACGTTATTATCAACGTGCTGTAACAATTATGAATGCTGAAGAACTCGCCGACGCCATAACAAAACAATTAGAAATACTTTTTAGTGATAAAAAGCCTCATATTCATAAGAAATAAACTTACCTTGAAACAGCCAACAATTACATCTTAAAAAATTATCTCTATCATTAAACCATCGGAATTTGATGACTAACAACCTGAGAAGATAATCCCACAAACTGAATATCGAACTTTAAAGAAGCTTCTACTTTACTGGATGCATTATGAATTCTAAAAGAAATGCTCCAACCATCTTCAAAAATTATAATAAGTTTGTTTTTACTTTCTGGTTTTAGTGCAACTGATAAAATTTTGCTTGGAATTTTCCATTTACGACCATATCCCAGAGTGCCATTCAAATTAAAAGACTGAATAATAACCCGTTTTTGTTTAGATCTTGTATCTATCATAATCTTATAAAAATCATAAGAACCTATAACATACTGAAACAATAGCTTCACAAATTTATCTTGATAATCTAAACAAAGCCTTTGAAGTTCTTTAGAAAAAGCTTCTAGGATTGGAAGATAAACTCTGCTGTCTTTATCCTCTATATCTCTAAAGAACATCTTCTTATCTCTAAGCTCTGCTAAATAATCAAAAATAGGCCTAACTTCATTGAAATAAACGCTGCTACAAGAATAACCCGTCCATTCTTTACCAAAATCTATTTTACCAGAAAGGCGAGGATGTTTGATAGCGCTATGATTATGTTTTGCAGAAATACCAATGTGATTTTCAGGAACTTTTTAAATAATATCACGGACATCTCCTTTGATCCCAACAAAATCTTCCTAAAGAACAAAAGTTTTCGTGTTTCTAATATTTTTATCATGTAACTGTAAAAAAACGGCTGCTTCAATAGAAGCAAGATTTAAAAGCCTTTTTTTCAGTATTATTAAATAAATTATAAAAAGACACCGCTATTTGAAAAGACGAGTTAAACTCTATAGAAGCCTTTGTTGCTTTTTTAAAACCCATAGCCAAAGCATATTCAAAGGCTTTTCCATTTTCTTACCTGTTTCATGCAATTTCCTAAAGATCCTTACTCAAAATTACGAGTTCATTTGATTTTTTATTGTTTCCCATACCGTAAGTCCATTCAGGATTTAAGTATTGTATGTCCTTTATAAAGTTCTCTAATTTCCAGACAATCATTATAAGATAAAACCCCATCTGTGACGCTTTCTTAAAAGCTCAGCAAGAGATTGATGATCAAAAGGATGATGTTTATCGCCTTTTTGACCATAAAGTTTTTGATTAATAAGGTACGGAGGATCACAATAAAGAAAATCGTTAGAGTGTTTAGGAATACTTTCTGTAAAATCTCTGTGTTCCATTGTGAAATTTTCAATCTTAAAATCTTTAAGCCATTCAATAGAACGATAATTGTATCGAGGATGTCCTGGAGACATACCGCCAGAAAGTATTTTTCCGGAAAAAAGAGCAATTAAGAGTAAGAAAAAACAGCAGTAATCTCTAATTGATTTTTAATATTCCCAAAAGTTTTTTGGAGATTATAAAACATTACGGGAGTCATATCTTCATATTCTCTTACTTTTTCTGCAAGAGCTGAAGCAGCTTTCAAAAGCATCTGCCAAAAAATAACAAGCGGCTTAAAAGCATCATAAGCATAAACCTTTGTTCCTCTTTTTGCTAAGGTTAATTCAATTGTCCCCCCTCCTACAAAAGGAGAACATAAAGTTTTTTATTTCCTTATATAGTTATTAATAATTATAGGAACAGCACGATTTTTCCCTCCCGGATAACGAAGAGGTGATTTTACAATAGGCAACTCCCTAGTCTCTCTCTGTTTTTTCAAGGAAGTTAATACAAAATTATCAAATAAAGCCTCTGTATGATCTGTTTGATTTATCATTTTATTCATACTATCAGCTCCAAGTATCGCATTTTCTAACCTACAATTGTCTAAAATAAATACTCGAAGCGTTTGCCAAATTCTACAGAGATCGCATTATAACAAATTGTAAATTCATTAACATATCTGCACAAACATTTGTTACTAAAATAATGATAAATACCAGTATAACCCAATTTTAAAACTGTCAAAAAGGACTTGATACCATTGGTATTTATTTTTCTATTTATATACTACCCAAATGTATATCGAAATGTTTTTTCCTTTATAAGAACCAAGTTTCTTATAACTCAAATAATCATAAGTAAGAAATCACAATTCTTAACAAGACATTTTTGATCCTTTATAAGAGCTTGATTATCTGTTTTTAATACTGATAAGATGCTCTTATCTCATACTGAATCAGTCAAAAGCACTTCCTTACACATCATAAGCATAAATGATGTATGGATAAATACAACTTGAGAAAAGAATCAAAATCCCTTTTTTGAATCCACTCAAATTCTGTTCGCAGAAGCATAACGCACAACCTTCTCTTCTTTAGCAAAACAAAAAGACAAAGATCATTATTTGTTACAAACAAAAGAAGAATCATTCTTTGAATGACTTTGATAAAGAGGAAGCTTTACAATATTAAGAATTGTTCCATAGGGAATCAACATAAACAGGCTCATAATAATTTTTACCGAAAAATCACCAAAAGCAAGCGAGAGCCAAACTGGCATGCCTATCCCTCCCAAAACAGTACTCTCCACCAGTGAACTATCAGCGTACCCTGTTATCTTATCAAGAACAGCAAAAGAGCTAGAAAAAGCAAGAGCAAAAAACAGCACTGTATCCAAAGCCGAACCAACCAACGCTGCTGCTAAAGGTGCTTTCCACCATGTTTTACGTCGTAAAGGAGTAAAAACAACAATATCAAGGAGTTGTCCAAATAAAAATGCAAAACTAGAAGCAAGGGCAAGCCGTGGCGTCGCCAATATCCAAGAAACAAAGACCCCCGCAAAAAAACCAGCATAAACCACACGCCGCGCAGCAGATGGACCATAAAAACGATTGGTCAAATCATTGATCAGAAAAGCAAATGGATAGGTAAAAGCCCCATAAGTCAACAGCTCATTTAAATCAAACCAATAAACAGGATATTGAACAAAAATATTAGAAGCAGTGACAGCAAGGCACATTGCTAAAATAGAAAAAACAATATACCTTTTCTTTTGCTGTTCTCGTAAAAGACTGCTTGAGGGCATTTTTTAAACCTAGGATACGGGACCAATAAAATAAAACGATCAACCTGCAAAAAACTTAACGTCTAGAACAGAAAACCGGAATAAAAGCGTCAATAAACAAAAAAGAATGACGATAGCAATTACGCTGCTTGTTCAGCCTTTTGCTCACCTTCTTGCTCAGCTTTTTTCTTAATGATTTGGCGTTTTAGCAAACGCGCACGTTGCGACAACTCTTTATCGTCTGCTTTGACCAAAAAACCATCAAGTCCACCACGATGCTCAACAGAACGCAACGCACTTGCTGAAATGCGCAAGCGGTAACTTTGCTGTAACACTTCTGAAATCAATGTCACATTGCAAAGATTTGGTAAAAAACGACGCCGAGTCTTATTATTTGCATGGCTAACATTATTACCATACAGAACCGTCTTCCCTGTCAATTCACATGCACGAGACATAAACTTCACCCTTAAACTCTAAGAAACTTTCAAATTCCCATACCCAAAAGACACAATGAACGCAAAACACGCACAATGCAACCTTAAACGGGCATCATTGGGAAGTTTCTTTCTAATAGGGGGTCGACAACAAAAGGTCAAGTCTTTTATAAAACCTTTTTCATCTCTTACGGGCTCATTCTTCATCTTTTTTCTCAATTAAGGCGTGCAAATTCTGCCAAAAAGGGTACAAAATGTTTTTTTTAAATACATACCATGTTAGAATAAAAGCCTATTGTCCCGAAAGGAAGCATAAATCATGAGCAAAAAAGAGCCCCCCATGACAAAGCTTCAGGGAAATTCTTGCTGTTTTTCTTCTTTTTTGTTTGGGACTTTATGTATTTGTTTTTTTCTTCTCTTTAGCGCATTAGGTATATGGCAAGTACAACGGTTAAACTGGAAAACAAATCTTATCACCAGTGCCAATCAGCGCATTCATTTGCCCCCCATAAAAGCCCCCCTAAAAAATCAATGGTCAGATATTACTTTTGAAAAAAATGAATATCAACCTGTTGTTATAACAGGAAAATTTTTAACAGACAAAAATATTTTAGTCACTGCTGCCGCTCAAAATACTACAGGCTATTGGGTTTTGACTCCTTTACAGACTACTGATAATGCACTGATCTTTATCAACCGTGGCTTTATCCCCATGGATGAACGTAACAATTTTCAAAACCCAGAGCAATCGCATACAAATGCCTCATCTCAGCAAAATTCTACCACGGACACAGAACCAACAACGATTATAGGTTTATTACGCATGAGCGAAAAAAATGGTTTTTTCCCGCGTAAAAATAATCCGGACAAAAATTTATGGTATACGCGTGATCTCCCCGCTATGGCACAAAAACTTGGTTTGTCCACTGTTGCCCCTTATTTCATTGATGCCAGAAAAACATCTCCACAAGCAAACCTTCCCGTCGTTGGTCTTACGATTATACATTTTCGAAATAATCATCTCGTTTATGCAATCACGTGGTTTATTTTAGCTGCTGGTGTGTTAGGAGCTTTTCTTTTTCTGCTACGGCAAAAAAACTAAAAAAGATCTCTTCTATCTCAAGTGATAAAGAGAATAGAATCTACTAACTTGCGCCTTTGTTAAATAAAGATCATAGGCATACAATGGATCTTTATACCATTCACAAAAGATTTACGCGACACTCTTTAAAAAACCATCATAAAACGAGGGATGATTCATTAAAAATGTGAAACAACGCATTATCTCCACTCTATAAAAAAATTCACTCTCAAAAACATTGTCATAAACGCTTTTGAAAAACATAAAGCCAAATTTAAAAATGATAGGAAAGATAGGCACTCATTTTTGCTTTTATAATTTTATATTCTTGCTTCATTAGATTGTTTCCCATTTCAGAGATTACTCCAACTGATATACGCAATACTTTCGCCTTCATCTAGTATAAAAGCTAATATAGCAGAGAATATACGGATGCATTTTTTGTTTCAAAACTGCTATGAAGATGAGATGTTGAGTTATAAGCAACAAAAAAACATTTAATGTCTCAATGAGACTTTACACCCACCACCACACCTCAAATGAGAGTGTTTTTACAGGATAATAAAAAAGATGAGTCATCCTATATTCTAAAAAGACAGTTTATCCTTTCAGTGTATTTTGCTAAAGGCTTATGCTATAAATGTATAAGCGTGTTTTACTAGAATTTTAACTCTTTAATTTTTAAGGCTTCTGTTATGGGTGTTGTTGCCAAAAATTTTCCCATACCTGATCTTCATCGGGTTCGTCGTGTTCTCTTTTCTGTGTCTGATAAAACGGGTGTGGTTGCTTTTGCACAAGCCCTCCATGCGACTTACAATGTTGAATTAATCTCAACAGGAGGAACAGCCAAAACCCTCATAGCGGCTGGTTTACCCGTAAAAGATGTTGCTGAAGTTACTGGATTTCCTGAAATAATGGATGGGCGTGTAAAAACACTCCATCCTTTGATTCATGGTGCTTTGTTAGGGGTAAGAGAAGATCCTAGCCATAGAGAAGCTATGGAAAAGAACAGCATTCATGGAATTGATCTTTTGGTGGTGAATCTTTATCCTTTTGAAGAGACGATCCTATCGGGAGCCGATGGACAAACGATTCTTGAAAATATTGATATCGGTGGACCGGCGATGATTCGCGCCGCGGCAAAAAATTATGCTTATACCGGTGTTGTAACAGCGATAAAAGATTATGATTCGATTCTAGCTGAATTAAAGCAGCATAATGGGTGTTTAAGCTTATCTGTGCGTCGTCAGCTAGCAATGCGCGCTTATGCACACACGGCTGCTTATGATACGGCAATAGCATCGTGGTTTGCACGGGATTTAAAAATTGAAACTCCATCGTGGCAGAGTTTTTCTGGTCATCTTGAAAGTGTTATGCGCTATGGAGAAAATCCACATCAACAGGCAGCATTTTATCGCAATAATGAAAAACGTTTTGGTATTGCAACAGCAAAACTTTTACAAGGCAAAGCGCTTTCTTATAACAATCTGAATGATACAGACGCAGCCTTTGAACTTGTGGCAGAATTTGATCCGCAAAAAACCGCTGCTGTCGCTCTTATTAAACATGCCAATCCTTGTGGTGTTGCGGAAGGAGAAAATTTGAAAGAAGCTTATTTGAAAGCTCTTATGTGTGATAATGTATCGGCATTTGGTGGAATTGTTGCTTTAAATCAACCCCTTGATGAGGAATGTGCTGAAGAGATTGTTAAAATTTTCACAGAAGTGATTATTGCTCCTGATGCCACAATGGCGGCACGTGAAATTATTGCCAAGAAAAAAAATCTTCGTTTGCTCATTACAGGTGGAGTTCCTGATCCACGCTGTGCAGGACTTCTTGCGAAAACACTTGCAGGAGGCATTTTAGTGCAATCGCGTGATAACGTAGTGGTTGATGATCTTAAATTGCAAGTAGTGACAAAGCGGGCACCAACTCAAGATGAAATGCGTGATCTTCAATTTGCTTTTCGTGTAGCAAAACACGTTAAATCAAATGCTATTGTATACGCGAAAAATAGCGCAACAGTTGGAATTGGAGCCGGACAAATGAGCCGCATCGATTCAGCAAAAATTGCTGCAAGTAAAGCAGCAGAAAGTGCCCAAAGAGCAGGCTTAACAGAAACTCTCACAAAAGGATCGGTTGTTGCATCAGATGCATTTTTTCCTTTTGCAGATGGTTTATTAGCAGCAGCTGAAGCAGGAGCAACAGCAGTTATTCAACCAGGAGGCTCCATGCGTGATGAAGAAGTTATCACGGCTGCTGATGCGCAGGGTTTAGCGATGGTTTTTACAGGAACACGACACTTCCGCCATTAATAATTTTACTAATTTCCTCTTCATATGAGACAAATGTTTCAAGGAACTGTTCATAATCATCATATGACTATTGATAACTGTTGAAATGGAAGCAGTTATTCAATCCAAAGAATCTACTCGTGAAGAAGTTTATCACCACAGAAAATGCACATAATTTAATCATTATTTAGGGATAGGATATTGTCGTTGTTAATATTTTTAATGGTTTCCCTTTCACATGAGCAAAATGTTAAAAGGGTATTATTTTGTATGTAGATGCATACCTGTTATGATATTATAACACAACTCTTTTTAGTAATATGCTCTATTCTTAAACTAAAGAGTGTAATGAAAAGTTTGAGTAGAGGATATGAATATTCTACGTTTTTATAGTAATTGGCGCCGTTATCGTCGAACCGTTAATGCATTAAGTTGTCTTTCAACATATGAACTCAGCGATCTTGGAATTTGTCGAGGTGATATTGATTCGATTGCACGGCGTTATTCGCGTAAATCTTTATAAAAGTTATTTGAAGCATTTGAGAGAGTGCTTTGCTATGAAAGAACACGCATTTTGTGGTTTGTTATTATGACTTCATTTTTAGTATAATAACAAAGAGCGGAGGGGCTGTCTTTTTCGGGCGCTGCTATGTATTGTTTCTTGAATTTTCAGTGCTTCTGTGATGTATAATATTTGATTAATAATTTAGCGTTATTCATATTGAATTAGAACCCCGAATACCGAAGATTCTCCCATTCAAAATCTATGTGTGTTGAATCAACCAAAACCATTCGCTTGCACGTTACAAGCGGGGGGTCCTGTGTGGATAAAAACTATTAAGAAAATTCTAAAAATGCCTCTTATGAACCATCTCTAATGCTAAGAGCTTGTTACAAATATTGGGCACTATAAATAGTGTGATAGTGCCGAATTGCTCCTTGCGTAAAGATGAGGTGCTTCATGGATTTACCGTTATACCCATCACAGACATCGTCGCGAAATAGGCTTGGAAGTATTAAGGGATTTTTCTTTAATATAAGTCCGTGAATATGCAATAAATAGCGCTCTGTTTTTTGTGAGGAACGTAACCCTATTAATGCAACTCTCTCAGAGAGAAATATTGATTCCAACAGCACACTTAAGAACTTATCGAAGATAAGCAACAGCTTTATTTTCTCTCCGCATCTTTAAAGAATGAAGATCCTTAACCAGTACTCATCTGTCAACAATGGTCTGTTAAAAACTCTTTTTTCGGGAGCCAATCCCTCTCTCTTAGCATCACCTCATGAGATTCTATGAGCAAACCTTGCCTAAAAACATCCAACCTATACTCTAACAAAATGCTTCATGTATAAAATTTATATGATCTTCAAATTTTGAGAATATTACCACAATAAACGATGATGTTTTGCGACACGAAGATAAAACGCAATATACTATGGGTTGGAACAATGTTCTGATTTTTTATCAAACGCTTTACGGATAAAACGCCAACGAACTTTTTCCTGAAATGCAGGACGAAAATATAAAACAATCTGTTGTGTCCGTTGTGGACCTGTTAATTCTGCAAAATCAATCGAATCTTCAAGAAAAATATCTGCATCAGGCGATATAAAATACCATACTTGTTCGCTCTTCACGTTCTCGTTCTTTACGGCTAAACAGACACGTTTGCCATCATAGTTAACTTCAACTTGTGGATGAAGATGAAACCGAACAGCAACATGATTTTGTTCATTTTGCACACTCTTGTGTCTCTTTCCCCCTTTATTTGGCATAAAAAAGCGATCAAAACCTTCGATCATATCTCCATTTGTCGCCAAAATAACACCACGCTCATGAATAAGATTAAAAGGTCGCACATAACCATTATGACTCGCAATAAAACCCGTCTTCTCTGAATCCTCTATACGGCGCACTTGAACTTCCCTGGGTCCATCAAACAAAAATGGCGCGCCATTTTTCTTTTTATGATAAAAAGCACCCACTGAACAATCATTAAGCGTAGCTGTTGAATGTGCTGCAGTAACACGCCCTAAATGTCGATAATCTTCCCGACCATCAGGATTAACACCAGTATTGATAATAAAACGGTGCCCTTGTGAAGACATTTCAAAAGACAAACACCCCGAACAAGCCTGCTGTGCTACAAAGCGGGGTGGAAACTTTCCTGTATCTGCAAGCACTGTTGTTTGATTGGCTTTTAAGCGCTGAAATCCTGAATAACGGGCATAACTAAAAGGATGCCCTCCTGTTTCATCAAGCTTCAAAAGGGACGATAACCGTTCCGACACAAGGGGACCAACCCCATTAAAATGAGCCAACGTTTGATCCTCATGGATAAAGAATCGTAAAGCTGGCAACATACGCTCAACAGAATCAATCAAAATACGTGGTGCTGTTTCATTGCTACGCATAAAAAGATGCCGTAACGACAATAAATCCGATAACAAATTCAGCAAAATAACAGGACTACGAGAAATATGCCCACCATCAACTAGGATTTGACGGGAAAGCTCTTTTATAAGTGTGGTTTGTACCTTTTTTTTCACTGCCACAGAAACAGGCAAAGCAAGAGATGCGAACGTCAAAGCCGCTGCTGCTTGTAAACGTCGGTCATCATGCTCCATACTGCAAATTGTTACGCGCAAATAACGAAATTGCAAACCAAGCGCACGTAAAAAGCGTTTTTCAAACCGTTCACTTGCCCCTTCTAACAACATTTTCGAATGACAAATCCATGAAATCAAGCGCCGCGCCACAACAGGACCACTCCAAGCAAGCCCTTTTACCTTCTTTCCAGCATGGTCAAACCAATCTTCTAAAAGAGAGCGTGCATGTGCAGAAGCTAAATCACTTCCTGCTGCCTCCATATGGCGCAACCAATGAAAATCATGTAGAGCTGCTTCCCATTCTAGCGTTGGTGGAACCAATGCAAACGGCGAAACAGCACCAGAATGAACAATGTGACCAGCAAAAGCAAAACGACCATGATAAAATTCATGCGCCATCATAGGGTCTGCTACATGCAAATCCATGGGATGCGCTAAAATTTTATGAGGACGAAACCCTGAAAACCGCCAACGAAACAATGGTCCAACCCATAAACGCCGCATAATATTCTGTATCGTATCGATACAGGCTGCCACTTTTACCTGAGGAGCTTTTACCGCAACCGCCAAAACTTCATCTCCATTTATGCTGATTCAAATACAATTTCGACCATTTTTGTAAATGAAGCGTTAATTAAGCAATTTTTCGTAAGCGCGCAGCAAAAAAACCATCCATTCCTAAAAATGCGGTTTTCTCAGCATCAAAATTTTTATGACAAAAATCCGCAGGCGTTGTACGTAACATCCCCCCACAAAGCAAATGTGCCAGTGCTCCCATTTCCCCTGGATAAATAGGTTCTAAAACAATGTCATTGCGTGTCGATAAAATTTTTTCAATAAGATCTTCACCTTCTTCTCTTGCCAATGAACAATTGGAAAAAATAATCCGTCCCCCCACCTTTACCAAGGAAATTGCTGCGACAAGTAAATCATTTTGCAACGCCGCTAACTTGATGATATCATCCCTCGATTTCGTCCATAAAATATCTGGATGACGACGGATCGTTCCAGTAGAAGAACAAGGAGCATCGAGAAGAACCGCATCAAAAAGCTGTGTGGGATGGAAATTTCTCACATCGCCCTGCCAAATGTGAACTGAAAAACGAAGCCGTTCCATATTTTCTTTTAAACGCTTTACGCGGTTAGCAGAAAGCTCAATTGCTGTCACCTCTGCCCCTTGTAAAGCCAATTGTGCTGTTTTTCCCCCAGGGCTTGCACAAAGGTCAGCAACTCGTTTACCCCGAAGTGTTCCTAGTAAACAAGCAGGCAACGCTGCAGCGAAATCTTGAACCCACCAAGTTCCTTCACTATAGCCTGGTAAATCAGAAACAGAACTCTCTAGACGATTTAATCGAACAGAACCATTGGGCAACACCACACCGCCAAGCCTTTTAGCCCATCCAACACTGTCAGATTTCACTGTCAAATCGAAAGGGGGTTCCACACTTTGAATTGCTATAATCTGATGCGCCTTTTCTGTTCCATAAGCTGATATTAAAAGCTGTCCAAACCACGCTGGCACACCTTCAATGGTAGGAACTTGTTGACGTAAAGGCTCTGCCTCACGTGCAACATTGCGCAAAAGAGCATTCACCACCCCTGAAAAACGGCGCATTCGAGGATCAAGTTTCGCCACACGCACAGCTAAATCAATAGCCGCATGATCGGGAATATCAAGATAAAGAATTTGTGCAACACTGATATGCAAAAGATGCTGAAGTGAAAGTGCTTGTGAAGGCAAAGGACGCGCCAAAAAGCGTGAAAGAGCCGCCATAATCTGCCCTCGATGACGCAATGAAGCTGTTAAAATAGCCCGACATAACAAACGATCTCGCTGTGAAAGCTTTAAATATTGTGGATGTCCGTGTTCATTATCCGTCAAACCAGACAGAGGCGTGTACTTATCAACTACCGCCCCCAAAAGACGCACACACACCTGTCGAACAGCTAACCCTGGAACATTTTTTTCAGACACATGCCCCGCTTTTTTGTGTTTCAAAACACCACCTTTATATCACTATTTCCTTAAAAAATCCCTCAATAACTCTATGAACGAGATCTTTTTGAATTTTCATAACGAAGCCAAGAAGGACGCTTTGTAACACGCTGAAAAGGACTGTTTTCTTGCTCACCTAATGTATGAGCCTGACCACTATGAAAATCCGCATAGCTCATCCCGCTGCTTTTTTCATGTATAGCGTCTTCTTTATTCCATCCCACACTTTTGGCAAGAGCCCCTTTCATCTCTTCTGCTTGCTGATAAAGAGCAGCAATACGATTTGCAGTTGCTGGATGTGTCGAAAAAAGACTATCCGCTCCCTCACCGCTCAAAGGATTAATAATAAACAGATGCGCGGTTGCTGGATTATGCTCTGCTTCTTCATTATATACCCCACGTCCCCCATCAGCAATCTTACGCAATGCCGAAGCCAACCATAAAGGATTACCACATATTTCAGCCCCTCTCCGATCCGCAGCATATTCCCGCGTACGGCTAATCGCCATTTGCACCAGCATCGCTGCAAAAGGTGCCACGAGCAATGCAATAAATCCTCCAATTGCCCCAGCGCCATGAGAATCTTCTGAAGAGTTCCGCGGTCCTCCCATAAAGAAAGCAAAATTACCAAGCATTGAAATTGCCCCTGCAATCGTCGCGGTTAGAGTCATTGTTAAGGTATCACGATGCTCAATGTGTGCAAGCTCATGCGCCATAACGCCGGCAATTTCCTCTGAACTCAACCGCTCTAACAACCCAGTACTTGCAGCAACAGCAGCATTTTGCGGATTACGTCCCGTCGCGAAAGCATTTGGCTGTGCATTCTCAATAACATAAACCTTTGGTTGAGGAAGAGAAGCCCTTTGTGCTAAATCGCTTACAATCTTATAATAAACTGGTGCTGAATGCTGATCAACTTCACGCGCCCCGTACATGCGTAAAACGATTTTATCCGAATTCCAATAAGAAAAAAAGTTTAAACCACTTGCCATCAAAAGAGCAATGACCATGCCACCACCCCCTCCAACAAGATAACCAACTCCCATAAAAAGAGCAGTTAAAAAAGCCAAAAGCATGGCTGTACGCATTATATTCATTACTCAAAAAACTCCATGATAAAAGTCAATCAATATTATATGATGGTGTTTTCTTTCTGCTTCTTCAATGGAATAGGTGTAAAATGAATAAAAAAGATGAGAATACAAGCAAAAAAAACGCAAATGTCGTTAAACAGCAATCTCTTTCTCCCGCAGCACAACGCGCCCTTAAAGAAGCTGAAGAAAGGCGAAAAAGCGCAGCAAAAAAAGAACAACCTTTAGAAAACGGCGGACGCGGCGGAAAAGACCCTTCCCGCTATGGAGACTGGGAAATTAAAGGCCGCGCTATTGACTTTTAAAACCATTGATTTTTAAAAAACCAGCGCTGTTTAAACAAGCCACTTTTTAAAGAAAATCCGTTTTTGATAAACAAAAACGGATAATATTTATTTTTCTAAAGCTTTTAAAGACACGTTGATAAACAACCATGCTTCTTATGCTGAAGCAGATTCTGCTTCAGCCGCTGCCGCTGCTTCTTCTGCCGCTTGCTTTGCTGCTGCTATACGTTCTTGTGCTTTTTTACCCGGTTCACCTTTATGTGGATTATTACGAGTTGGACGCTTTTTCAAGCCAGCTGCATCTAAAAACCGTAAAACGCGATCTGTTGGTTGAGCCCCTTGCCCAAGCCAATATTGGATACGTTCTTCATTAAGTTTTACCCTCGGTCCATCTTTAGGCAACATTGGATCCCATGCACCAACACGCTCAAGAAACCGCCCATCGCGCGGACTACGAACATCTGCAACGACGATATGATAATAAGGACGTTTTTTTGAACCTCCACGGGACAAACGAATTTTCAATGCCATATTTTATCTCCTATTGTCAGCTCTGGCTTTCGTTTAAATTGACTTTTTTGTTTTTTGCTCTTCAGCAATAACTTCATGATGACTCACAACTTCTTTAATAATAAATTTTAAAAATCTTTCAGCAAAATCAGGATCAAGATCACTATCCATAGCCAATTGCCGCAAACGCTCTACCTGATATTGCTCACGCAGAGGATCTACTTTAGGCAAATCATAACGCGCTTTTAAGCGCCCAACAGCTTTCGTACAACGAAAACGCTCTGCTAAGATATGAATCAAAGTTGCATCAAAATTATCAATAGATGCTCGTAAATGTGCTAATTCTTTTAATACTGTTTCCTGCATCATATTCCTTTCCCTCTTCACATCTTATTTTTTCTTAGGATGCTGAGGAAATTTTCCCCTATCGGCAATGCCATTGGAAAGACCAGGAAATATAGGTCCACGCTTGGGAAGTCCGGGCAAGAACTTCTCTCCATTACCATTTTCAATTTGCTTTTGAAGCGTTGAGAATTGCTTTGGATCCAATCCTGACAAATCAGGCATAGCTGGAGAATCCCCCCCCAAATTTCCCATACCACCAAAACCCATTTTGGAACCAAGTCCTCCCAACATTTTTCCCATCAAACCACTTTTTCCTTTACCACCCATGGCTTTCATCATATCAGCCATTTGGCGATACATCTTTAAAAGTTTATTAATATCAGCTGCCGTTGTACCAGATCCCTTAGCAATTCTCTGTTTGCGGCTATGTTTTAAAAGCTCTGGATTCGCCCGCTCTTGCAGTGTCATAGATGAAATAATGGCCAATTGACGATCAAACAAACGATCATCAAACCCCGCAGCCGCAATCTGCTCTTTGACCTTCCCCATTCCTGGCAACATGCCCATAATACCGCCCATTCCACCCAGTTTTTTCATTTTCTGCAACTGTTCTGCAAGATCATTCAGATCAAATTTTCCGGCTTGCATTTTTTTTGCAAAAGCAGCAGCTTTCTCATGATCCATTGTTTCAGCAGCTTTTTCAACCAAAGAAACAATATCCCCCATTCCCAGAATACGATCAGCAATACGACTGGGATGAAATTCTTCTAAGGCATCTATTTTTTCACCAGTTCCAATTGCTTTAATTGGTTTACCTGTAACAGCACGCATAGAAAGAGCAGCGCCACCACGCCCATCACTATCCATCCGTGTTAAAATAATCCCTGTAATCCCTACACGCTCATCAAAAGAACGAGCAAGATGAACGGCATCTTGCCCCGTCAAACTATCAGCCACCAACATAATCTCATGAGGAAGGGCACATGCTTTAATTTCAGCCAATTCAAGCATCAAAGCTTCATCAATATGATTACGTCCTGCTGTGTCAAGAAGAAGCACGTCATAACCACCTAATTTAGCAGCCTGCACGGCACGTGATGCAATATCAACAGGCAGCTGACCCGCAATAATAGGCAAGCTTGCAAGTTTTGCCTGTTCTCCCAATTGGCGCAATTGCTCCTGTGCAGCGGGACGGCGTGTATCTAATGACGCCATGAGAACTTTTTTATTATGCTTATCAGTAAAACGTTTTGCAAGCTTTGCTGTTGTAGTTGTTTTTCCGGAACCTTGCAAACCAGTCATCATGATAACAACTGGAGCTGGTGCATTTAAATCACTCAGAACGCTTTCATTTCCAAGAATATGAACCAATTCATCATGAACAATTTTAACCACCATTTGGCCTGGTTTAATTGATTTAACGATTTCGGCCCCAACAGCTTTTTCCCGAACCCTATCGGTAAAAGAGCGTACAACATCAAGAGCAACATCAGCTTCCAATAAAGCGCGACGAATTTCACGCAGCGCCTCTACAACATCCTGATCCGATAAAGCGCCACGTCCCGTCAAATGAGACAGAATAGAACCAAGTCGCTCTTGCAAGGATTCAAACATCATTTACCTCATTGTTGCATAACAAACAAACCAAAATAACATCCGAGAACGCATCGCGCCGTCGGATGTTGACCTCTGAGATCTCTTTATACCCTTAAACTGGGGTCTCAGTCGGTGGCTCCAAGTTAATTTTGTCACTGAAAGCTTGCTCCTTCAAACAATAAAACCCCAGCTTTGTCAAGTTTTATCATAAAATGTCTTTTTATACGAAGAAATAAAAACAGCAAATACTATACTTCAAAACTTTCAACTTCAACACGCATAAAACAACCTGTTTCCTGTTCTATACTCCATAATTTTCCGCTAGAGATATCAAACCAAACCCCATGCAATGTCAAAAAACCTTGATCTTTGCGAAGCTTTATCCACGGAAACGTCTCTAAATTTCTCAACGAATGGCGAATAGAAAGCTGCTCTAATGCCGTCTGTTTTTCTGGCCACGACAGCGACTTATTATTCAAAACGATTTCTGCTGCTGGTGCTAAGAGACTTATCCATTGACCAATAAAATCATTTGATGATAAAGATTTATATGTCTCATTAAGAGCAGTACGAATGCCTCCACAATGGGCATGACCAAAAACGACAATATGTCTCACCTTAAGCAATTGCACAGCATATTCAAGAGCTGCTGATGTTGCGTGATATTGATCATCAGGAGAAAAAGGAGGAACCACATTCGCCACGTTGCGCATGGTGAAAATTTCCCCTGGCTTAGCATCAAAAATCATTTCTGGTACTGCACGCGAATCACAACAAGCAATGACCAAAACTTCAGGTTTCTGCCCCTCAATCGCCAATTGCTGATAATCTGCTATTTTATATAAAAAATGATTGTTTATAAAGTTTTGGTAACCACTTAAAAGTCTTTCTGGTAAACGCGCCATTCTCTCTTTACTTTTGCTTCTTTTTTTACTTTCATTTTGTATATTTTAAAAAACAAACTATTAACATACAAAAATACTAAAAGTGCCCTTTCTTTGACGCAAAATATTTCTTTAGAGTACAAACTATTACTAAAAAATAGCAAAAACAAACTCATTCTTTCCAAATAAAGAGCTATTTTCTTCAAGAAGAAGGTGTTACAGTATACAAAAATATAATGGTCTGCTTTTAAAAAGATGAAGAGAAGACCCCTAAGAGCAAAAAGGGAGAGTGAATGTGTTGCAACAAAAAAAAACAGAAACAAAAAACACCCAAGATAAAATAGAAGAAATCCTTTTTGCTCAAACAGATGAAGAAGATATTGTTTATTACGAAAATAAAGAACTTCAAAAAGCCGCAGCCATCGCAGTAAAAGCTTTTAATCTCCATCAGACGGGAAAAAATACTATCTACTTTGACCAAAATTTGACCCGTAATAACAAGCCTATAACCGCTATCACGCTTGTCAATGATAACAAACCCTTCCTTCTCGATTCTATTTTAAATGTTTTCAATCAACACAAAAACCATATCTATTTAATTGCGCACCCTATTCTTGATTGTACTTCTGGAAAACGCATCAGTCTGATGCAAATTCACATCGAGTCATTAAACAAACAGCAAATACAAAAACTTGAAAATGAACTCATCTTAGTTCTTGAACAGGTTAATGCTGCTGTACAAGACTGGAAACCTATGCTTGAAGAAGTTAAAAAGCATATTCATGCCTACCAAATAAGCCTTCCCCCGCACTACAAACAAGAAGGTGAAAAGGCTATTGAATTTCTTCACTGGCTAATGGACGATAATTTCATTTTCCTTGGTATGCGCACTTACAACTTCATCAAAGACCAAAAACCCCTAAAATCCTTTACAGCGAGTAATATTGAACTTGGTATACTCACGGATGCTTCTATTCATATTGTTGACGATGAAAGTATGAAAGAACCTCCTCAAGAAGTTTTATCCTTCATGGAAAGCGATAATCTGTTTATCGTGACAAAAGCCAACAGTCGCTCCAAAATTCACCGTTCTGTCTGGCTCGATTATATTGGTCTTAAAATATTTGATAAAGAAAAACAACTCTGTGGAGAATTACGCATTGTAGGGCTTTTTACCTCCTCAGCTTATACACGTTCTATTTTGCAAATTCCTTTCTTAAAAGAAAAAGCCCAAACTATTATTCAACGTCTTGGACACAATCACGCCGATTATTCAGGAAAAGCACTCGTCAGTGCTTTAGAAACCTATCCAAGAGATGAAATGTTTCGCTCTGATGTTGATACATTGACAGAAAACACTAAACTTATTCTACAATTAGATGAGCGCCCACGTTTACGGGTTCTTGCCCACACTGATTCTTTTGGGCGCTTTGTTTCTATCCTTGTCTACGTACCGCGTGACCAATATAGCAGCAGCCTGCGTGAAAAAGTTGGCGAACATTTTGTTGAGCTCTATAAAGGCGACTTTTTTGAATCTTATCCGCTATTTTTGGAAAGCACCCTTATACGTGTCTATTATATCATCCATCGCAAAGGAAACGAGACTGTTCCCCTTCACGAGCGCTCCACACTTGAACAACATGTACGTTCGATTGCACGAAGTTGGGAAGACAGCGTTCAAGCCATCGCTCTTACTCAGAAAACAACAGAGCAACAAACACGTCTAGCCAGCGAATTTCCCAACAGCTATCGTGATTTATTTTCAGCTGAAGACGCTATTAACGATGCAGGACATATTTTAAATCTTCATGATGAGAAGCCCCTTTTCGTGAACTTTTATCACACACAAAATAAAGAAAAACGTACTATTTCTCTTCGGCTTTTTCACCGCCATGAAGCTCTTGCCCTTTCCAAACGCGTACCACTCCTTGAAAACATGGGGTTTCGCGTTATTGCCGAACAAACCCTTGAATTACCAGATGGCTATGGGCACTCTGTGTATCTTCATGATATGCAGCTGGAAAGTACTTTCCAGCTCTATATCGATTTTGAAAAAAACGGTCAAAAACACGCCGAAACCTTTGAGGCAATTTGGGCACAAAATGCTGATAATGACGCTTTTAATGCACTCACCCAAACAGCTGAACTTGATTGGCATGAAATTGTTATTTTGCGCCATTATGGGCGCTATCTCCAGCAAGCTGGTATTCCTTATTCGCAAGATCGCGTTGCCCAAACTTTAAATGCTTATCCTGACATTACCCAAGATCTTTATGCTTTATTTCATTTAAAGTTTCACCAAAGCCATACAGAAAAAGAACGGGAAAAAAGCCAACAGGTTATTCAAAAGCGTATTGGAGAAAAATTACGGAAAGTGTCTGGTTTAGATGATGATCTCATCTTACGCCGTTATTGCAACCTTATCGATGCGAGTTTACGAACGAATGCCTTTACGCCTCTTGACGATGGAAGTCCACGGCGTATTTTAGCCACCAAATTAAATCCGCGCCAAATTGAGGATTTGCCTGAACCACGCCCTTACCGAGAAATTTTTGTTTATGGACCGGAAGTTGAAGGGGTACATTTGCGTTTTGGACCTATCGCTCGTGGTGGCATTCGTTGGTCTGACCGCGCATTAGATTATCGTACCGAAGTCCTCAGCTTAGTCAAAGCCCAACAAGTTAAAAATGCAGTTATCGTTCCTGCAGGTGCAAAAGGGGGTTTTTATCCCCATCGGCTTCCCCAAACAAATGACCGTGCTCTCATTATAGAAGCAGCACAACAAGCTTATACAGACTTTATCACAGCTTTGCTCTCAATCACAGACAATCTAATTAACGGCAAAATAAGTTCTCCCCCCAATGTCATCTGTCATGATGACCCTGACCCCTATTTTGTTGTCGCAGCAGACAAAGGAACAGCAACTTTTTCTGATACCGCCAACGCCATCAGCCAAGCAAATCACTTTTGGCTCGATGATGCTTTTGCCTCTGGAGGCTCAGCAGGTTACGACCACAAAGCCATTGGTATTACAGCCAAAGGTGCATGGGAAGCTGTCAAAAGACATTTTAGAGAAACATTTGATCAGGATATTCAAACAACGCCCTTCACCTGTGTCGGTGTTGGAGACATGTCTGGCGATGTCTTTGGTAATGGGATGCTACTTTCCAAACAAACAAAATTGATTGCCGCTTTTGATCACCGCGATATCTTTATTGATCCAGATCCAAGCATAGACGAAAGCTATGCAGAGCGTATGCGCCTTTTTAAACTTCCTCGCTCCAGCTGGCAAGATTACGATCAAAGCAAATTATCAAAGGGCGGTGGTATCTTCTCACGAAAAGAAAAAACCATTACTCTCTCACCTGAAGCAGCACAAGCCATTGGTTTCGAAAAACAAACAGGAACACCCTTTGAAATTATATCTGCTCTTCTCAAAGCCCCTGTTGATCTTTTATGGTTCGGCGGCATTGGTACTTATATCCGCGCAGCAACAGAAAATGATGCCCAAGTAGGTGATCGTGCGAATGATGCGATACGCATTACCGGAGAGCAAGTGCGTGCAAAAATTATTGGCGAAGGGGCTAATCTTGGTGTTACACAACGCGGACGGATTGAATATGTCTTAAATGGTGGTCGATGCAATACGGATGCCATTGACAATTCTGCTGGTGTGAATTGTTCTGATATTGAGGTCAATCTCAAAATTGTTCTTGCATCAGCACTACGTGCCAAAACGTTAACCCGCGAAGATCGCAATAAGCTCTTGAAAAAAATGACACCTCAAGTCGAGCAACTCGTTTTGCGCAACAATTATCTACAACCCCTTGCTCTTTCTTTGGCGGAAAATCAAAGCACTACTGATTTGCCCTATCAAATACGCTTTATGCACGATTTGGAACAAAAAAAGCTTCTAGATCGTAGAGTTGAAATACTCCCTGATGAGCAAATTTTACGACAAAGAACAACCCAAGGCAAAGGTCTTCTCCGTCCAGAACTCGCTGTTATTTTTGCATATGCTAAATTAACCTTAAAAGAAGAAATTGCTAATAGCCCCATTGTTGATGATCACTATTTCAATACAACCTTGCTGAACTATTTTCCAACACAAATTCAAGAAAATTTTAAGAAGGAAGTCATTAACCATCAATTGCGTCGTAATATTATAGCAACGCTGATTGCCAACGATATTGTAAATCGTGGAGGCCCCACTTTTGTTAATAGACTACACGATGCAACAGAACAAAAAGCTGAAAATATTATTCGCGTTTTCATTGCCATTCGCGATGGTTTTGAAATTCCTCAATTGTCTGAGCAAATTGATAAGCTTGATAATAAAATACCCGGTCTTGTCCAAAACAAATTCTACGCAGCAATGACCCCAATGCTCTTTGAAACAACCAGTTGGGGTTTACACAACATAGATCTCTCACGTCCATTAGAAGAAATCGTAAAAACAATAAAGCAAGCCCGTAGCATTATTGAAAAAGAGCTTATGCATTCTCACGACAACGATATTAAGCAAAAGATTGAGGAAAAAGCATTACACTACAGCGAAGAGGGAGCACCAAAAGCATTAGCGAAGCAATTAGCTCTCTTAGAAGCTGCTTCAACAATCTGTGATATTTCTTTAATTGCAAAAAAAAGCAACAGTGATCTTATTAAAACCGCAGAGATCTATTTTTCACTTGCACAAATCATTCGTATAAACCGCATTAACGAAGCAAGTCGTATAATTCCTGTAGTAGATTATTATGATAGTATGGCTTTAAGCCAAGCCAAAGAAAATGTTTCTGAAAGCTTACGGCAAATCGTTATGAAAATCCTCAAAAATTATGGAAAGAAAAAAGATCCTTTTGACACTTGGAAAAAAACAGAAGAAAATCATATTCACAACATTACAAACCGCATTAGTGCCCTTATTGAAAATGATCTCAATATTTCTCGTTTTACTTTTGCAGCAGGATTGATTTCTCAACTTCAAAATACTGGCTTTAAAACCTAAAGCAGATACAAAACAACCCATTCAATCTCCCGTTCTATCCATACATGACTAATTAGTAAGGGAAGAACGGAAGCGCTATCCCGCATTTTGAGACAAAGCACTTAAAATAAAAAATAAATTCAAATTTTACTGTCAAATATCCTTCAACATAAAAATATAATATATTGATTTACAATCATAGTTTTATTATTTTTATGTTGAAGGAGAAGCTGATATTCTAAGTTTTTCTTATTTCAAGTCTGTTTATATTCAATCAATTAAACGCATTGCCCCTTGCATATTGCAAATGAGAAAAGCGTATAGATAAAAAACATTAAAGAAAGAACTAAATGCCCCCTTCTAGCTTCTTACTCCATAAACGAAAAGATGGTGGTGCTTAATGGCTTTATCATTATACCATTCATAGGCAACATCGTGAAATAGAAAGCACTGAGAAATATTTTTTTAACAAATGCGTAAATATGCAATACAAATATATTCTGTTTTACGTGGAAGACATATGGCTGCATTAAAAAACATCAGAAACAAAAGGATATGCTTAATCCATTATTTAAAAGATATGACTGTAACTGCTTTTGAAATACGTGAAATCGAATAAAAAACGACAGTAAAAACGGACGTCCATTCTCCTCTTTACAACTTCATATTCTCATCCAACTAAGCTGTTTTACCTATTTCAAAGGTCACTCTAAACAGACATCTGCAATATGCTCAAAATTCCATACATAAAGAAAAAAGGTTCCTAACACGGCACCACACTACCTGTATAAAAAGGCAATTCAGCATACTTTAAAATGCCACTTTTTCCACACAAACACTGTTGCTATATGTAGTTTGACATAAGATTTTGTACTAAGTGAAAAGAGGTGGGATTAGTTAGGAGTAAGTGGTAATTTTTTATTTTTACAGCTATTTTTTTACCATTAAATACGCATTTTGTTAAAATAGATTTTGACACTCTAAAATTGCAAAAAAAGTGTAAAAATCAGAAAAAATCGAAATTTGGTGGTAAAAATGAAAAAAGGCTTGGGTACAAAACCTAAAGTGGAGCGAGACGACCAAGTTTTAAAAAACCTAATTTTACCCACCCATTATTAATGAGCAAGGGGAGAACGGGAGCGCCATCGGCATTTTTAGGCAGTGCACCCAAAATAAAAAATAACGCTTGAAGATTATTGTCCTGCGCGGGAAATAAGCGCTGCAAAGTGTTAAGAAGCTTCATGGGCTGAATATGGACAAGTTCGAATTCTGCTGTCAAATATCCTTCTTCATCAAAAGAAAAAGGTCCACTAATACGTAACCCACCACCTGTATGAAAAGTCAATTCACCTTGCTTTAAAAGCCCACTTTTTCCATACAGTCGCTGTTGCCAATTTTTCCCTTCATCTTCAGACAAAAAAGAGATGTCATTTAAAATCACTTTCAAGTTACCATCAATTTTTGGGACATCAACAAAAGAAGATGTAAAAACTAGAGAAACATCAAAACCGTCAAAAGTTATATTTCCCAACAAATCATTCTTTTCATGTTTCAGATCAAAGCGCAAAAATTCTGCCGTTATTTTTTGAGGCATATCTTTTGTCTCTAACGGCTGAGTAATCATGTCATGCGTATTTTGCAAAGATGCTTGATCTTCTACATTTTCCTGTGTCGTTTTTTTATCTGTTGTTTGTTCTCCTAATGCTTCTTGAGGCTTTTGATCTTCAAGGGAAGAGGAAAGAGGTGAAATTTCAAGCCCTTCAGCTATAAACTTCAATGTTTTACCCGTTTTCCAATAAGGTTCTGTTTCAATAACCAAATTGCGCCAACGCGATACTATGGAAGTTTGTCCGGAAAAAACAATTGATGCAGGAGAATGAACATTAAACTCGACCAAATGAGGTGCATAAATTGGTGCACCAGCTGTCAAACGCCCCGTCGATACAGAAACCCCATGTAAAGGCCAAGAAAATTGAAAATTGTCGCAAACAACACCGATACGTAAAGGATAACCATCCTTGCGCACATTCTCACATACCGCCGCCATATTATAGGAAGACGCTTTTGCAAATATATCAGAAACTTGCTCTTCTATTTTACGTGAAAAAAAAACCAGAGTGCGCTATAAATAAATATCAGAGCAAGACAAAGGAGCCCACAAATTAAATAGCTCAAAGAAAATCTCTTTTGTGATGACGGTATTTGAAAGGATTTAGACAACATTAAAACTTTCTTTATCTCTTAACTTCCTCCCCACCCTAAAAAGGACAAAGATTCTTAACCACAGTCAGTTTATAAACAATCCAACTTCTTAATCGACCGGATTTTATCTACTGATCACTTCAAGGAGTTCCTATACATCGTTCTAAAGTACAGTATCTCATAAGTCCACCCACCAAGATCTTTTTAAGAAAATCCATTACACTTTCTAACAAAAAATACCTCATGTGTAAAGTTTTACATGAGTTTTCTATCTCTGCCTTAAACGATACTGTTTTACAGCACAACAAGAACGATAATAAATAGTGTTTCTAACACTCACACAAATGCGGTCGGTACACAAAAAATCTGGTGTAATGCACCTTCAAACCATTGACTTAAAGCTTGATCATAAATTAAACGACCTTTCAAATGTGCACAAGCAGGTTGAGCACCTTTTTCAGTCAATTTATGTGCCGAACGCACGACTAACCGTCGCATCATAGCACGTGTAAACTCAGCATGAAATTGCAAACCCCATGCATTGTTTCCATAACGAAAAGCTTGTGTAGGATATGTATGCCCTGTTGCCAAAAGCATTGCCTCTTTCGGTAAATCATAAATACCTTCATCATGAAAATGATAGACCATTTCTGGCCAATTCATCAATTCCTTCCCTTGAGGGGTTGCTTCTAGTGGATACCAGCCGACTTCAACAGTCCCATCACTTCTTGTACCAACGCGCCCCCCTAGATTTCGCGCTAACATTTGCGCTCCAAGACAAATACCCAAAAAAGGCTTATTTTCCTTCAGTGATAACGAAATCCAATCAATTTCCTCACCAATATAGGCTTCGCTGTCATTCACACTCATCGGCCCCCCTAAAATAACAACACCGGCATAATGCTCTAATGTATCAGGGAGTTTTTGTCCAAAAATAGGACGATAAATATCAAGAACAAAACCATTTTGTTGTAAAAATTTTCCTAAACGACCAGTATAGGTAGACCGCCGATGAATAACAACAGCAATCCTTGGTTTGTTATTTTTTTGTTTTTTATCAAGACATCTCTGATGTAAAAACATTTTTTAACCAATCACCTCTGCAACCAAGCAAAACTTCATTTTTAAAGCATAAGAGAATAATTTTATTGGACAAGACTAACGATATTTTTTCTTCTAGGTCAATTGTTTCTTCTGAGAAAACATTTGTATTATCACATTGGTGCAATTTAAAATAAACGAAATTTTTTCCTCGATAAAGATGTTTCTTCTTCTGTTTTCACCCCTGGATCATCAACATTTAAGTGAGTTTGACTGAACATTTTTACATCTTGTTCTTTTATATCTTGTTTCTCCACCTGCGCATTATGCAAAAGAGAATCGTCTATAGGTGTTAATTTTTTAAGCTTCTTATCTTCAACACCATCACTTTTCCCCATAACATACTCTTTGTCTTGCTTTTTCGGCACAATATTGTCCGCCTCTAATGTGAGAGAAGGCATACAGGGAGGCGCCTTCCATTCAAAACAGCCCAAACGTCCACTGATTGGAGAAACCGCTGACCAAGAAGAAAAAATGGACCCATCACACATCCATACTGGATCACGTTCAGCACGAAGTGCTAAAGAAAGCCATTGACGCACAGCACCTTGATTGTTTCCCTGTGCCTCTTCAATATCTGCCAACAATAAATAAACACTTTCCCGTGGATGATACTGTAATGCTTTTTTTGCCTGCTCTCTCGCTAATGCTGTTTCACCAGCATCTAAAGCTGCTTTAGCAATAAGGAAAGCCGATTCAAATGCATCTTTATTATAAGAAGCAAGTGTCTTAGCCCTTTTTAATCGCCCAATGGCTCCTTCTTCTCTTTCAAGATAAAGCGTCCCCAAATCAGGATGAGGATTCTTTTGCCAAGCCGCTATAATCATTTTATCCGCTTTACGCGTTTCATTTAACTTATAAAGAATATCAGCAGCAATAACTATTACTGGAACAAAATCAGGCGCCAATTTATGGGCTTTCAAAATGGCTTCACGTGCTTGTACAGGATGTGTATCAAACAAAGAAAGTGCCTGCCCACTTAATAGTAAAACCTGTATATGCTGCCGCTCTGGAGTCGCGCGAACAGAACGCGGGAGAGCTTTTTGCGTTCTCTCAAAAATAGTAAGTGCCTTATCCCATTTACCCTCAGTACTTAACCGATCAAGCACCGCCTGATGCGCCCATAAAAGTGCTGGCGATAAAGTCAGTGCCTCTTCGGCATATTGTTGCGCTGCCTCATAAGCTTTACTCTTCATCGCTTCACGAAACAAACCATAAAGTCCAACCAGTTTTGTTGGATCTTCCTTTCTCATCTCCTCATAAAGACCGATGGCCCGAACAGAGTTATTTTGTAAAGACAAGGTTTGCGCTTGTAAGAATTTTACCAATGGCTCTTGTTTTCCTGCAAGATATTTAGCAACCCGTGCTTCCATTTTTTGCGCAACCATACTATCACCAGCAAAAGTTGCAAGAATCCCCTTTGAAAGAGCTTCATAACCACGCTTTTGATGGCGTTTATAAAAATAATTGGAAAGAGCACTCGGTATGGAAAAAAAGAAAGACAATAACCACCATAAAAGCACCAGCGTTACAAAAAACAAAATAAGCACACTTAACACTGTAAGAAATGAAGCAGAAAATCTGAAATGCAAAAATGTGAGAACAAAAATACCATTGTGATTAGCAACCCACGTGAAAGCTAAACCGAGGATACAAACAACACAAATATAAATAAAAACACGTATCATCTTGGGCCTATTTACATCTTTGTTGCTTTAAAAGATCCTTGTTGCACAGACAATAACAATTGCTGCAACAACTGTTGAATAGCAATATGTCTTTCAAGCTGCTTAACAAAATCCATTGAAACATCTTTTGCACTTTGAGGCAATGATTGCCATTCGCTCAAAGCCTTTTCGTAATCACCAGCTTGAATGGCAACTTCCATGCGTGCCGCAATAGCCCCAAGCGTCATCCCTTCAACATTTCCAATCGGTCGCGAAACAATGAGCCCTTTTATCCATGCTAAAATTCGGTCAAAAAAACCAGCATCTGACGCAACAAGATTTTGCGTACCAACAATTGCATCGGCAACATGAGCAAAATCAACTGAAAGTTGTGCTGAACTTGGAAGACCCACAGTAGCTGTCTTTTGCAACACATCAAGTCCATCAATCGAAGGCGATAATTGCTGTAACAGCTTTAATTCATTATTATAAGATCCACCACGCTCTACAGCATTTTTTAATGAACTAATTGCGGTAAAGAGCGCGGTATCTATTTCTTTTTTCTCACTATTTTTAACAGCAGTTTCTTCTTGGATAGCTTCTAACTTTTGTTTTAACGCAGCAAGATCATTTGCATTGCTCTGCCCAACAGACAAAGCCGTCTCTATTTCTTTCGACTCTCTAACAAAAGTTTGTACAGTTTCTTCAAGAGCTTTTACTTTTTCCTCTAAAATTGCAAAAGCTTTTTTGCTTTCTTCTTTCGATAGTTCATCATTTTTCGTTGTTTTAAACTGTTGTGCTGAGAAAGAAGAAAACTCTGTTTTTAACATATCGATTTCTTGAAGTACCCGCCTCAATTGTTCCTTTGTGTCTTCACCTTGACTTTTTGCGGCTTCAGCAATCTGCAAAGCTTTTCCCCCCCCAACAGAATTTGCCACAAAAGGAGAAGGAAAAAAACCAGCCCATTGAAGCCCCATAAAAATTCCCAAAGCAATGAATCCTCCCAAAATCCCAGAAAGGGACAAGAAAAGCCAAGTTGTACTAGAGGTACTTTTATCCTGACCTTGTATATTCTGTTTTTCTCGCGCATGAGATTCTACAGAATTGTGGATTTTTTCCTCTGAATCATGGAGAACAGCTTCATGTTCAATAACTGGTTTCTTACGGCGCGTACCAGCATAATGTGGTTTAACTTTTGGTTTTGAAGAATCGACCATCTCTGTCACTTTTTGTGCACACTTTTTTTAATGATAAAATAATAAAATGAAAAAAGTTTTAAAAATGAAGCTTTTCTCAAATATCTTCGTTTGCTTTACATTCTTTTTATAAAGAGTATAACTTTATAAAAATTTTCCAAATCTCATTTTTCTCAATAATATTTACAATTATAGACTTTAATAGACAAGTTTTTAAAAACACATTTGCATTTTGTACTCAAAAATACAGCTTTATTTTTTAATCAACAATATCATGAAATTCAAAGAAAATACCAAAACACATATTTTTCATAGAAAAATCAATTCTAAGAGAAATACTTTGCATCTTTTTCTGTTCATGATACGCACACAGGAAAGAAGCTTCAATATAAGGTTTTGTTTAAAATGCGTCTTCTAGGAATAGAAACAAGTTGTGATGAAACGGCAGCGGCTGTCATTGAATATAACAATGAATCAAACAGCCGAATTCTTTCCAATGTTGTTTGGAGCCAAATTGATCACCATGCACCTTACGGTGGTGTTGTTCCTGAAATTGCTGCTCGTGCCCATGTTGAAGTTCTTGATCATTTAATTCTGCAAACACTAACAGAAGCAAACACAAAATTAAAAGATATTGATGGCATTGCAGCCACCAGTGGACCTGGTTTGATAGGAGGATTGTTGGTAGGCGTTATGAGCGCAAAAGCACTCTCTCTTGCCACTGGCAAACCATTTATTGCGGTAAATCACTTAGAGGGACATGCTTTAACAGCTGTCTTAACGCACAATGTCAGCTTTCCTTATTTATTACTTTTAGTTTCAGGGGGTCATACACAAACAATCATTGTTCATGGAGTAGGCAACTACCAACGTTTAGGAACCACCATTGATGATGCATTAGGAGAAGCCTTTGATAAAACTGCAAAACTTTTAGGTCTTCCTTATCCTGGTGGACCAGCACTTGAAAAAGCAGCTTTATTTGGTGATAAAAATCGCTTTCCCCTTCCACGACCTTTAAAAGGTGAAAAACGGTTAGATTTTTCTTTTTCCGGACTAAAAACTGCTGTTCGACAAGCCGCAACAGCCATAGCTCCTCTTACAGAAAATGATATTGCTGACATTGCCGCAAGTTTTCAAGCCGCCGTAACCGATACGATACATGATCGTATTCACCTAGCCCTACAACACTTTACCCACCAATATCCTCTCTCTCATAATCAAGGAAAGCGTTCTCCTGCTTTGGTTGTCGCGGGCGGTGTTGCCGCAAACCAAGCCATTCGTTCTACGTTGCAAGAACTTGCCCATCAACATGGTTTTGAATTTATAGCCCCTCCTCTTTCCTTGTGTACCGATAATGCTGCAATGATTGCTTTTGCCGGTGCACAAAAACTCGCACGAGGAGAAACAAGCTCTCTCGACATTGCACCCCGCTCACGCTGGCCATTAGATGAAAAAGCCACGCCCTTGATCGGAATGGGACGCCGTGGAACAAAAGCATAATAAAATTGACGTCCCCCCACACACACATCTTAAAAAACGAAGATTTCTACTCAATTCGGTCTATGGATAGTCCGAACTCTCTATCGAGCGGATTCCACCTGCTTCCCACTCACACAATTCACTTAACCCAAAGCTCGACACGCAAACCTAAATATTCACCACACATTCTAAAAAACTTTATGTTTCAAAAAACTGCCTTATATCATTACACTTCAAATGACGGTATTTTACAGCATTATAAGATCTACTCTCTCCCACAAAGTATAGATATGAATGCTATTCTTTGACCTCATCATCTTTGATCATCTATTCGTTTCATTGCCGTTGTGATCTTAAAACTTTTTAGAATCAATTTTCTTAATTTTCTCCAAAAAACTCTTATAGTGAACGCATTTCAAGCCATAGCTGAAAAGATAAGCAAAGAGCAAAATACCTTTATACAACGTGAAATATCAATGGATCGCGTTTCTCTGCTACACGTTATTTTGAAACAAGAAAAAACAGATTATGCCCGTTCTTTACCCCATTTTAAAAATCATCGTTGATGGTGTTACAAAGATGCTTATAAAAATACACATGATGAATGCATAACAGTCTATGAAAAAGGAGAACTCATGGCTTATTGGCTTTTTAAATCTGAACCCCACAAATGGTCATGGGAGATGCAAAAGAAAAAAGGAGTTAATGGCGAACAATGGGATGGTGTACGAAATTATCAAGCCCGTAATAATATGCGCGCCATGAAATATGGCGATAAAGGTTTTTTTTATCACTCAAATAAAGGTTTAGAAATTGTAGGTATTGTAGAAATATGTGCTGAAGCACACCCTGATTCTACAAGCTCTGATCCACGCTGGGAATGTGTGGATATCCGTGCACTTTGTGACATGCCAACATCTGTTTCATTAAAACAAATTAAAGCCAATCCCAAACTAGCAAATATGGTGCTGGTTAAAGCCAGCCGCTTATCAGTGCAACCCGTGACAGAAGATGAATGGAAAGAAGTCTGTTTGATGGGCAACCTTAAGAGGGAAATGCTTGTATCTTGAAACAATAATTTTTATTCATTAACTCATATAAAAAGATGCTTCATAGCATTGCACAAAAAACCTCTTTATGATGCATCTTTTCGGTATTGCTAAAGGCAAAGCTTACTCAACGATTATAATAAGCAACACCACGAACATCACACACAAAACCCCCTCGCACACAAATGCAACGAAAAAACAAAAATAACCGTGAAATTCTCCTAAACAGTGTATATGTGTTAAGTGTTGCACAGTTCTCTTCACGCTTAAAACACGCATCATATTGAGTGTTCATTGCTTTACATGTTGGATGAGACCCCTCATACCCCAGGATTATCTCATTCCCAACCTGTTTATATTGAATCAATCAAACGCTCTTTTTTTAATTTTCCTCTTTTAATTTTTCTTGCATGAAATCTCATTTTTCACGAAACTACTCTTTACCAATCAGTGCATCAACATGCCTATAAGGAAAAACATGAACCACTATACTCTTTTAATTGTTGAAGACGATGATCTACGCCCCGTTTTAGTAGAACAATTGCAAATGCATCAAGAGTTTGAAATTTTCCAAGCAAAAACAGCAGAAGAGGGAATGAAAATAATCCAAGAAGAAAATATTGATCTCGCTATTTTGGGACTTAAATTTCCTGATCTTGATGGTTTCAAAGCCGTGAAAAAATTACGCATCCAAGGATTTCGTGCCCCCATTATCATGATAACAAATCATGATACAGACAGCGATAATATTTTAGATCTTGAAACAGGCGCCAATGATTATGTGACAAAACCCTTTCGCTTTGCGGTGTTATTAGCGAGAATTCGAGCACAGTTGCGCCAATATGAACAAAATGAAGACACAACCTTTCATCTTGGCCCCTATACTTTTAAACTGAGACAAAAACTTCTTCTTGATCAATGCAACACTAAAATCTGTCTCACAGAAAAAGAAGCAGCAATTCTTAAGTGTCTCTATTATGCCAATGATAAAATTGTTAGCCGTGAAACATTGTTAGAACAAGTTTGGGGTTATAATGAAAATATTGTCACCCATACTTTAGAAACCCATATCTATCGTTTGCGACAAAAAATCGAAAAAGATCCCTCCAATGCACAAATTCTCATAACAGATCAAAATGGTTATCGTTTAAATCTTTAATTCGAGATTTACTGTTTCAAAAATAATTTTAATATCTTAAATGAAAACAAAAACGAGATGAAAAAAACCTTCACATATAATGTGCAAAAATTAAAATAAGAAAATCCTTCTATATTTGCAGTTCTTATGCCAATGGCAAAATGATTAATTATCTTTATAAATTAAAATATTTCGCACTTGTGGTGATAACGCAGGAATAAAAACACGTCGCGATTGACGACGCTGTACCAGCAACCCCTGATAAACACGTTTTTGTGCCTGACACATTAAGAGTCCGCCAAAATAAGGCAAAAGATAGCGTGCAAATGGCTCATAAAAAAATGAGAACAACCGCGAAACATAACCCGTAGAGGGCATATAATGTACAATTTCTTGTATTGGCCCAGAAACAAAATTTGTTTTTTCGAACAAACGAGTAATTTGTTGCCGACTATAAGGCTCGCCATAACCAAAGGGCGTAGTAATATTGCGCGCCCAAAAGCCAGAGCGATTAGGTACAATAACGATCAAGTGGCCATTGGGTGCTAAAACACGCCATATTTCATTCAATGTTTCAAATGAATTTTCTGTATATTCTAATGCATGTACCAATAAAATACAATCAACTGACGCATCAGGAAGCGGCAAATCTTCTTCAAAAACAAGCGCTGTAGCAACTTGCTCAGCACAAGGCCAAGGGAAAGCACCCTGAGCAGATGGCATAAAAGCAAAACATTGTTGGGCACGTTCACGCAATGTAGAAAGATAAGGAAGTGCATAACCCAACCCCATAATCCGTTTATCCGTAAGATCAGGCCACCATAAATTCAATTGGTCACACAGCGTCTTTTGCACACGCAGCCCAAGTGCAGAAGCATAAAAATCTTTCAGCGCAACGATATCCAACTCAACATACCATGTAGAAACAAATTTCAAACATTACAGATTTTCATATACCAAACTTATATGGACTTCTGCTCTTTTTCCGCAATAGCGAACATTTCAATATTTCATATTTTAAACTTAAATGATCAAAAAATCAGTACAGCAGGATGATTTTGCGTTACAAGCGCTTTAATCATTTTCTTGGAGATGAACCCCATAGAGATTCTTCATACACTATTTCTGACATCAATTAAGAAAAAAGCCAACACTGGTTAATTAAAATGAAGCAATCTTTCAAGATAGTTTTTTTCTTCTTCTGGAATATGCTCTTTACCAAGACGTTTGCGAATTTCATCCAAAATCTGCCGCGTACGCATTTGATCACTTTTTTGTGGTAGTGCCTCACCTTCTTGTTCTTCATCTGTTTTTGAAGAAAGTGGACGTCCTAACGGATCTTTAGGACCAGAATCAGCATTTTGATCATTTCCCGTTTCTTTGAGTGTTTCGCGCATTTTTTTCAAAACATTTTGTGCACCTTGCCTCAAAGATTCCAAAGCATCAGACTGATTTTGTATAGATACCTGATGATTTCCATTATCAAGAGCATTCTCCGCAGAATTCATTTTTTCTTCTGCCCTTTTCAATGCGCCCCCTGTTTCAAATCCTTGTTCTGATAATTCTTTTTCTAATGTTGATAATTCAGACTGCAATTCAGCTTGACGTTTTTTTAAAGATTTTTTCTGTGTTTCCGGCACATTTTCTCCGCGTTTTTGTTCCATCTCTAACTGATGTGTTTCATTGAGAATTTCTTGCTGACGACGCATTAAATCTCCAAGCTGGTCCATCTTTTCTTTCATTTGTGCAGATTGGCTTTTTTCTCCCTCATTTTGATTGCCTTTTTGCACATGCAAATGATCAAGCGTCTGTTCAACTTCCGCTAAGAGTTGTTCAGCTGCTAAAGAAGAGCCCGTTTTAGCCATTTCCTCAATTAAATTTAGCTTTTCTTGTAATGTAGCTTCAGAAAGATTAGGACTTTTTGAGCTTTTAGAATTTTTAGAAACTTGACTATCTTGTGCTTTTTCAGCCAAAGCACGAATATACTCATCCATAGCTTGACGTAAATCTGCCATAAGCCGTTCAATTTCTGCCGCTGAAGCACCGTAACGCAATGCATCACGTAAAGCAGCTTGAGCTTGTTTTAAATTTTTTTGCACGGATTCAAGCTGATTATCTTCAATACCCAAAGCAATTTGCCATAAATAATCCACCACACCACGCAAATCATCTTCTGTTTGTGCTAAAGAAAGTCTTGTCCACGCACTTTGTAGAACAAGAAAATGCTTTACATTTTGCAAACCTTTTTCTGGACGCACAAGCAAAGCAGAAAGCATATCCAATACACGCTCTCTCGCAGAAGCATCAAGCGCTAATAAACGACGCAATTCACTCACCGCACGCGCGACAGGATTTGAAAAAACGTGTTGCGGTAATGTCATAACAAAAGTTTTGCTACGCCCTTTCTGCCCCGCACCATCTTCTGCCACCAAAGTAATTTTGACTTGCGAACCTGCCCATGGATGCGCTGATATATCTTGCACCATCCGCATTTTTCCCTTTCCACCACGCGGAAGAAGAAGCTCTATTTCCGGAGCATTATAAAGAGAGGAAGCACTTTTATTCTGAGAAAGAAAAGGCTCTATTTCAACAAAAGCCTTTGTCACACCATAATCATCATCCACCACATATCGTAACTCTAATGATCCCGTTAAAATCCTCCCTGGTTTTTCCAGCCAATGAATTGTCGGAAGCGTGTCCTTAATCATCTGCAAATGCCACTGCTGTTTTTTACGACGTGATGATACAAATAAATTCATTGAATGCTTTAAATGTGTTTCAAAATGAGCGATTGGATCATTCAAAGCTGTTTGTTCCGTTTTCTCTGAAAACGAAACTTCCCTCCCATCTTCTACAGACTTTGCTTTTACTGTAACGCCAGCCCCATTGACAACACGCACAACAACATTACTCCCTTCAGGGATTTCTAGTTGTGTTTTCTCATCTTTTGTCAAATAAATCGGTGCCACACCGGTATAAGCAGGTGGTGTTACCCAAGCATCAATCCGCATGAATTTTTCATCAACAACAGGACGAAAATCAAAGGCATCAGCCAAACGCCCCCCTTGTGAACCAAAAGAAAAACTAAAAGCGCACACAAAAAGAAGAACACACAAAGCCCTCAAAGCCAAAGGATCATAATCCGCACTATTAAGAGAGATAAATCCAGTTTTTAAATGGTATAATTGTTTTGCCATTCGGCGTTGATGTTCACGCCAAATAACAGCACTAAAATCTTCATCATTTTCAGAACATAAACGATCTGTCTGAATATTCAAAGGCTGATGTCTAAGATCATTGACGCGTTCAAGACGGCAATTCACTTCCCGTATTGTGGGAAACCGAAAACGAACAAGAAAAAATAAACTCGCCCCAGCACAAACAAGTATAACCCCAAGTAAGAGCAAATGTGACCAATAGCCCAAAATGCCAAAAAGTCCCAACCAGCTAAACGAACAAAAGAGACTAACAACGAGGAAAAATGGCAACAACCGTACCCACATCCGTTCAAATGAAAGGATTCCCCACATCAAAATGCGCACACACAAAAGCTTCATTGCAAAGCCTTTGATGTTTTTATTTTTCATAAACAAGCATTTATCCCCTTTTATCGTGGTGCATTAAGATCATAAACCCCATACAAGACAATTTCTAGAAAATAAATTGTTTCATCAAAGTTTAGTAAAAATAAGACCAAAAACACTTAAGAATTCTCAACCCAATCAGGAATATGATCACATCCCATCAATTGAGCATAATCAAGACGTGGACGAATAACCGCATAACACGTATCTTGAACAAGAACTTCTGGGATCAAAAGTCGGCTATTATAAGTACTCGCCATCACAGCACCATAAGCTCCAGCTTGCGTAATTGCTAAAAGATCACCGGGTGCCAAAATCGGCAAGTAACGATCTAGTGCTAAATAATCGCCAGTCTCACAAACAGAACCAACAATATCTGCACGAATAAGGGGAGCATCTTTTGCTGCTTGTTTCACAAGGACGACATTCTGCCAAGCATCATAAAGCGTTGGACGCATCAGATCATTCATCGCCGCATCTACAATAACAAAATTCCGCCCTTGTCCCCTTTTTAAATAGAGAACAGATGTCATCAGTACACCAGCTTGTCCCACAATGCTCCGCCCCGGCTCCACAACAATATTAATCCCTAAAGGAGCAATATATTTCTTTACCAGCGCAGCATAATCAAAAGGAGAAGGTACAGTATGTTGTTCACAACCATAGGCAATACCAAGCCCACCACCAATATCTATATGCGTTATTGCATAGCCATCGCTCCACAATTGACGCACACAATCTGCAATAAGAAGGAATGCTTCTTCAAATGGCTTTAAATCACAAATCTGACTGCCAATATGCATATCAATACCGCAAACCTGCAATCCAGGTAAAGAGTCCGCTTTTTTATAAGCCTCTCTTGCCAACAACAATGGAATACCAAATTTATTTTCAGATTTTCCTGTTGTAATTTTCTTATGGGTCTTTGCATCAACATCTGGATTAATGCGCAATGAAACACGTGCTATCTTTGAAAGCGCAACAGCACGTTGAGATAACTGTTCAAGTTCCGGCTCTGATTCAACGTTAAAACAATAAATATCCTGTGCAAGAGCAAAATCTATCTCTCTCATGGTTTTACCAACACCAGAATAAACAATACGATGTGCCGGAATACCAACAGCAAGGGCACGCCGTAATTCCCCTTCTGAGACCACATCAGCTCCCGCTCCATTGTTCGCTAAAAGCCGTAAAACTGCTTGATTAGAATTGGCTTTAACCGCATAAGCAAGCAGACTAGGCATCCCTTGAAAAGCCTTTTTATAGTCTTTAAAACGTGTAACCAATGCATTGGCGGAATAACAATAAAAAGGAGTCCCCACCTCCTGCGCAAGAACAGCAAGTGAACAACCCTCAGCATGAAGCATACCTTGATAGTAAGAGAAAAAATCCACACTTTCCTCCTACTTTATCAAACGATCAAGAATAAAAGGTTTATCATCTTCACTTTGAGCAACAGATGTTCCTTGCACAGACTTTTCCACACTTGTAAGAGGCATTTCCAATGACCCTTTACGCCCACACCCAGCAACACAAACGCCTCCTAAAAGGACAATCATCAACCCCTTTAATATAATTTTCATCTGTCCTCTTTCCTCATCTCGATCTCTTTTTTACCTTTAAAATACAATCACTCAAGCGTTCACAAGACACTTTTTCCAATACGCAATTTGCCGAAGAACCTCTGAAGGTGCTGTTCCCCCAAAGCTTTTGCGACTTTCAACAGATTTTTCAACGGTCAAAACATCAAAAAGTGTCGCATTGATATCAGGACAAATTGCTTGAAGTTCATCTAATGATAAATCCTGAAGGCGACACTGTTTTTTTTCTGCCAATGCCACAGCACACCCTGTGATATGATGTGCTTCGCGAAAAGGAATCCCTAAATTGCGTACAAGCCAATCAGCAAAATCTGTAGCTGTTGCATAGCCAGAATCAGCGGCTTGTTTCATAACTTCTTTATTAACTTTCAAATCAGCAATCATCCCTGTCATTGCTGCTAGTGATAATTCCAAACTCAAAGCCCCATCAAACACATATTCCTTATCTTCTTGCATATCCTTTGAATAAGCAAGGGGTAACCCTTTCATCACCGTTAACAACCCCATCAATGCGCCATTCAACCGTCCCACTTTAGCCCGCACAAGTTCGGCAGCATCAGGATTTCGCTTTTGCGGCATAATAGACGAACCCGTTGAAAAAGCATCTGATAAACGAATAAAATAAAACTGTTCACTTGACCAAAGAATTATTTCTTCTGCTAAACGTGAAAGATGCGTTGCACAAAGAGCGCCAGCGCTTAAAAATTCTAAGGCAAAATCACGATCCGAAACACTATCAATCGAATTGCGTGTAGGTTCTCGAAAGCCTAACGCTTTTGCTGTCATAAAACGGTCAATTGGAAAGCCTGTACCTGCTAAAGCAGCCGCCCCTAAAGGCGATTCATTCATGCGCTCAAGAGCATCACGCATCCGCGATAAATCGCGACCAAACATTTCAACATAAGCCATCATATAATGGCCAAATGTTACCGGTTGTGCTGATTGTAAATGCGTAAAGCCTGGCATAAAGGTATCAACATGTTGTTCTGCTCGAATAAGCAATTGCTCTATCAATCCTTTTAAAGCTTGTGCTATCTTTTGCGTTGCTTCACGCACCCACAAGCGAAAATCAACAGCAACTTGATCATTGCGTGAGCGAGCCGTATGCAAACGCCCTGCTACAGGACCAATCAATTCGCTCAGCCGCGCTTCAATATTCATATGAATATCTTCAAGCTTTCGTGAAAAAACAAATTTACCGTCTTCAATTTCTTGGCGAATAAGTTTCAAACCATGAACAATTTTTTCATAATCTGATTGTGAAATGATTTTCGTTTGCGCTAACATAGCCGCATGAGAAAGGGAACCTTCAATATCTTGTCGATAAAGTTTTTGATCAAAATCAATAGAGGCATTAATTTCTTCCATAATTGCAGCAGGACCTGCCGCAAACCGACCACCCCACATTTGGTTCTTTAACTTCTCATCTGTCATATTCTGAAAACACCTATTTAAAGGACAAAATTATGATTTTTCAAATTTTCATCAGCGAAAAAAACAATAAAAAAAGGCAATTCTCCCTTGCTTTCTTTATCATTGCATTGAGTTTATACGCAACCATAAACTACGATACCAAAAGAGAGTCTTTTCTTTTCAATTTCATTTCAGCAGCACAAGCACAAAAAATAAACATTGATAAAGCACGAGCAGAAAAAATGATGGCGATCCGAAAAGCAGCAAAAGGCTTTTTTAGCCACATAAGATTTGCTGATACGCCCTCAGATATGAAGAAACTCTCTTTCAAGGACATTCGAGGAAAAGAGCGCACACTCAGCGAATTTACTGGAAAACCGATGCTGGTCAATCTATGGGCTATTTGGTGTGCACCTTGCCGCACAGAAATGCCAGAACTTGCGCAATTAAAACATGAATTAGGTGGAGAAAACTTTGATGTCATAGCTATTAATATCGATAAAACTGCTTCTCCTGAAAAAATTCAGCAATTTTTACAGAATATTCATGCGGATAATTTGCTTTACTATCGCGATGAAACAATGGATATTTTCAACAATGTTAGAAAACAGGGGCTTGCTTTAGGACTCCCCATTACATTTCTCATCGATAAAGAGGGATATCTCATTGCTTCCTTCAATGGTGCAGCTCCATGGGCCAATGACGATGCCAAAGCACTTATAAAAGCTGTTATAAAAGAAGCCCTATAACCTAATAACCGCTTCTTTTTAAACGTTGTATAACAAGATCCAGTGCTGACAAAAAGGCAGAACGGTCTTTACGAGAAAAAGGACGGGGACCACCTATTATACTGCCCTGTCCACGCAAATCTTCCATCAAATTGCGCATCGCCAAAGCCTGACCAATTGAATTTACATCAAAAATACGCCCCGTTGGCGAAAGACAAAAACCCCCAGCTTGCACAACCCGTGCTGCTAAAGGAATATCACTGGTAATAACGATACTTGCCTCATGCACATGTTCTACGATCCAATCATCAGCACAATTGAATTCACCAGCAACGACCACTCTTTCAATGAGTGCTTCATCTGGAAGGGAAAAAAAACGATTTGCCACAACAAATGTCTTAAGCTGATAACGATTCATCACACGATAAACTTCATCTTTTACAGGACAAGCATCCGCATCAATCAACAAAGTAATAGCAGGCTTTATTGGGATATTCATACCTTGGCTTTCACGCAATAGTTAAGTTCTTTCATCCATCTGAATGTTGCAAATGCTTGCGATAAAACATTATCGCCGCGTTTATTTCTCCTCCCAAAATAAAAATTGCACTCAAGATGTAAAGAAAAATAATAGCAACCATAATAGATGCTAACCCTGCATAGGTAGAAATATAATCAAACATTGTCAAATATTGTGCAAAAGCAATTGAAGCCATAAACCATACAAACATTGTCAGTACAATTCCTGGTAAAATATCTATAAACTTCCGCCGCTCTGCTGGTAGCCATTTATGCACAATCAAAAGACTTACAAAGAGAACAACCGCTGCGATTATGTAACGCCATAGACGAATGACACCGATATATTCTGTAATGAAAAAAGAATGATTTTGCATAATCTTGATAAGCAGAGGTGTTAAAATCAACAAAACGCTGATCACAATAAGACCAACAGCTCCAAGAATCACAAAAAACAAACTTTGAAAACGACAAAACAACAAGCTACGCCGATCAACAACACGATAAGCTCTATTTAAAGCTGTACGTAACGCCTCTACCCCATTAGAGGCAAAATAAGCCGCTCCAATGACAGAAACTGTCAACACTCCCCCCCGCTGTATGGTTAAAACATTGATAATTTCCTGAGATAAAGGCTCTGCAATGACATCTGGTAATAACTGCACCAAAGCTTTGATTTTTTGCGGTGTATATGTAAAAGCACCAAGAAAACTGGCAAGAGAAGTTCCAAAAATAAAAAAAGGAAAAAATGCTAAAAGCCCAGAGAGCGCGACATGGCTTGCAAAAGCACTCCCATTATCACGCCAATAATGGCTTACTGCGTCAACAAGGATACGATAGCTATACCTAAAGATATTTCTTAACAAATCTCTATACTTTCTGGTAAAACTCTTCCTCTGTCTATTTCAAGCTTTATAAAAATCATCAAAACTCTGCAAACAAACATCTTCCGATGTTGTAATATAAAGGGCAATAATCAACACGGTCAAGCCTGACTTTATACTAAAACAAAAACAACAACCCACTATATGAAATTCTACAACGACTTCATTTTTTTGTCTCTTCTATAGATCAGTAACCTCTTCTGTACATCATATGCCCTATAGAGAGTTAAGCACGATAATCTTGCACACATAAAACCTTTTGAAGTCATAGTTATCTGTATCGAAGCAATCGCCACTCTTTTTTATTGCCATCTATGACTGAATAAAGAAAAAACTTCTTATCGATTTCTAGAAAAAACCAATGAAATTCAACAAAAAAACCTTGCTTTTATTCACCCTTTTTTAGAAACACTCTGACGTCCAAAATCAGGAGCATCAATTTCCTGTCCAGCATCAATAATATTGCGACGTACAGCACGCGTACGTGTAAAAAAGTTAAACAATGTCTCACCATCTCCTAAACGAATTGCCTGCTCTAAAAAAGCAAGCCCCTCACTAAAACGGCTCAACATTTCTAAAATAGCATCCTTATTATGCAAACAAATATCGCGCCACATAACGGGATCAGAAGATGCTAAACGTGTAAAATCACGAAAACCGGAAGCGGAATAAGCAATGACTTCTGAATTTGTTACTTTTTCTAAATCACTCGCTGTCCCAACAGTATTATAAGCAATCAAATGCGGCAAATGCGAAACAATAGCCAAAACAAGATCATGATGTTTAGGATCCATCTTTTCGACACGCGCACCACAAGCTTCCCAAAACGCTGTTAATTGTGCGACAGCAGCAGCATCACTCTCAGCAAAAGGCGTTAAAATACACCAACGATTCATAAATAAATCAGCAAAACCAGCATCTGGTCCTGAATATTCCGTTCCAGCAATTGGATGCCCTGGAATAAAATGAACTGTTTTTGGCAATAAAGGTGCCATTTCCGCAATAACCAACGCTTTCGTAGAACCAACATCACTCACAATCGCTCCAGGTTTTAAATGATCACGAATGTTTTTTGCTACTTCTGCACTAGCCCCAACAGGAACAGAAAGAATAACCAAATCTGCTCCTTCAACAGCTTTTGCATTATCTGTCGTATAAAAGTCCCCAAGCTCCAATTCGCGCGCTCTTTTCAAGGTTTCTGAACGACGTGTTGCAATAGAAATTTGAGCCGCAAGATTTTTCTTTTTAATAACTCTTGCTAAAGAAGATCCAATCAGACCGATTCCAATGAGTGCTATTTTTTCAAATTGAATATGGCGCATCTTTCACCTTCAAAGATTCTTTGCAAATGGCAATAAAAACAATTGTAAAATCATAATTTTCCTGTCTGTTTGTTCAAGAGTTATGCGTAAAACATTAAAAAACGACAACTAGGAAATAAAGAATAACGCAGTTTACCAATCATCACCTGCGCAAGCTGACAACAGATCATTTTACCTAGAAAATACATTAAAAATAAATGACGAGAAATCTAACATCACGCTCTAAAACTCCCACTTAATTACTGATCAAAGCGCATCACTGAAACAAAAATTAAATGCACTCTCAATTAAGATAACAACGACTCTACATAAAATCTCATCAATTTACTTTATCTTACTAAATCTTACTAATTTACTCACAAAAAACACATCAAAAGCGTAAGCAGACACCAACTCTTTCCAAATTATCCCAATACGTTCATTAATTTGTACATCAGACCTATATAAGAATGTATTACGCCTCCACCTACAACATCAACACAAGTTTTATGAATATTGAAAACACCGTAAAATAACGCATACAAAAAATACCATTAAAAACATTTTCCTCTCCCGATTCCTGATACCGTAAATCAAACAAATATGAGAAAAACACGCTCTCTCAATAAAGAAAAAGTTTGATAACAAAACACCGAATATCCCTTTAATGGAGCCATACCCCTCACGTAAAACAAAGCGCCCTAAACAGGATAGATTTGGATTGCAAATTCATGCGTTTGTTTTAAAAAGACATCTCTCTCCCCAGCCTATCTCACGACAGTGTTTGTAAATGTTATAACTATAAATCCATTAAGCACGACCCTCTTCACACTTAATAAAACACTATCATTATATTTGCCTACCTCCAATGTTGCAAAAACCCTTGGAATTTGAGAGCATTCATAAGAGGCATTTTTAGTGCTTTCTTGCACAGTTTTTATCCACACGCCCCCACTTATGACGTGCAAAAGACATCGTTTTGATTGACTCAATATGAAAAATGATGAGTTATAATAATAAACAATGGCTTGCTCTGTTTATGAGACACATTCATTGCTAAGATAATCATCTCTGTATCAAAAATAAAAATCTCCTCATAGGTACTGTCGTTTTCATCATAATCTATTTTGACTTTCTCCTCATCCCACGAAGATTCTTAGTTCATACCGATCTGCAAACAATTCATTTTCTTGTCTAAAAGATTCTACTAATTCACTATTTTAAGTGATTCAATTAATCTATAATATATTGATTTATAAATATAATAATTGTTTTTCAATTTGAATCATAACTTCAAATACGGTAAAATTCTTCCATCACAAACTCTCTTGTCTGCACGTCACAAGAAGACATGTGAGAAAAAAATGATGCAAAACGCTCTCTAATGCCAAAAACTGTAGCAAATTAGAGACTAGACAAATATATGATGATGCTCTGGCTTGCACTTTTATTAAGCGTAAAAATAGTGATGCTCTATGGATTTTATATTCTTCAAGGAGCACTTTACCATTATACCATTCATAAACACCGCCGCGAAATAGATATGCGCGCATTGAGAAATATTTCTAAGAAAGCGTATGAATCTACCATACAAGTGTCTTCTGTTGTTTGAGATGCTCTGTTTTGCATGAGGGATGTTACTCCATTAAGGCGCTATGAACTAGCCTAATATTCACCCCATACTCACACAAAAAACACCGAATACGTAAATTTTGCCTGAGCCCTATATCACGAACCAACAGTGTTTTACGACACAACAAGATAATAAAACCGTGTAAAAACTGCCTTTCAAAGATAAATAATTTTTCTGAAGAAAAGTTTCTATAAAAATTTCAAGCTCTTCAAATGCAACTTCAAAACTACAACTAACCTCTACTTGATAACACAACAGTTTTAATTGCTGAAAACACCTCTGTGGCGTACTAAAAATAAAAAATCATCATATTTCTAAACTGTTAAGCTGCCATCTGGCGTCGTGCAATAATTGTAAGCCCTAACAAAACTTGACGAATGATAGCTTCACCCAAAAGTGGATTTTTACGGCTGTCTAAAACAGCACCCTGAATTCTTTCCATTGCGTAGGAAATCTGTTCTAACTTCCAATATTTTAAAGCTTGTTCAACTGTCTTTTTCCGTTGAAAAAAAATGGGAGGCCGTGCTTGAGAAACCACCGTAAAAGGCGATTTTCCTTCAACTTCTACCTGATAACGCAATAGCTGTAATTGCTGAAAGTGCCTTTGTGCTGCACTCAAAATGAAAAAAAGCGCCCCATGCAATGCTGCATGTCGGTTAAAATGCGCTTCAAAGCCTGATATATCGCCCAATAAAAGAGCATCAATGACTTCATCTTGAGAAAGAGCACTGACATCGCTTACAACAGCTTTGACATCTTCAAGAGTAATATGAACATTTGCAGCGTAAAGACAAAGCTTTTCTAATTCACCTCGTGATACAAGGCGATCCGCCCCTAAACTTTCATGTAACCATCTACGTGCATCCAAAGAAATAGTCTTCTTAAACTGCCCTAAAACCTCATCAATCAAACCGTCAAGAGAACGCATATCATCTGCAAAACAGGGCAAAGCCATTGCTTTTGATGCTGTTTCAACAGCATTGCGCAACCCTGTTCCTTTTTTTAAATCCCCTGATTCAATGAGTATAAAACAAGCTTCTGGTGGCTTCTCAATTAAAAGTTTTAAGGCAGCAAGAAAACCTTTTTGATTAGCCGCATTAGAGATCCATATCAAACGATCTCCCCCAAAAAGCGATAACGTACGCGCTTCATTTTCCAAACGCGCAGGATCTTTATCAATTTCAGCAGCATCCAAACGAATTGTCGAAAATGGATCTTCTATTGCTACCTTTGTAAGTTTTGCAAAACATTGTGCACGCTCACAAACAAGACCACGATCTGGCCCATAAATGAGAACAATAGGAAAAGCACGTGAAAAACGCGTTAAAAACTGATCAACTTCATGTGCTTTTTTCTGAGCCACATTATTAATCCATTAACAGTTCATCATCATCAAGAACTTCCCCGCGAACTTTCTGAAACATGCCAATTAAGTCATTGACATCCAAGCCCTTACGCTCTTCATGACAGACATCCAAAATCACTTTTCCACCATGCAACATCAAGGTGCGATCACCATAATCAAGAGCCTGGCGCATAGAATGAGTCACCATGATAGTCGTTAATTTTTTCTCTTCAACAATTTTTTCAGTCAACCGCATCACAAAATCAGCCATTCCAGGATCAAGCGCTGAGGTATGTTCATCAAGCAATAAAACATCCGCATGAGCTAATGTTGCCATCACAAGGCAAACAGCTTGGCGTTGCCCACCTGATAAACTGTCCATAGGATTATGAATATATGCTTCAAGACCAATGCCTAATTGAGCAATTTTTTCTCGAAAAAATTGCCGTTTCTCATGGTTTAAAGCCGAACGCAAACCACGACGACTTCCTCGAAGAGCAGCAAGAGCCAAATTTTCTTCAATTGTTAAAGAACCACAACTGCCTATCAAAGAATCTTGAAAAACACAAGCAACCTTTCCAGCGCGTTCACTAACTGATTGCCTAGAAACATTTTGCCCATTGATAACCACTTTCCCTGTTGAGGGAAGCGTTGCACCCGCTAAAACACTGAGCAAGGTTGATTTACCAGCGCCATTTGAACCAATAACCGTAACAAAACTACCCTGATCGATTTTAAGGTTAATATCAATCAAAGCCTGTTTTTCCAAAGGTGTTTGAGGTTTAAATGTAACCCCAACATGAGAAAACTCAATCACGTTTACGCCTCCTCCAATAGCGTGGCACAATAAGGGTTAAAATAACCAACAATGAAGTAATCAACTGAAGATCTGTCGACGTATCAATACCAATTCCATTTGCTTCAAATGCAAATTGTACCGCCACACGATAAAGCACAGATCCCACAATACAACTGATTATAATCCAAAAAATATTACGCGTACGAAATAAAGTTTCACCGATAATCACAGCTGCCAACCCAAAAACAATTGTTCCAATTCCACCGGTAATATCCGTTGCAATCGCAGTTTGAATATAAAGAGAACCACCAAGTGCAACACAGGCATTTGAAAGCCCCATACCAAAATAAATTAACGCCGACGTATGGACCCCTTGAGCTGTAGCCATCCGTGGATTAGCTCCCATTGCACGCATAGCAAGACCTATTTCGCTTTCCAAAAAACGCCAAATCAAAAACGCTACAACCAGCAATACAGTCCCAATGAAAAGAGGACGCACAAAAATATCAGACAAACCAAACAGATTATAAAAGGGCGTTAACGCCGTATCAGCAAGCGCTAAATTAACATTAGATCCTCCCATAATTCCCATAATACGAAGATTAACCGTATAGAGTGCTGACATTGTTAAAATGGAAGCCAAAAGATTCAAAATACCAAAACGCAAATTCAACATAGCTGTTAATAAACCAGCTACCATGCCTGCACAAAAAGCACATGCCATAGCTGCCCATGCATTAAAACCTAAAAGAATCAAGACACCACAGACACAAGACCCAAGAAGAAATGAACCATCAACTGTTAAATCAGGAAAGTCCAAAACGCGAAAAGAGAGATAAACCCCTATAGCCACAAAAGCATAAATAAGACCTAATTCCACAGCGCCAGAAAACGCAAATATATTCATGTAACGACAATCCCCATGAAAACTTAACGTATTTTATTGTATCAACATCCTATCAATGAAAGTCATTGAATCACTTTTGTCGCGCGATCAATAACTGCCTGCGGAATAACAATCCCCGCTTTTTCTGCTGCTTTCATATCAATTCGAATGTCATTATTAGCCGCCTGCACAATATCAATATCACCAGGCTTTTCACCCTTTAGAATACGCACAACCAACTTCCCAGCATCAGCCCCTACATCATAGAAATTCACACCTTGCGTCATAAAGGGACCGCGCCCAATAGAATTAGCATCAACAGTAAATACAGGAACATTTGCTTCCTGCGAGACCTTTACTGCACCCTCTAAAACAGAAAGAACAGTATTATCAGCGGGAATAAAAATGATATCTACCTTACCGATTAAAGCCCGTGTTGCCGCCTGAACATCTGAAGGTTTTGGTGCTGATGAAGGAATGATTTCAATTCCAACTTTTTTTGCCGCATCTTTTAACACCTTAAGTGTTGAAACTGAATTTGCTTCAGAAGCATTATAGAGATAACCAATTTTTTTCAAATCTGGTTTTACTTCTTGTAAAAGTTTAACACTTTCTGCAACATCTATACGATCAGAACTCCCCGTCATATTACCGCCAGGTTTGGTAAGGGAAGAAACGATTTTAGCTCCGATAGGATCAGAAATCGCCGCAAAAACGATAGGTATTGTTTTTGTTGCCGCAAGCATTGTTTGTGCTGAGGGCGTGGTAATCGCTACAATAACATCAGGTTTATCACCGACAAATTTACGCGCAATTTGCGTTGCTGTTGAAATATTGCCTTGCGCTGATAAAAAAGTGAGTTGAAAATTTTCACCTTGCTTATAACCATTTTCTGCAAGAACATCTTCCACACCTTTACGAACAGCATCCGCAGCAGGATGGACCATAATTTGTGTTAATGCAACTTTAATGTGTTTAACTTGGTCATCCGCTTTTGCAACACTGTTCATCATAAAAACAGCTGCAATGATAATCCCCAATATATTTATTCTCTTCAACATTATATTCCACCCCTCTCTATGCAAAATTAAAAAAGGAATAATCTATTACTGAAGAATCTTATAAAATCAATCTTTATTTCATTTTATTAAAACATGGACAAAATAAATCAAACTAAAATGATATTTTTTTGTTGCAATTCGTAGAAGCCTACGCCATACAGGCAAGATATATATCGAATCGGTAAGCGGGTGTAGCTCAGGGGTAGAGCACAACCTTGCCAAGGTTGGGGTCGTGGGTTCGAATCCCATCGCCCGCTCCATTGAATTTTGTATTTATTCGTTCTTGCGTGGAGCTGTAGCTTGCCACTAGTTTTTTTTACAAATTTATTTTTTCAAAGTTTTTTTAAGATTCATAATTTCTTATGAAGCATCTATTGGTTTGGTGTCTTAGATTATCAGATAACAATTTTTAACTTAGACGGATTTTTTCTGGAAGGTTGCTGTTGTCTGTTAAGTCGTTAAAGCCGTGTAAAATAAGCTTGAAAAGCGAAATGAACAATTCCCATTGGTTCATGACGCTGCCTAGCAACAATAACTTTATTTCTTGCCATCCCGAGAATAATTTTTTCACTATTGGCAGCAGATCTTTTGCGGCTTTGCAGATTATAGAAGCTTATGTAAAAGAATTTGGGATTACTTTTGAGCTAACGGATTTTTTACAGCCCCAGTATTAAAAAATGATGAGCAATTACAAAGAGAGCAAATATTAAACAAATCAAAAATTGACTTATCGTTAGAGAATAACTTTTTTTCAAAGGTACGTTTTTTACCGAAATTATGCCCTAAAATGAAGGTTGTTGATTTTCCAAATGGAGTATCTTCTGTTAATTCAACATTTGCTTCAGACACATTCAATATTGTCTCTGCTAAAAGTTTACAAAAAACTATACCTACAAACCAAGCAAAATCCATAATCCATTCCTTTAATGCACAAAAACTACCTTTAGCTTGGTGGGTTGGACCTCATTCGTCTCATTATAAAGTTGATGAAGTTCTCTTAATCTATTGGTTTAGAGCTTGTTGAAACAGAGGTAGGAATGGCAGCTTTAGCACAAAATATAGACTCACATGTTACTTCTATGCCGGATAACTTCAAAATCAAGGAAGTTGAATCTCTTCAAGATTTTAGAGATTACAGAAATGTTATGGCATCAGTATTCGAGCCTTTTGATGAAGAAGCGGTTATATTTTATGAAACAATAGGCCGTTGTTATAAAAAAGACTCTGATGTAGAGATGTTCGTTGGTTATATAAATAACAATCCTGTAGCAATATGTTTTTGTATTAAAGCCGATGGAGTTGGTGGAGTGTATGATATTGTCACCAATCCAGATTTTCAGAAAAGAGGTGTTGGGACATTCATGACAAAAATTGCTATTAAGCATTTAAAAAGAAAGAAATGCCATGTTATTGATATGCAAGCATCTCACGAGGGAATTGGCATTTATAAAAAATTGGGTTTTATAAACTTTGGTGAATTTAAAGTTTATTCCAATAAACACATGATCATTGAGCGATGAATTCTTTTCATCGATAAGCGAACTTATTATTTTCAGCAAAACTCAAATACAGAAAACCAATCTATACAACCAAGAAAGTTTAGCCAATCTCCTTTAATACTGATAATGAAAAGCTAAAAAAGTTATTACAGATATAATTGTTTCAAATGACTCACTCAATTTTTCTTACTTTTATGATTTTCAGGATCATTGTCTTAAAAAAGATATCTATAAAAGATCTAAGTTGAACAAGTGAAAATTTTATTTGATATGATTGATAATTTACTGTCTGTTACTGATAATTATAAAAAACTCGAAAAAGCAAATATTTAAAACTACAGTTATATCATAGTTTGTTAGATGGTTAGTCTGTTAGTTAATTAATAGAAAAAATCTTCGCTTTATACAATAACCAAAGGAGCTTCAAAACCCTTTTAAAGGTCCTTTATGTATATTGTTTCTTTTTTATATCACAGTTGATAATGAGAAATATCTCACGCTAATTGTATTATTTTTACACGAAATAAACTGTTTTCACCTACTATTTGAATAAATTAAGTTTTTGAGATTTCTGGCACATCATTTGAAATGACAAAAGAAATTTTCCCTTGTACTTGTGCAAACAGCGTAGACATCCTTCGATAACCCTCTTGCTTGAACAAATTCTTATCCAGAATAATCTTCAACACGAAAATAAATCAATAATTTGATTCATAAAGGTAATTTATTATTATTCATATTGAGCAATCATCTCAAATATCATAGGATTATCTCATTTCAAATCTCTATATATTAAATCACTCACAATCATCTGCTTACACATCACAAGCGGAATTGATGTATCAATGAAATTCACTTGAAGAAAGGAATAAAAGTTCTTCTTATAAACGCTCTAAAATACCAAAGCTTATCGCAACATTGGGAGCTAAAAATAGTATAGGGGGTACCCCTTTCACCTTAAAAACATAAAAATGGGAAGCATAATAGCTTTATACACTTCATAGGAGCTTTAGAGCATTCACGGACGTTATTATAAATGATGGATGTGACACACCTTGAGAGAAATCTCTTTAAAATAAACATGTGAATTAACAATGTAAGTGCATTCTACTTGAAGCATACTATTTTACATGAGGAACATAACTTCAATCAACGTAAAATAAGGTGTTGAACAGTCATAGCGCACAATAAAATCAGATCGTTTTAAATACTTAATGATGAAATCCGTTAAATGACAGAATAAAAATTCAAGTTTGAAAAGATTAAACCACACGCTACAGATCTATTGAAACTCCGATTGAGCGATCAACTACTTTCTCGCTAAAACTTAATCACTATAAATATAAAAACCTTAAAACCCGCTCTAAATCCGTGAAAGTTTCTAGATCTTGCTGTATTAAATGTTGAAACTCCTCACAGCTGCTCATCTGAAATGTCAGCAATTTCATAAAGCAGTTCCATAAAAAGAGGATAATGACGTTGTAATATCCGAAAAAATTCACCACATCGCCTGAAAAATCATTGATAATTCCATCAGGACGTATCAATTACCATTTAGAAAACCCTACCCATGCCGACAAAAACTCTGTAAATGTTAGATATATTCAATAATTTTGATAACGATTTTGGCTCATCCTGTTTTGCAACCAATATAATAAACAGCAAATATAGTGGGATCAGCCAGTTTCAATATCGCCTTGTAAAAGGCCTTTCCCCCTACCCTTTTTTCTATCAAATCCTGATTTTACAATTCCTTGCTCTCTTTTTTATACTCAAAATTGCCTCTGAAACAGGATACATTAATCTTAAAAAATATATAAAAGAAACAAATTATAACATTTTTTTCTCATCCTTCTTAATACGAAATAACTGTTAAACTACAATGCACTAACACTTACCAGTCATAAATCCAAAACAGCATATAATGACGAAACAAATTCATAGAGTGAAGATTTTTCACAATCAATTGTTGTATTAATCTTTCCATAATGCATAAAAATGATGAAGCGGCCCTCGCCCTTTCCCTACTTTTAAAGCATTTGAGGCAGTTAAAGCGCCATGCAAATAATCTTTTGCTTGTTTAACAGCGCAATCCAAGGGTTGGGTAGGTAACAGAGCTGCAATAGCGGCAGAAATGGTACACCCTGTCCCATGATCATGAGTGGTTGAAAGACGAGAAGCTTCAAGCATAAAAAGGTTTTCACAATCACAATAAAGATCTGGACTAGAACAATCGTAATTTTCTGTACTATTTCTGCTAAGCGTATTCAAATGTCCCCCTTTTAACAAAACTGCATGACACCCTAGCGCCAAAAGTCGTGGAGCATATTGATACATAGTCTCTAAAGACCATTGCACTTCACCTCCCAATAACAGTGCAGCTTCAGGCAAATTTGGCGTGATCAAAGTTGACATCGGCACAAGAACGTCACGCATAATTTCAATTGCATCAGACTTTAAAAGAACATCACCACTTTTTGCAACCATAACCGGATCAAAAACAATGAAACGCGCTTTATGATAAGCAAGACGTTGTGCAATAACCTGTGCAATCTGAGCATTTGCAACCATACCAATTTTAACGGCATCAACATGGATATCCTCAAAAACAGAATCAATTTGATCTGCAACAAAAGAAGCATCTAATGCCTGAAAAGAACGCACACCTTGAGTATTTTGTGCAACAACAGCTGTAACCACACTCATACCATAAGTTTTCATAGCTGAAAAAACCTTCAAATCCGCCTGCATTCCAGCGCCACCAGAAGGATCTGTTCCCGCAATAGATAAAATCCGTGGAATAAAAAGTTTATCTTTTTGTAATTCCATCAACCTCTTTCCTTCTGTTTTTAAATATCGGAAAATAAGTTACCGAAAAAATAGATGTTTGAAAAAACATAAAGAAGATGTTTTCTCATGTGAGTTATATTATATATGAAGTCTTCTTATAGATATAAAATGGAAAATGTAGTGCTTATCCTTCGTTCTATTCTTTTTACGTTCGCTTTTTATACAACAACTCTCATACAAATGATTCTTTACGCTCCCGTTTATTTTTTAATGCCCCGCAAAAAGGCATGGATTGTCCCTAAAACATGGGCGCGCGTTACACTCTTTTTGCAAAAATACATCGCAGGCACAAGTTATGAGATTGAAGGATTAGAAAATCTTCCCAAAGGACCCTATATCATTGCTCCAAAGCATCAATCGGCTTGGGAAACTTTCAGTCTTGTTCCCTATTTTGATGACCCCACTCTCATTTTAAAACGTGAATTGATGTGGATTCCATTGTTTGGCTGGTATATGGCAAAAACACAAATTATCCCCATTAACCGCACAACGCCCATCAAAGCCTTAAAAATGGTTATACAAAAAGCAAAAGAGAAAGTAAAACAAGGGCGCCAAATCTTGATTTTTCCCGAAGGAACACGCCGACAACCCGGTCAAGAACCAGATTATAAGTCAGGAATTGTCGCGCTCTATAATGAATTAGGGCTTCAAGTTGTGCCTATTGCACACAATGCGGGTTTATATTGGCCACGCAATAATTTTCGCCGCTATCCCGGAACAATTCGTGTCCGTATTCTTCCCCCGATAGAAGCTGGTTTAAGCAAACGTGATTTTCTAGATCAACTTGTCCAAAAAACTGAAAAAGCGTGTGATGAACTGCTTCTCTTAGCAGCTCAAGATCCTACCCCTCCTCCTATGCCACCATACGCTGTTCAGAAACTTCAAAAACTAAATCATTCATCATGAAACAATGTGCTGATTGATCAGAATAATGCATCACTTTGTATATTGGTATATTGAGCAGAGTATATGGAACAAAAATATAAGAAAGATACTTCAAACTTTCTAATTCAAAATTATAAAACACATGTACATTACAAGAAATGATTGATGTGTGAATTTTTTTGAGAAAGAATTCTTTCTCTCTTTAAAATCGTTTAAAAACATACATCATATTGATTTATAAGGATATTTTATCTTTATTCAACTTGAATGAGAACCCTGAATACCTTAATATTCTCTCATTTCAAATCTATTCCATTTTGAATTAATTAGAATCGTTTGCTTGCACATTACAAGCGAGGATATCTGTGTGAATAAAACGATACAAGAAAAGATTAAAATGCTTTTTACGAACCGTCTTAATCTCAAGTGCCGAGGGCTATCCTACCAGGAGGACAAGAAAAATGTATGATTATGCCGATTCGTTCCTTCCTGAGAAACATCAATCCCCCAAGAACCTGAAATCTTGTGCAATCTTCATTATTTAAAAAGTATTTCTTGAGATACTTAAGCCATCAAAACAAATTCAAGGGGAAAATAAAAATGAGTATTGGTTTTTATCTCCGAGACACAACGAATACAGCAATTAACCATCTTTCCTCCCTAACCTAGACTTAAAAGCTTTGTGTGCTACATTAAAACAATTCTAAATAACGAATAAGAAGGAACTAGATTTAAATTAATGCAACGTCTCTTCTATAATTTATTTTTTTCTGTGATTTTGAGTTTATCGAGCGCTGTTGCTCTAGCGCAGCCTTTTATTTCTGTTGATGTTACAACGGGGCATATCTTAAAACATAATCAAGCTTTTGAGCGTTGGTATCCTGCTTCCTTGACAAAATTAATGACCGCTTATGTTATTTTTCGTGCCATGAGCCGAGGAGAAATTTCACCAGACAAACATATCACCATCAGCGAATACGCCGTAAAAGCTCCTTCATATCGTTCAGGCTATAAAGCTGGTTCCGTACTCACACTTGATACAGCTTTAAGTATCACCATGGTTAAATCTGCCAATGATTTAGCCATTGCCATGAGTGAAGCTGTTGCAGGTTCACAGAAAAATTTTGTACGTAAAATGAATAGCGAAGCTAAACGTTTAGGCATGTTTGGAACGCATTTTGCGAACGCAAGTGGTTTACCAGACTCTCAAAACTACTCCACGGCACGCGATATTGCTCTTTTAGCCGTTCAGATACGTCGAGAATTTCCACAATATGCTCATTATTTTTCTATTCCAGCCATTGATTTTGGTAATAATCGAAAAATCCAGCATAACTCAAACAACCTCATTGGCCGTTTTTATGGAATAGACGGTATGAAAACAGGCTTTATTTGTGCCTCTGGTTTTAATCTTGTTGCCTCAGCCACCCGTAATAAACGTACAATTATTGCTGTCATTCTGGGTGCTAACAACATAAGTGAAAGAGAAGAAAAAGCTGCACAACTTCTTGAAACAGGATTTTTGCATCAAGGAAGCCCCCAATTAACACTAGCAACATTAAAACCTTATGGGAGAAATATAACACAAGCCAACAATATGAGACAACAAACATGCACACCTGAAGCCATAAAAATGCATGCAAATTCATATGATGATCAAGGAAATATTATTCTCACTTCTCCTTTTATCACTGCTCCACCTTCTTTTTCTCATCCTTTATCAGTACACCTCATTCGTACGCCACAAACACCTAAAATGACAGTAAAACCACTAAGAAAACCCTATATTCCGTATAAAAGGCACGCAAACCATTCTATAAAAAACCATAAATCATAACCTTACAATTAGTTATAATACTTTGATTTATAATGATAAATTAATTATTTTGTACCTTATGTCAGAATCACAAGTATGTAAGATTCTCTCATTTCAAATCTGTATTTGTTGAATCAATAAAAACCAGTCTCTTGCGCGCCACAAGGTGGATGAACATGTAGATAAAATAATTAAAACAAAGAATAAAAATTCTTCCTATAAGTCCTTTCAAGAACCAAGAATTATCACAACATTGACGCTAAAAAGTGTATGATATACCCACGTGCACTTAACTTTATAAGCGTAAAGATAGTGATACAATGGATTTCATAGGAGATTGACCATTATATCCCTCGCGGATACCATTATAAATTTGTTAGACGTACTAAGATATGTTTTTTTAAATGAAACCATGATTGATGATTAACATGAAAATAAAGCGCATCCCTCTCACGCTTATTACTGGTTTTTTAGGCTCTGGCAAAACAACTTTGCTCAACCGTATGTTACAAGACCCTCTTTTAACAGAATGCGCTATTATCATCAATGAATTCGGTGAAATCAGTATTGACCACCTTCTGGTTGAAAAAACGACAGAAGGAATTATTGAGCTTGCCAATGGTTGCTTATGCTGCAATTTACGCAGTGATCTCATCGATACATTAATTGATTTAATAAATCGCGTTCAGACAGGACAGATCAAACAACTCCATCATATTATCATTGAAACCACAGGGATGGCTGATCCCGCCCCTATTTTACAAATACTTTTAAGCCACCCGTTGTTTATTCAAACATTGTCTATAAATGCTGTTCTTGCAACATTCGATACATTAAGCACACTTTCCATATGTGAGCGCTATCCTGAAATATATAAACAATTAATATTTGCTGATAAAATTATTCTCACCAAAACAGACCTTATGGCTCAACAAACGCTTTCAGATACGCTCCTTAACACACTTAAAACGATTAATCCTACAGCACAAATCATTGACGCCCATTCTGAAGATTTCTGTTCAAAGCTATTAATAAATAACACATTATGGGATGAAAAAGTAGAAAATACAAAACTTAAACAAAATCTTACGAATACCCCCCATAAAACCATTCGTACCTTTTCACTCAACTGTGAGGGTCCTGTTGATTACGCCACAATTGAAGCTTTTTTAGATATCCTACAAGAGCGTTATGGTACAAAATTATTACGTATTAAAGCAATTATCGCATTGCGTGATGACCCTTATCGCCCACTTATATTACATGGCGTACAAACATTTTTTCATCCTCCCATAAGATTGTCAGAATGGCCAAAAGGAATAAAACAAACACGTTTTGTCATCATTGCCGATGGTGTTGAAAAAGAAGCAATACAAAAGCTCCTCAATGCTTTCTTTAATAAACCAGCAATAGATACTGCAGACAAAACAGCTCTCTTAGAAAATCCTCTAGTCATTCCAGGAATAAAATTTTAATTTTTTCCCCCCTTCAATGATACACCATTAAATTCATTGGCACCACCATCTTTATGCTTTTAAAGGAGCAAACCGGCATCATCACACACTTTGCTAATCCCCAATGTTGAAACAAAAGCTCTTGGCACTTGAAACGGTTCGTAAAAAGCATTTTAGTCTTTTCTTACACAGCTTTACCCACACGGCTATCCCCGTTTGTAATGCGCAAGCAAATGGTTTTAATTGATTCAACATGGAGAAACTTTGAAACGGGAGAATCCTACGGTATCCAAGATTCTAATTCAAGTTGAATAACACTAAAGTATCCTTATAAATCAATATGTTATAAATTTATAAACACTCCTATTCAAGTTTATTCACATAATGGAATAAAAAATAAGAAAATACACATTTTTAACAATGCTTTCTACACAATAATGTCTCCTATAAAATTATCCGTACCTTTTCACTGGACGGCAAAATTCCCATAGACTACCACAATTGAAACTTTTTAGCTCTCTTACAAAACCGCATGATGCAAAATGACCACGTATAAAAACACTCCAACGCTAACATATTACCCTTATCTGTAAAATAGTCACCCTCACACAAAATAGAACATCATTGTATCGCGAACTCACGCATTCGTTAAAAAAACCGTCTCTCAATACGCATCATCCCTATTTCAAAACGCTACCTACAAATAATATAATACAAAATTCTCCATAAAATGTATAAGCCCCATTCTCCATCTTTACTCCATAAATATGCAAGCTGGTAGCCTCATGCTCTTGCCAGTTGAAAATGCTTTGGAAAACCTTGGTACTTTAGAGTACTCATGAGAAATATCTGTACTCCTTTCTTTAAGAGTTTTATTCACATGCCAATTCAATTTTATGACGTGCAAAAAATGGTTTCGATTAATTCATCATAAACAGATTTTAAGATAAAAGAATCTGATGATATTGAGTCCCTCAACTCAAATTGCAAAATGATAAATTATTATAAATCAAATTGTTATGATGAAAAATTTAATATCCATCAATCTGTAATCAGATTGTTTTCTCTCTAAATGCGCTTCATCTGCAAACCACTTCATGTGATTCATTTCACAAACCGATTGGACAAATTCTTGGTTCTAAAATATTCTGCTCAACTCTATATTTACTCCAGCTAATTGAAATCAAAATCCCTGTTGAGGCAAAAAACAAAAATCAGACAGAGGCAATATCGGATTTTAAAATATGTGAATGTATCTTATATAACAGCATGATAAGACAATATTTTACAGCATGAAAGAATAAAACTCTTTGAAAGAAATAAAAAGAGAGGCGCATTTTATGTTAACTTACTCTTTATTAAAAACGACGATTAACACCACTACCGATGTGCAAACAATCCAACTTCTTTGAGAAAATTCCTCCTGGCTTTCCACTTCATCTAATTTACTTACGCAAAGCTCTATGAAAAAACTCTGCACTTTAAAAGATTGACTACCCACTTAGACACCTTATGCGTAAAGTTTTTTCATATCCTGTATCGCCATTTATAAGTAATAGTACGGTGCAGCAGGATACAATAACACTCACTGTATTAGAGAAACTGAAGTTTTATCAATATCGCGATTAAAAACGTAACGTTTTCCATAAACTTCAACAGTTGGAGGCTGACGATTTTTTTCAAAAAAATCATAACCTTTCTTAAGCATAACCCAGAATTGATAATGAGGATCACTGCTATGACGTAACATATTATCCTCGGTCATGCGGAAAGGAAAAGCCTGCAACTGAAACTCTCTTTGTCCTCCTTTAAAAGCATCCCGTGCAAACGCATAAATCTGAGCCATGTTCTTATCACTCATAGAATAACAACCTGCGGAAAAGCAAGAACCATGCACCATAAGATTGCTTCCTGTACGACCATTTTCCTGATCATAAAGGTTAGGAAATCCTATATTAAAAGAAAGATAATATTTTGAATAAGGATTCATTTGGTTTGCGCTAATAGTGTAAAACCCCTCTGGTGTCTGAAAATCTCCTTCTTTATATTTAGGTCCAAGCTTACCAGACCATTTGCAAATGCCATAGCGAGCAACCAAGATAAAAGGCCCTGAACGAGATTGCTTCCAAACTTCAGCAAGATTTTCTTCCTTGAAAAATCGCATTACAATTGGTGCATAAGGATCAATATCGTATAAAGCCATTCTGTTCTGGATTTCTTGTGGCAACGGCTGCTCAACTTTGGCACGAATAGAAGCTGGCAATCTTCCCCCACATGCCGTCAATATTCCCATTAAAAACAACACACACACAGCGAGGAATCTTCTAAATGTCATCGAATAAAACTCCAATCAATCCCCTCACAAAAAATAACCTATGTTAGAGATCGACCAATTTGAAGGTATTTTTCCCTTCGCTCTTGTTTAAGAGCTTCACCATCTTTTCCAGCCATAGCTTTTAACGCCTCTGAAATAACATCACCCGTTGCATCAATGACAATCTCTTTGCCACGATGCGCCCCCCCTAAAGGTTCCGAAATAATGCCATCAATAATCTTTAAGCGATACAAGTCTTGAGCGGTAATACGCATATTCATTGCAGCATCTTTTGCACGAGCTGGATCACGCCATAAGATAGAAGCTGCTCCTTCTGGTGAAATAACAGAGTAAATCGCGTGCTCCAACATATAAACTTTGTTGGCTGCAGCAATTGCTATCGCCCCTCCAGAACCGCCTTCTCCAATAACAACGGAAACCACAGGGACTTTCAAACGCAAAGTTGCAGCTGTTGATTGAGCGATTGCTTCCGCTTGCCCACGTTCTTCAGCGCTTACCCCAGGATAAGCACCTGCTGTATCAATAAAAGTGAGGAGTGGCAAACCAAAGCGGTCAGCCATTTCCATAATACGTACAGCTTTACGATATCCTTCTGGGCGTGCAGAACCAAAATTATAGCGCAAACGTGTTTGTGTATCGTGACCTTTCTCTTGACCGATATAAGCAACTGCTTCTCCCCTAAAACGTGCAAACCCAGCTTGAATAGCCTCATCTTCAGCAAACTTGCGATCTCCTGCCAAAGGTGTAACATCACTCAATAGGCGTTTAGAATAGTCCATAAAATGGGGACGATCAGGATGACGAGCCACTTGTGTTTTTTGCCACGGCGATAATTTTTTATAAATATCGCGCAACGCTGTTTGAGATCGCGCTTCAAGACGAACAATCTCATCGCTCATATCAAGACTGCCCTTTTCCTGAGAAATTTTTTTTAATTCAAGAATTTTCCCATCAAGATCAGCAACTGGTTTTTCAAAATCAAGATAATTATACATTTGTACCAACTCATTCAGTGTCACTTATACACTTATAATTTGCTTTATAAAGTCTTTTTCAAAAACATCACCTTTTCTTTAACGAGCCTTTTACTCATCGGCAAGTGGATGATGCTCATTAACTAAACGATAAAGTCCCTCTTCCAACACATGGGTATAAATCTGAGTGGTAGCAATATCAGAATGACCTAACAAATGTTGAACTGCACGCAAATCGGCACCATTTTGCAAAAGATGACTAGCAAAAGCATGGCGCAACACATGGGGAGAAAAGTGTTTACTTTCTATTCCTGCTCTTCTAGCGAGATTTTTCAACTCCCGCGCAACAACTTGACGAGCAATATATCCTGTCTCGGAATTCGCAGGAAAAAGATAAGGACTTGCGACATCCTTTCCCTGATCACGTAAATTTAACCACTGCAAAAGAACTTGATATGCTTTTTTTGATAACAGCACCATTCGTTCTTTTTTGCCCTTACCACGAACCAAAATGCTGTATGCTTTCCCCCGAACAGCCTGCACAGGCAAACTCACCAATTCACTAATACGTAATCCTGTTGCATAAAGCATTTCACTCAATAGCTGAAGACGCAATGCACGCAGATAATCCTTAGACCCATAATCTGCTTGATTGACTTCTAACTGTGCTAAATCAAGCAATTTTATCACTGCATCTTCACTCATGATTTTGGGCAAAGAGCGCCCCTGACGAGGTGCATCAATATCATGAGAGGGATCATCTGCTCTCAACCCTTCAGCATAAAGGAATTGATAAAACTGACGCAAAGTCGATAAACGGCGTGCTTGTGACGATGCTGCAAAACCAAAAGTATGCATAAGCGACAAAAGGGCAATTAAATCTTCTTTTTGTGCTGAAAAAAGCGAAACAGAGTGTGAAGACAATTCGTCTTGTGCCCACTGCAAATCATGCTGATAAGCCGCAAGCGTATGAGGTGAAGCTCCTCTCTCCGCGCTCATCATCTCAAGAAAATGATCTATCACAGCACCACTTTTCATTTCATTGATTCGCTTCCGTAGAAAGATTCCATGAATCCAAGGGAACATCGATGTACATATCCACAGTTACTGGTTCAACCCAAACCACAAGAGCACCCATTATAATGAAAAGAACAGAAAGCAAAATGAAAAGAATCATCAAAAATCTGGTCAATGTTGGCATAAGATAATAACCTACCCAAAAATATTCTATCTCGTATTATGCCTCACAAAGATTAACAGGAATTGACTTTAAGATGGATAAATGCCGAAATAAAGTTATGAAAAGCAATCGACCAAAACGCGTCCCTATAACACAAATAAAGAATCAGCTCTTATCGTCCCTTGATAAAAAAGCACTTGTCCTTGTTGGTCTTATGGGAGCAGGCAAATCAGTGATCGGAAAACGCGTCGCCACCATGCTCCGTTTACCCTTTTATGATTCTGACCAAGAAATTGAAAAAGCTGCGCAAATGACAATCACTGAACTCTTTGAAATTTATGGTGAATCAGAATTTCGTGCTCTTGAACAGCGTGTTATTCTGAACCTAATGAAAAAAAGTCCCCTTGTTTTAGCAACAGGTGGTGGTGCCTACATAAACGAAAATATCCGAAAAACCATTCATCAAAATGGTATATCCATATGGCTAAAAGTCGATCTTGATATCCTCATGCAACGTGTCTCAAAGCACCCAACACGCCCCCTGCTTCAAACAGCCAATCCTAAAGAAACCATGCAAAAACTCATGGAACAGCGTTATCCTATCTATGCAAAGGCAAACTTAACAATTAACAGTCATAAAGAAAGCCGTCATACCGTAGCACAAAATGTTATACGATCTGTAGAGCACTACCTATACACAGAAATTAACAATAGGGAAAATCATCATGCAAACAAAGACCGTCACTGTTAAACTGGACAAACACTGTTATGATATCATCATTGGTCCGAGTCTGATTGCCCAAGCTGCTTCACAGATTAAACATGCTCTTAACAAAAAAGATCCTCATCCAACGCGCTTGGCACTTGTTACAGATACAAATGTTGCTTCCCTTCATTTGGAGATATTACAAGCAGAGTTAACAAAAAATAAAATTCATACTGTCCCTATTATTGTAGAAGCGGGAGAACAATCAAAATCATTTTCAACCCTGCAAGTTGTCATCGATCAAATTCTTGCTGCGCGTTTAGAAAGAGGCGACTGTGTTATTGCTTTTGGCGGTGGTGTCATTGGCGATCTAGCAGGATTTGCGGCAAGTATAATCCGCCGTGGTATGAACTTCATTCAAATGCCCACAACGCTTCTTGCACAAATTGATTCCTCCGTTGGTGGAAAAACTGGAATCAATAGCCAATATGGTAAAAATCTTATTGGTACTTTTTATCAACCGCAATGCGTTATTGCTGACACATGTCTTCTTGATACCCTACCACCGCGCGAATTTCGTGCTGGTTACGCAGAAATGGTCAAATATGGACTCATTAACCAGCCTAATTTCTTTGAATGGCTTGAAAAAAATGGACAAGAAGTCTTTTCTAATGGCCCTATGCGAACAGAAGCCATTGTCCGCTCATGCCAATTTAAAACCGCCATTGTAGCACGTGACGAACAAGAAACAGGAGAGCGCGCGCTCTTAAATCTCGGCCATACATTTGGACACATGCTTGAAACAGCAACGGCTTATGAATCAAAGCGTTTAATTCACGGTGAAGCTGTAGCAATTGGAATGATTCTAGCGCATCAATTTTCTGCTCAACTAAATTTGATAAACCCCACACTTACACAACGCATTGAAGCACACTTCAAATCTATAGGTTTGCCTACACAATTAAAGGATATCCCAGGGAAGTTACCAGATGCTGAAAGTTTAATAACTCTCATTGCTCAAGATAAAAAAGTTTCGCAAAACAATTTGACCTTCATCTTAACACGCGGACTTGGTCAATCATTTATTGCAAAAAATGTCTCTCCGGAAGCAGTTTTGACTTTTCTGGAACAAAAATTAGCAGAAATTCGTTAATTCATATTGAATATAATTGATTCGTTTTTATACTTCTATTAAAGGAATAAGTATGATGATGTCTGCGTAGCTCAGTAGGATAGAGCACAGGATTCCTAAAGAAATTGGGCATTTTGAGGAGAAATCCTCAAAGTGAATCTGCTCAAATTCGGGGAAAGCTTCATGGGAGACTATATGCCAATCCCGAGCCAAGTCTCTCTTCAAATGAGAGAAAGGTGTAGAGACTGAACGGGCAGCACCTAAAGAGCAAAAGCTTCAAGGTGAAGAGACAGTCCAGACCACAAACAGCCGTGAAAAGCTGGCGGTGAAAATCGAAGTGGTATGAATCCTGGGGTCGCAGGTTCGAATCCTGCCGTAGACACCATCGTATCAATCAAATTATTCTTTGTGCGCAATATAGGAATATAGGGAAGCATCATGAAAAAAACTTTACATATTTTAGGATTTTTCACCGCTTTAAGTTTATCAATCTTCAGCTCAAACAATAGCTTAGCTGGTTCTTTTATCATTGAGGTACCAGACAATCCAGAGCCAAAAACAGAGACCATTACCTACCAGTGTGATACTGAAACAGGTAAAGAGCGCGTTGAGGCAGTCTATCTTAATGCTGACAATATTTCGTTGGTTGATTTCAAATGGAACGGTGATCGTGTCATTGCTGCTAATGTCATCGCGGCGACAGGAGCAAAATTTGCAGGAGCTCAGTATATCTGGTGGGAGAAGAACAAAGAAGTCATGCTTTATGACCTTTCTCAGGATCCAGAAGAAAAAAAACCTATCCTCTGTAAAGATGAGTCAACATTATTATTTTAAATAACACGGGAAATATTATGAAAAAAATTTCTTTTACTAAACAATTTTTCATTACTTTAAGTGTGTTCCTCCTAGGTTCAATTAATGCATTAGCAAGTTCTTTAGTCATTGAAGTACCAGATGATCCAGAACCAACAACAGAGACCGTCTCCTATCAATGCGATATGGGAACAAGCAAAGAGCATGTTGAGGCAACTTATCATAATGCTGGCAATATTGCGCTTGTTGATTTAAAATGGAACGGTAAGCGCATCATTGGTTCTAATGTAATTGCCGCTTCTGGAGGAAAATATGTAGGTGGTCAATACATTTGGTGGATAACTAAAAATGAAGCCATATTTTACGATCTTATTGATGATCCAAAAGAAGAAAAGCCCATCCACTGTGTAGAAGAAAAAAGCATAGAATAAGGAAGGTTCTTACATTTCAAGAACCGCGCTGGCTCTCATCGCTTGATGTTCCTTCTGACGTGGGTAACTTTTCCTCCGTCTGGTTTAATAAAAGAGCCAGCGGTTTTTCTGACTGTTCTTCTGAATGATGTCGATAAGCTGCTGTATGTGAGAGCAACATAGAAGCTACCGGTGCTGTTAAAAACAAAAAAAACATCAGCAACACTTCATGAAAAACAAAATAATGGTCCACAAATATTGAATAAAGAAATGAAGAAATAAGAATGCTACCAACGCCCCAACTCGTACATACTGAAAGCATATGCAAACGCTGATAAAAACTGGAAAAACGCACCAAACCTATCGTTGCGATCAGTGTCAATCCAGACCCTAATATTAAGAAAACCGTGATAGCAATAGCCACCACAAGCGATACGTCATCTTTCATTCAATAATCTCCCCCCGCATAAGAAACTTCGCTAAAGCGATGCTTGATACACACCCCAACAACCCAATAATGAGAGCAGCAACAAAATAAATGGTTGTTCCTGAACGGATATCGAATGTAAGAAACAAAAGAACAGTGGTTATATAAAGAGCATCCAAACCAACAATTCTATCCTGTGCCCGTGGACCACGAATCAACCGAAACAATGCGAAGATCACCGCCAAACTTAAAAAAAACTGTGAAAAGAAAAGCCCCCAATAAAGGATCACCATACTCATAAGAAAATCTCCAAAAGTAATTGCTCATACCGTTGTTTTATCAATCGTTGATAATTATATCCTTTTTTTAAATTTAAGACATGGAGCAAAAGCTCACCCTTTTTACTATTATAGGCAACCCAAGCCGTTCCAGGAGTTGCCGAAAGGATGCACGCTAAAATAGCCAAAGCAGTGCGATTATGAAGCAGAAGAGGCACTACAATAAAGCCAGATCGCTGTTTTCGAGACCTTTTTGTTAAAACAAACCAAGCGACCGAGATATTTGAGGATATAGAATCTATTAAGACTCGAAAAATAAGACGAAAAACCGCACTCCAACTTTTAATAGCAACCTTCTCCGGTTCAAGGAGCCGTATCATCCAACCACAAAACAAAGCGGTTATAATGGCTAAAAGCAATTGCCCTAAACTAAAACCATTTAAAATAAGCCACATAAGGACAATGACACCACTGAAAAAAGGAGAAGGACAAAAACGATTCATTTATTCATCTCCCTCTTTTCGAGAGAAAAATCCGTTAAAACGCTCCCAATATAATTCTGAGGTTCATACAAAGTCTTAGCAGTTTCAGACATATAATGACTAACAGGACCGGCTACAATTGTTATAAGAAAACACAAAGCAAGAAGAACAGCAATAGGTGCAAATTCTATCACCTGCACACGGGGAACGCGACCTTCAAGAGAAACCCAAAAAGTTCGAATCCCCGTTCGTGTCAGTGCAATCAAAGCTGCAAAACCAGAGAGGGTAACAAAAACCACAAAAAGCCAATCGTGATAAACCGGAAGAGAGGCAAAAAAATCTTCTCTACTATGGTTTAAAACTGCCATGAACATCATAAGTTTAGCAACAAAACCAGAAAAAGGTGGCAATCCAATAATCAAAATGGCACAAATACCAAAACAAGCCCCAAGAATTGCCAAGGTTACAGGGAAATATGTGCCAACTTCATCTTCTTCCTCCTCTTCATCATCACCATAAACCTCCATTGTGACAGCCAGAACATTAGCAGCCACATCTTGACAGCGTTCAACCAACTCTACCAAAAGAAAAAAAGCTCCCAGTGCTAAAGTTGAAGAAACAATATAAAAAAGAGCACCTGCTGTCAGTGCTGCATTGCCGATCCCTATTGCTGCCAACAATGTACCAGAAGAGACAAGAACACTATAAGCTACCAAACGCACTAAAACTTGACTCGCCAATACCCCAATAAAACCAAAAATCATAGTGGCCAACCCACCATAAAACAAAACGGTATGACCAAAATGGTTAAAATATTCACTTTCAGGACCAAACCACAGCAGCGTTAAACGTAAAATAATATAAATACCCACCTTGCTCAAAAGCGCAAAAGAAGCTCCAACAGGCGCTACTGCTGCACTATAAGTTGGCACCAACCAAAAATTAAGCGGCCACATACCAGCCTTAAGCAAAAAAGCAATACCTAGAAGTGCAACACCTATTTCGAACAAAACAATATCTGTAGAAGATATATATTTTATTTTAACAGCCAAATCGGCCATATTAAGAGTACCAGCGACTCCATAAATGAGTGCTGTACCAACTAAAAAAAGTAATGAAGCAACAAGATTAACCACGACATAATGCAACCCTGCGCGTACGCGTGCCTGACCAGAACCATGCAAAGCAAGCCCATAGGAAGCCGTTAACATAACTTCAAAAAATACAAATAAATTAAATAAATCACCGGTCAAAAAAGCGCCATTTATCCCCACCATAAAAAATTGCATCAGTGACTGAAAATGAGAACCAGCTTTGTACCAATAAGCCCGCGCAAAAACCAGTACGCTAGTCACCAACAAGCTTGAAAGTAAAAGCATCATGGCGCTTAAACGATCAAGGACCAAAACAATTCCGAAGGAAGAGGGCCAATTGCCAAGCCGATAAACATCACAAGCCGGCGCTATTTCAAGAGTACGTATAATTAATAAAACAGCAATAACGACCGACAATCCCGCCGAAAAAAGACTAATCAATGATTTAAATTTCGAACGCCGTTCATCATAGAAAAGTAGAGCAGCTCCAGTGATTAACGGCAAAAGAATAGGCAAAATAAGGAGATGATGCACCCCTACTTCCATCACTGCACCTCACGTCCATCAACGTGATCTGAACCCGTTAAACCGCGTGAAACCAAGAGAATAACTAAAAATAAAGCTGTCGTTGCAAAACCAATCACAATCGCAGTTAAAACTAAAGCTTGAGGGAGAGGATCGACATAATTAGCTGGATTAATAACAGCAGTAGGATCAACAATTGGCGCAGCATTACTACGCGGTCTACTCATTGAAAACATAAAAAGATTGACACCATAGGAAATCAAAGACAAACCAAGAATGACTTGAAAAGTGCGTGGACGTAAAATAAGCCAAATTCCTGATCCAACAAGAATACCAATACCTAAAGAAAGAACAATTTCCATTAATTTTCCTTCTCTTTCAAAACAGGTTTCTTCCCGATTCGGTAACTCCGAATTGACTGGTGTGCAAGTGCAATTAAAATGAGAACAGTTGCTCCTAACACAAGAGAAAGCACACCAAAATCAAACAAAAAAGCAGATGCCATGGGAACTTTTCCAATTAACGGAAAATGAATATATCGAAAAAAGGATGTTAAAAAAGGATATCCAAAAAACCAAGAGCCCATCCCCGTTACGACTGACAACAATAAGCCAAAGCCCATCCAACGCAAAGGTAAAACTCTCAAATGCGTTTCCACCCACCGAATATCGCGTGCAAGATATTGTAAAATAAATCCTATCGCCAAAGTAATACCACCAACAAATCCACCTCCTGGCAGATCATGCCCTCGCATGAATAAATAAACAGCAAAAGCGATAATAATCGGAAAGAGCCAACCCATAATAACAGCAGGAACAGCTAAATAATTCAAAACTGTATCTCCCACATTTCGATTAGGCTGTGCCATATCAAAGGCTTTTTGAACACGTTGTTGAAAAGGTGCATCAATACTTTCAGGGGCAGGACGAAACCGCCGTAAAAGGGCAAAAACAGTGAGAGAAACAACACCCAAAACGACAATTTCTCCCATAGTATCAAAACCACGGAAATCAACCAACAACACATTCACAACATTGCGACCACCAGCATCAGAGTAAGCCTTGGTGAGAAAAAAATCAGAAATCGTCGTGCCTTGAGGACGTGTCATCACTGCAAAAGAGAGCCATGCTACACCAGCACCTCCCACAAGGGCTATGATGAAATCACGGATACGACGCAAGCGCACGAAAAAACGAACAGGCGTTGGTGTAGGATTATGCAAACGTTTAGGCAACCACCGTAAACCAAGCAATAATAAGACGACTGTAACAACCTCAACAACTAATTGTGTTATTGCTAAATCAGGAGCAGAAAGCCATAAAAAGGTTGCACAAGTCATCAAACCAGCTCCCCCCGACAACATGAGTGATGCAAGACGATGAAACTTTGCTTGCCAAGCAACTAAAAGCGCACATAATCCGCCAACTAACCAAAGAGCAAGAAAAGGAATATCAACTGGAAAAAGCGGTAACGCCCCCGCTGAAATGAAACCATCGCACCAAAGTAAAAGACCAACAAATGCAAAACACACCCAAAAAATCCAGTGCAACTGTATCTGCAAACGGCGTGTTGATAAAATAGATTCCACCGCACGTGCCCATTTCCAAGAAATAATCACGAGAATACGTTCAAAAATACGCGGTCCATTTAAGTGACGAAAAAAAGGTGCTCCATCATCACAGTATAAAAAATAACGGTGCCCGACAGCGTAGAGCAATCCGCCTCCTAATAACGCAACAAAACTCATCACTAATGGAGTATTCAACCCATGCCAAACGGCTAAACTATAAGGGATTGTCATTGATCCTAAAACAGACACGACCGCGTTATCTAAAATAGGTCCTATAGTTAAATTAGGAAAAATACCAACGGCTAAACAAATAAACACCAAAAGCTCCATTGGTAAACGCATGAAATGCGGTGGTTCATGGGGAGTTTTGGGTAAATTGACAGGTTTTGGACCCAAAAAAACGCCATGAATAAAGCGTATAGAATAGGTTACACTAAACAAACTAGCCAGCGTTGCTACATAAGGTGCAATCCAATCGAGCCATGATTCCATATGCGTTTCAACAGCTTCAGCAAAAAACATCTCTTTCGATAAAAAACCATTCAACAAGGGAACTCCAGCCATCGCTGCACTTGCAACTAAAGCGAGAGTTGCTGTAATAGGCATAGAGCGATAAAGCCCTGACAATTTACGCATATCACGTGTTCCCGTCTCGTGATCAATAATACCAGCAGCCATAAATAAAGAAGCTTTAAAAGTAGCATGATTGGCCATATGGAAGATCGCTGCAACACAAGCAAGTGGACTACCAAGGCTTAAAAGCGTGGTAATCAATCCAAGATGACTAATAGTCGAGTAAGCAAGCAGTCCTTTCAAGTCTTGCTGAAACATGGAAAAATAAGCACCAAGAAGCAATGTCGAGAGTCCTGAAAAGCCAACTAGCCAAAACCAAGATTCTGTCCCAGAAAGCACAGGCCATAAACGAACAAGTAAAAACAATCCCGCTTTTACCATGGTTGCTGAATGCAAATAAGCCGATACGGGGGTTGGAGCAGCCATCGCATTGGGCAGCCAAAAATGAAAGGGAAACTGCGCACTTTTTGTTAATCCCCCCAATAAAATACAAATAAGGACAGGACTATAAAGAGAACTTGACCGAATCATATCTCCAGACTGAAGCACCTTATCCAAATCAAAACTGCCAACAATATACCCAATCAATAAAACCCCAATAAAAAGAGCAAAACCGCCAAAACCTGTGATCGTTAGAGCCATACGCGCACCCTCACGCGCACTTGCATTATGGTACCAATAGCCGATCAACAAAAAAGAAAAAATGCTGGTGAGTTCCCAAAAAATAACCAAAAAGACGAGATTGCCTGATAAGACTATTCCCGTCATTGATCCCATAAAGGCCAAAAAAAAGGAAAAAAATCGCGGTACAGAATCTGCTGGATCCATGTAATAACGTGAATAAATGACAACAAGCAGCCCAATTCCTGTAATGAGCAAGCAAAAAAGCCACGACAAACCATCTATACGGAGAATCAAATCGCTCCCACATTCTGAAAGCCAAGAAATATCTAAACGCACTATGTGGTTTTCGCGAACTTCTGGATAAAGCATTATTGTAAAAATAAGACAGAAAAGTGCAACAATCCCAGCAAACCATGCTTCATTATTTTTTGCTGTCGAGCGAAAAAAGCCAATGACAGCACTTCCACCAAAGGGAAGCAAAACGAGCAATATCAACATTGCTTCCCGTGTTGTCATTCTTTCAACTCCATCCTGTCCTTAATATTTTGTCATCGACAAAACAAAAACTTATATCCTCCCCCCATTCCACACTTAATGATAATAAGATTTAATAAAACTTAAAAGTATTTAAATTTTTCAAAAAAAACGCTTGCATGAAAATGCTACGCACCACGCAAGTTCTCTCTTTATTGTAAGAACAATAACGCCCACGACAAGAAGCAATTAAAAATTTATTTAATAATTTCTATCCTTTAAAAAAGCGTGATAAACACTGTTTACGCCCCCCGTGAAAAGGCTGAAAACTATTATCATTTTTATTATAAGAGCGATAACGCGCACGGCAAGATTCAATATGTTGTTTAAGCATCCATGGCTCTTTTTTTTCTAATTTTTCCGAAGAAGACGTTAAAAACACTTTTTTAGCATCTGGTACAACTTTTAATGATGCGCCTTTTGTGCTTAAGTGCCGTGATGTAACAAATGCCACTTCAGGATACCACCAATTATCACTATATTTACGATAACCACGCCGATAATGACGATAACCTTTAAAACCATTAAGTTCTCTACGCCCCGTAAAAATCAAAGGCACCGAACTATCTTGGACAGAAGTCTGAGTAACCAGTTTGGCTTTAGCATAACTCCTATTTTTCCCCCAATTAACAAGAGTAGTTGTTATAATGAAAAAACTGCTAACCAATACAAAAGCTAAAGCATAATATAATTTTTTTTTCATACTCATAACGCAAAACTCAAAATAATAAACAACAGTAATTACAGAAAGCCTTTCTCTTGCTAGACAGAAACAGATTCTTTTCTTAAGACTCTTTTTTCTTGAGACATTCTGTTACTCTTTGTACTAAACGTTGATCTTGGTAATAAGATCCTTCAAAAAAGAATGAATAAATGATGATAAAAACCCCCTACTATCTTATAGACAAATCGAAACTCATCAAAAACATGCAAACAATTTCTCGTTTACGGGAAATGTCTGGAGCTAAAATTTTACTTGCTTTGAAATGTTTTGCCACATGGAGTGTTTTTGATTTAATGTCTGAGTTCATGGATGGAACCACATCATCATCCCTTTATGAGCTGCGTTTAGGAAGAGAAAAATTTGGCAAAGAAACACATGCTTATTCGGTTGCTTGGGCCGATCATGAAATTGATGAAGCCTGTGGCTATGCAGACAAAATTATCTTTAACTCAATCCAACAACTTCAACGTTTTTCTAAAGCTAGCAAAACCATCCAACGGGGTTTGAGGTTAAATCCAGGAATCAGCGCATCCAATTTTGATCTTGCCAATCCCTCCCGCCCTTTTAGCCGCTTAGGCGAAACCAATCAAAGCGCTATAAAAGAAGTTCTACCCCTCATCAATGGCCTAATGATCCACAACAATTGCGAAAATGCTGATTTTAATCTTTTTAATCAAATGCTGAATCACATGGAAGAAAAATTTGCAGAACTTTTTTCTGCTGTTGACTGGATAAGCCTTGGTGGCGGAATCCATTTTACCGCTGAAAATTATCCTTTAGAATCTTTCGCAAAACGTTTAAAACAATTTTCTAAAACCCATGGTGTTACTATTTTTCTAGAACCAGGAGAAGCTGCTATCACCAAAAGCACCACATTAGAAGTCAGTGTTCTTGACACATTGTATAATGAAAAGAATCTTGCCATCGTTGACAGCTCAATTGAAGCACATATGCTTGATCTTCTCATTTATCGTGAAAATGCCAAATTAGAACCCAATCAAGGTCCCCATGAAATCATGGTTTGTGGAAAATCTTGTCTTGCTGGTGATATTTTTGGAACATTTCAATTTCAACAACCTCTTAAAATAGGCGATCGGCTGTCTTTTCAGGATGCAGCAGGTTATACAATGGTCAAGAAAAACTGGTTTAATGGCGTTACAATGCCTGCTATTGTTCTCAAAGAATGCGATGGTACACTAACACTTCAACGCCAATTCAGCTATAACGACTATCAGAAAAGCCTTTCATAAAGATCAACCATAAAAACGTCATACAACAGTATTAAAAAGGAGATGAACCTACAATGAAAAAAAATGTTCTCATTATTGGTGCTGGAGGTGTTGCACAAGTTGTTGCACACAAATGTGCTCAAAACAACGATATTTTTGGTGAAATTCACATTGCTTCACGAACACTCAAAAAATGTGAAGCCATCATTGCTTCCATTAAAGAAAAAAACACAATGAAAGAACAGGGTGTTCTCAAAAGCCATTCGCTCAATGCCATGAATGTAGAAGAAACTATAAAGCTCATCCAAAAGACCAAATGCGAAATTGTCATTAATGTTGGTTCTGCCTTTCTTAATATGTCTGTTCTTTCAGCTTGTATTGAAACCAAATGCGCTTATATCGATACAGCGATTCATGAAGACCCGTTGAAAATCTGTGAAACACCTCCTTGGTATGGCAATTATGAATGGCCTCGGCGTCAAGAATGTGAAAAAGCTGGTATAACCGCTATTTTAGGAGCAGGTTTTGACCCAGGTGTAGTGAATGCTTACGCAGCATTAGCGCGTGATAATTATTTTGATAAAATCACAGATATTGATATTATTGATATTAATGCCGGAAATCATGGGCGTTGGTTTGCTACAAATTTTGATCCAGAAATTAACTTCCGTGAGTTTACAGGACAAGTATGGTCATGGCAAAATAAAAAATGGACTTCCAATAAAATGTTTGAAGTCAGCCATGAATGGGATCTTCCCGTTGTTGGAAAACAAAAAGCCTATATGACGGGACATGATGAAATTCATTCATTATCAAAAAATCTCGATGTGGAGAATGTCCGTTTCTGGATGGGATTTGGTGAACGTTATATCACTGTTTTTACGGTTCTAAAAAACCTCGGACTCTTATCCGAACAACCGATTAAAACGGCAGAAGGTCAAGAAGTCGTGCCCTTGAAAGTCGTGAAAGCCGTCTTACCCGACCCTTCCTCTCTCGCCCCAGACTACACAGGAAAAACCTGTATCGGAGATCTTATTAAAGGCGAAAAAGATGGGCACCTGCGAGAAATTTTTATCTATAATATAGCCGATCACAAACAAGCTTTTCATGAAACTGGAGCACAAGGCATTTCCTATACCGCTGGCGTACCAGCCGCTGCTACAGCCCTTCTCATTGCTACAGGCGAATGGGATGTTAAGACTATGGTCAATGTAGAGGAATTACCACCCCGCCCTTTCCTTAAATATCTTGATCGTATGGGGCTTCCCACTTTTATAAGAGAACAACAAGAGGATAAAAAATTAGAATTTTAAATTTATACCTATAGAAAGCATATGCTTGATTTTTTAAGTTATCAGAAAACTGCCCAATGAAAACAAACTTAATATTCTCATGTAATTATGGTTTTCAAAAAAATTTTAGCTATTCGTTATATTTTGGCAACATTACGATTTCTTAACAACCTTAAAGAAGAGACATATCATCTTTCTAAGACATAACAAGCAATGATCAAGAAAAACAGAGAAGCAAAAACTAATTTAATCACACTGTATAACTTGTCATTATCATCAAAAAGATAGTGTGATAAAGAAAAGATATAAAAATACCGCTCTTTTAAAAAAGAGTGGTATTTTGTAGAATATTCAATCCCTCCCCTCTTTATCTTAAATGACAAAGATCCTTAACCCACTCCAATCATTAAACAATTAAATTTCTTTGAGCGAATTCCTCTTGGCTTCCCTCTTCACATGATTCATTTTCATATATAAAACATTGATTTATAACAATAAATATCATTTTCAACTTGATTAATAACGCTGAAAACTGTAATATTCTCTTATAAAAACTCTCAAATAATAAAGAGCTTTAGCAATATTGAGAACTGAAAAAGTGCATTATAACGTCAGCGTATACGTTTACTAAACATAAAGATGATGATGCACAAATAGGTCTTATAACAATTTGAATGAATTTTATATATTTCAAGAGGAACTTTACAGCTATACCATTCACGAGCACCATCGTGAAGTAGGTTTGCGCATTTTGAGAGATGTGTTCTTAAAACAAAGCACGCAAATAGGCTCAGAACCCTATCCTAAATATTTTATAATAGTATAAAAAACCACCCCATATGTAAAACTTTACATAAACCAAACAAACACCACCGCTCTAAACGATAATGCACAACAGGATAATCAATAAAAACTACACAACTGAATTTTAAAACAGTAATTATCGAAAAGCATACAACAAACGGAATATTTCAATATAATTGGTTGTATTCCTTTTTAAAGTTTTAAAATGTTGTTGTATGCTTCACAAATATTTTCTGCCTCCTATGCCTTTTAAAATGTACTTTTTAAAAGCTTTTTAAATATGAAGTGGTTTAGCAAATGTTGCCAAAGCTGCCTCACGCACGGCTTCTGATAAAGTAGGATGTGCGTGGCAACAACGCCCCAGATCTTCTGATGAACCACCAAATTCCATTAAAACTGCAATTTCATGGATCATTTCACCAGCACCAAATCCAAGAATATGCCCCCCTAATACCCGATCTGTTTTTTTATCAGAAAGGATTTTAACGAACCCATCACTCTTTTGCATTGCACGTGCACGACCATTAGCCATAAAAGGAAATTTGCCAACATTATATTCAATACCAGCAGTTTTTAGCTCTTCTTCTGTCCTTCCTACACTCGCAATTTCCGGCTGCGTATAAACAACACTAGGAATGACATCAAAATTAACATGCCCTTTTTGACCTGCCAAAATTTCTGCCACAGCAACGCCTTCTTCCTCTGCTTTATGCGCTAACATTGGCCCTTTTACGACATCACCAATCGCATAAATTCCTGGAACATTCGTCTGCCAATGAGCATCAATTGCAATAAATCCGCGTTCATCTAACTGAACACCAGCCTCTTGTAAGCCAAGCCCCTCCGTATACGGAGAACGTCCAGTAGCAATAAGCACAACATCAGCCTCTAAAGTTTCAGCTGCGCCACCTTTGACGGCTTCAAAAGTCACCTGAGCAGTTGAGCCGGATTGTGTAACAGCTGTTACTTTTGTTCCCGTTTTATATTCTATCCCCTGTTTTTCCATTAATTTCTGAAATTGCCGTGAAACTTCACCATCCATTGAGCCCAAAATTTTATTAAGATACTCAATAATGGTAACTTTAGCACCTAAACGGCTCCAAACTGATCCAAGTTCTGAACCAATAACACCAGCACCCACTACAATCATATGCTCTGGTACTTTTTCAAGTGAAAGAGCTCCCGTAGAAGAAACAATAGTCTTTTCATCAATTTCAACATTCACCCCTGGAATGCCTGAACTCTCTGAACCGGTAGCAATAATAATATTTTTTGTTTCAATTGTTTGTTTATTACCATCTCTGGCAACAACCTCCACATGACCCGCACTCAAAATTTTGGCTGTCCCAAAAAAAGTATCAACTTTATTTTTTTTCATCAAAAAAGAAACACCACTTGTATTGGCTGTCACCACAGCTTTCTTATGAACCATCATTTGTTCAAGATTAAGCTTAGATTTACCAATAGAAATACCAAGCGTTTCAAAACCATGCTGGGTTTCAGAAAACACTTCTGAAGCATGCAACAATGCTTTAGAAGGAATACAACCAACATTGAGACATGTTCCTCCTAATGTTGTACGCTTTTCAATAATCGCTACTTTAAGCCCCAGTTGTGCAGCCTTTATTGCTGCTACATAACCTCCTGGACCTGCTCCGATCACAGCCACATCATAAGACATCCGTTTCTCCTTTCATCCTGAAAACTGTATTTTACAAATCAAGAACAAGGCGTTCCGGATCCTCTAAGCTTTCCTTAACACGTACAAGGAAAGTTACAGCTTCTTGCCCATCCACAATACGGTGATCGTAAGAAAGCGCTAAATACATCATGGGGCGGATCACAACTTGGCCCTCAACAACCATTGCTCGCTCTTTAATCGCATGCATTCCCAAAATACCAGATTGTGGTGCATTCAAAATCGGTGTTGACATCAACGATCCATACACACCACCATTGGTAATGGTAAAAGTTCCGCCCTGCATATCAGAAACGGCTAATTTTCCATCACGCGCAAGACGCCCCAAACGCCCAATCTCTTTTTCAATCTCTGCCAATGACATTTGATCTGCATCTCGCACCACTGGAACAACAAGCCCTTTATCCGTTCCAACAGCAATTCCGACATTGACATAGTTTTTGTAAACAATATCTGTCCCATCAATCTCGGCATTAACAGCGGGAAGTTCTTTTAATGCATGACAAACAGCCTTGGTAAAAAAACCCATAAAACCAAGTTTAACACCATGTTTCTTTTCAAAAAGATCCTTATAACGCTTGCGCAAATCCATCACCGCTGACATATCAACCTCATTAAATGTGGTTAACATTGCTGCTATATTTTGTGCATCTTTAAGACGGCGAGCAATTGTTTGACGCAATTTCGTCATACGAACCCGCTCTTCACGTGTTTCTTGAACAGGAGTTGCCGAAGAAATCGTCGCAGAAGAAGAGGGTGTAGGAGCATTTGTACTTTGTTTTAATCCACCAAGAACATCTTCTTTAAGAATTTGTCCACGTTTTCCAGAACCTGAAATATCGCTTTTTGCAACATTATTTTCAGCCATCAATTTTGCTGCTGAAGGAGAAGGAGGCATTGTACTGCTCGAAGCAGGCTTCTCCGATTCAGATGAAGCTGCTGGAACAAGTGTAGCAGAAGGTGAAGATGATTGGGAGACACCAGCTTCTCCAGCTTCCACCACTCCTAAAAGAGCATTTACTTCAACCGTATCGCCTTCTTTTGCAATGATTTCAGATAATTTTCCCGCAACAGGAGAAGGAACTTCAACGGTTACCTTATCAGTTTCTAATTCAACCAAAGGCTCATCCATAGCGACAGCTTCGCCAAGTTTTTTAAACCATTTGCCAATCGTTGCTTCGGTAACCGATTCGCCCAAAGTAGGAACACGAATTTCAGTAGTCATAATATTTTTCCATACATCAGAGTAGTAATAAATTAAGAACCTAACGCGTCTTTAAGAAACGCAGCCAGTTGTTCAAGGTGTTTCACCATTAACCCAGAGGCCGGTGACGCACTCGCAGGACGTCCTGCATAACGAGCACGTGAATATTGCGCATTAATATGCGTCAAAACCCATTCCAAATAAGGCTCAATAAATGACCAAGCCCCCATGTTTTTTGGTTCCTCTTGGCACCAAAAAACTTCCGCCTGCAAAAAGCGCGACAACACATTCACCAAAACTTTAGCAGGGAAAGGATAAAGTTGTTCAACACGAAGGAGGTAAACATCATCAATACCCTTTTTTTCACGTTCTTCATAAAGGTCGTAATAAACCTTACCAGTACAAAGAACGACACGGCGAATTTTATTATCTTTTTGCAACTTAATGACAGAATCTTTGAGACATTCTGCATCATCAAGCAAAACACGACAGAAACTTGTTTCTGGCCCCATTTCATTGAGAAGAGAAACAGCTCGCTTATGACGTAAAAGTGATTTCGGTGTCATCAAAATCAATGGCTTACGGAAATCACGCTTAATTTGTCGACGCAAAATATGAAAATAATTTGCAGGGGTTGTACAATTAGCAACCTGCATATTATCTTCCGCACAAAGTTGAAGAAACCGTTCTAAACGTGCAGAAGAATGCTCCGGCCCTTGCCCTTCAAAACCATGAGGCAATAAACACACAAGACCAGACATACGAAGCCACTTACGCTCCGCAGAAGAAATAAATTGGTCAAAAATGACCTGTGCACCATTGGAGAAATCACCAAATTGCGCTTCCCAAAGCGTTAAACCACGTGGTTCAGCAAGAGAATATCCATATTCAAAACCAAGAACAGCTTCTTCAGAAAGCATAGAATTAACAACTTCATAAAGCGCTTGCCCCTTTTGTAAATGATTCAAAGGAATATAACGCGCCTCATTTTCTTGGTCATAAAGAACTGAATGACGTTGCGAAAAAGTTCCCCGTTCAACATCCTCACCGGAAAGACGAACCGGTGCTCCTTCCAAACAAAGCGAACCAAAAGCTAGAGCTTCAGCGGTTGCCCAGTCAACACCCTCACCGGTTTCAAAAATTTTAGCACGATTATTTAAAAAACGTTGAATGGTTTTGTGAACGTGAAAATCTGCCGGAATTTCGACAATTTTTTGACCAATTTCCTTTAAAATTTTTAATTCAACACCGGTTGTTCTAGAATGTTGCTCATCAGAACTACTAAAAGCTTTGAGTCCCGTCCAGCTTCCATCAAGCCAATCAGCCTTATTAGGCTTATAAGAAGCACTTGCTTCAAATTCACCTTCAAGCTTATCGCGCCATAATTTTTTTTGTTGCTCAATCTCTTCTAGAGAAATCACCCCTTCTGCTACCAATTGGTCACTATAAAGTTGAAGTGTTGTTTTATGATTACGAATTGCCTTGTACATAAGTGGCTGCGTAAAGGAAGGCTCATCACCTTCATTATGCCCATAACGGCGATAACAAAACATATCAATAACCACTGGTTTATGGAAAATTTGGCGAAACTCTGTTGCTATTTTTGCAACAAAAACAACTGCCTCAGGATCATCACCATTCACATGGAAAATTGGTGCATCAATCATTTTTGCAACATCTGATGGATAAGGCGAAGAACGTGAAAAACGCGGAGATGTTGTAAAACCAATCTGATTATTGATAATCACATGAAGTGAGCCTGCAACACGATAACCTTTAAGACCTGAAAGACCAAAAGTTTCTTGGATAACGCCTTGTCCTGCAAAAGCAGCATCACCATGAATAAGCAGTGGCATCACTTTTGAACGCTCACTTAATGAGAGTAAATCAGTATGTGCAGGTCCCATAAGTTGATCTTGTTTAGCGCGTGCTTTTCCTATAACAACCGGATCAACAATCTCAAGATGAGATGGATTGGCCAACAGCGATAAATGAACTTTTTTACCATCAAATTCAAGATCAGCTGAAGTTCCCAAATGATATTTGACATCACCGGATCCCTCCACATCATCAGGCTTATAAGATCCCCCTTTGAACTCATGAAAAATAGCCCTATGCGGCTTGGCAAGAACTTGTGAAAGAACATTTAAACGACCACGATGTGCCATTCCTAAAACAACTTCCCTAACCCCTAAAGCACTACCACATTTGATAATCTGTTCAAGAGCGGGAATCAGCGCTTCACCACCATCGAGTCCAAAACGCTTTGTACCTTTATATTTAGTGTCTAAAAACTGTTCGAAACCTTCCGCCTGAATAAGCTTATTAAGGATAGCTTTCTTGTCTTGTTGTGTGAAAGAAATTTTTTCATCTCGCCCTTCAATGCGTTCTTGAAGCCATGCTTTCTGAACCGGATCAGAAACATGCATATATTCCACACCGATTGTTGAACAATAAGTACGGTTGAGAATTTCAAGCATTTGTGGAATAGTTGCATATTCCAACCCTAAAACATTATCAATAAAAATGGGACGCTCATAATCAGCTGGAGTAAAACCATAAGCTTCTGGAGAAAGTTCCTTATAATCTTCTTGTTTTTCGGCCAATTGAAGAGGGTCAAGCTTTGCCCGAAGATGCCCCCGTGCTCGAAAAGCACGAATCATCATAATTGCATGAACGGAATCACGTGTTGCACGAATAACATCTTGCTCACTGGAAGTTTTTCCCTTTTGTGCAGCACCTGTTATTGCTTTTTCCTTTAATTTATCACCAAGATATTTTTCAAGAGAAGACCAATCACCATCAAGAGCAGAAACCAATTCTCCATTTGCCTTTACTGGCCAATGATCACTTTGCCATGTCGCCCCTTCAGCATTTCTGAGAACATCTTCTTTATTATCATGAAGTCCTTCAAAAAAAGCACGCCACTGTGAATCAACACTGGTAGGATCTTTTTCATATTGAGCATAAAGCTGATCTATATAATCCGCATTGCCACCATAAAGAAATGATGTCTGTGCAAAAAGGCTATTTATTTCGTCCTGCCTTGCCATATACCTCTCCGGAACATCTATTCCGTCTCCTTATATCTCTTTTCGACCTTTTAATGCTTACAAAACAAGCAATGATTCAAACATTCAAAAAAATTTTACCTTTTTATACTCAAGTTTTTTCACCTGAATCTAAGAACTTTTTCTTATTCAGATGAAATTTTCTTTTAGCCCTTCAAAACTGACATCAAAGTCTTACCTATCTGTGATGGTGAAGGAGACACTCGAATCCCTGCTGATTCCATTGCCGCAATTTTATCTTCTGCTCCACCTTTACCACCAGAAATAACAGCACCAGCATGTCCCATTGTACGTCCTGGAGGAGCTGTACGGCCAGCAATAAAGCCAACAACTGGTTTTTTACGACCTTTTTTTGCTTCATCTTGCAGAAACTGTGCTGCTTCTTCTTCAGCAGAACCACCAATCTCCCCAATCATAACAATAGACTGAGTTTCATCATCCGCTAAAAACATTTCCAACACATCAATAAATTCAGTGCCCTTAACAGGGTCGCCACCAATCCCTATCGCAGTTGTTTGCCCGAGACCTTCCTGACTCGTTTGAAAAACGGCTTCATAAGTTAAAGTTCCCGACCTCGAAACAACCCCAACAGAACCTTTTCTAAAAATAGAACCAGGCATAATACCAATTTTACATTCATTTGGTGTAAGAATACCAGGACAATTAGGACCAATAAGACGAGACTTTGAGTTTTCTAACCGCGCCTTCACTTTAACCATATCCATAACGGGAATACCTTCCGTAATACAGATAATTAAACGAACTTCAGCTTCAATAGCCTCTATAATAGCTGCCGCAGCCCCTGCAGGCGGAACATAAATAACAGAAGCATCCGCGCCTGTTTTTTCCTTTGCTTCTGCAACATTAGCAAAGATAGGAAGAGTTTCGCCTTTTGAACCTTCCCATGTTTCTCCACCCTTTTTAGGATTAACACCCCCAACCATTTGCGTACCATGATAAGCAAGCGCCTGTTCTGTATGAAATGTTCCTGTTTTTCCTGTAAGCCCTTGAACTAGAACTTTTGTCTCTTTATTCACAAGAATCGACATAGCTTAAGCTCCCTTCACGGCTGCAACAATTTTTTGAGCAGCATCATCTAAATCATCAGCAGGAATAACATTCAAACCACTTTCATTGATAATTGCTTTACCCTGCTCAACATTAGTGCCTTCAAGACGAACAACTAAGGGAACCTTTAAACCAACCTCACGAACAGCAGCAACCACACCTTCAGCAATGACATCACAACGCATAATACCACCAAAAATGTTAACCAAAATGCCCTTAACATTTGGATCGGCCGTAATAATTTTAAAAGCAGCTGTCACCTTTTCTTTTGACGCTCCACCACCAACGTCAAGAAAATTTGCAGGCTCAGCTCCATAGAGTTTGATAATATCCATTGTTGCCATAGCAAGACCCGCACCATTAACCATGCAGCCAATTGTACCCTCAAGAGCAACATAAGCAAGATCATGCTTTGATGCTTCAATTTCTTTTGGATCCTCTTCTGAAAGATCGCGTAATTCTAAAATATCTGGATGACGAAATAGAGCATTATTATCAAAAGAAACTTTTGCATCAAGAACACGTAAACGACCATCTTTCATCACAATAAGCGGATTGATTTCTAAAAGGCTCATATCTTTTTCACAAAATGCCTTATAGAGAATCGGAAAAAGCTTTTCACCATCTTCTCGCGCACTACTTTGTAGTTTCAATGCATCACAAAGTCTTGCACAATCAACCGAAGTAACACCCTCTACAGCATCAATGGGAAGCGTGAATATTTTTTCTGGTGTCTCTTCAGCAACCGTTTCAATATCCATTCCACCTTCTGTTGAAACAACAAAAGCAATTCGACCAACGCCACGATCAACCAAAAGTGAAAGATAAAGCTCCCTTTCAATATCGGCACCATCCTCAATGTAAAGACGATTGACCTGCTTACCCTCTGGACCCGTTTGTTTGGTTACCAAAGTTTTACCAAGCATTTCTTGAACATTTGCAACAACTTCTTCAACAGATTTTGCAAGCCGAACACCACCCTTTGCATCAGGACCAAGTTCTTTAAACTTACCCTTACCACGACCACCAGCGTGTATCTGACTTTTAACCACATAGAGAGGTCCGGGCAATTTTTCCGCCCATTTTTCAGCTTGCTCTATAGAATAAACAGCGACACCATTTGCAATTGGTGCTCCATATTCATGAAGCAGACGTTTGGCCTGATACTCATGGATATTCATGCATTTGTCCTTTTCTTTTATGGATCATTATTAATCCTAAAGTTTTAATATTCTAAATACTTAGTTTTAATGAATTAAATCTTGTTCAATTTACTTGAGACTAGGCACAAGAGCAATACAAGCTTCACAAAGCTTTTTAACTGCATTTACTGAATGATCAAAAGCATCTCTTTCTTCTTTATCAAGATCAATTTCAATGACTCGCTCAACACCACCTGCACCAATTACAACAGGAACACCAACGTAGGTATCATTAACCCCATATTCTCCTGAAAGATAAGCTGCAACAGGCACAACACGCTTAGTGTCCTTTAAATAGGCCTCAGCCATAGAAACAGCAGAAGCTGCTGGTGCATAATAAGCAGAACCTGTTTTTAACAAACCAACAATTTCTGCACCACCATCACGGGTACGCTGGATAATTTGATCAATTCTTTCCTGTGTCGTCCAGCCCATCTTTACAAGATCAGGCAAAGAAATACCACCAACCGTTGAATAACGCACGAGAGGAACCATTGAATCACCGTGCCCTCCTAAAACAAACGCTGTCACATCTTTAACAGAGACCTTAAATTCCTCAGATAAGAAATGACGAAAACGTGCTGAATCAAGAACACCAGCCATACCAACCACTTTATGTGTAGGGAGACCTGAAAATTTCTGCAATGCCCACACCATCGCATCAAGGGGATTGGTAATACAAATAACAAATGCTGAAGACGCGTATTTTTTAATTCCAGCTCCAACTTGTTCCATCACCTTTAAATTAATGCCCAAAAGATCATCCCGGCTCATACCAGGTTTTCGCGCAACGCCTGCTGTTACAATAACAACATCAGATCCTTCAATTGCTTCATAAGCATTAGCACCTTTTAAACTGATATCAAAACCGTCGACGGGAGAAGATTCGGCGATATCTAGAGCCTTACCTTGTGGCACACCTTCCGCAATATCAAATAAAACAACATCACCAAGTTCTTTAAGCCCAATAATATGTGCTAAAGTACCACCAATCATACCTGAACCAATGAGAGCTATTTTTTTTCGTGCCATTTTATTTTTTCCTAACTTTTAGATAATTCAGCGCACACCCATCAGCGTCCCTATACTGAATATTTTTGACTTCAACCATATTCAAACAATATCATAAAAAGGAGTAAAGAAATGAAATTTACAAATTTTTCTCCTTACAGAAACAACAAACCTCCGCTGAAATAACTATTAGAAAATTATCACGATGTATCGATAAAGTGAATTTAAAAAAAATACAACAGAATTATTACGTTTCTTTAATTTCAAAGAGTTATTGTTTTTACAGTTTACGTAAAGGTAAAAGTATAATCAATGCTTCTTCTTCAAAAGAAAATGTTCTTCCCAAAGTTTTAAATAATCGTGGCTTTGCATTTCAAAAAGACGTGACTGTGTTCTTTGAAATTCAAATGTTTCCGTAATCTGTGCATTCCCTTTATACAAATCCCCCACCTCTGCCGCTGCCGACATAAATAACCGTATGTGGCGCTCATAAAGAATATCAATAAGCAAAATAAACCGTTTTGTTTCATTGCGACATGTATCATCCATGACCGGTACATTATCAATAAAAATCGTATGATAACGCTCCCCTAATACCAAATACTCAGCCGCTGCCAAAGGCTTTGCACATAAATCTCCATAATCAAAGCGTGCACATCCTGCACCAACGCGCGGAATAGGAATAAGGCGCCCTTTTATAGAAAGCTCATCAGATATCTCCTTATGTCCTTGCAATACAAGTGCCCATGCTTGATCCATGCATTCATCTGCTTTTTTTCCTAAAGGTGCTACATACACAGGCTGTAGATTTGATTTTTCAAGACGATAATCTGTTTTTGCATCAAGATTAACAACACGAACATATGCTTTCAAAACTTGAATAAAAGGCAAAAAGAGTTCACGATTTAAACCGTTACAATAAAGGTTATCCGGCGCCACATTTGAAGTCGCAACAAAGAAAATTCCTTTATCAAACAAAGCAGAAATAAGCCGCCCCAACACCATAGCATCAGCAATATCTGTTACACTAAACTCATCAAAACAAAGTACCTTTGCTTCTCGTGCAAGATCTTCAGCAACAGCTAAAATAGGATTATCTTGTTTAAATTTTTTACCCCCAGATGCTTGACGATAAAAATTAATACGCTCATGCACATCAGTCATAAAATCATTAAAATGAGCACGCTTTTTATGACCTTTAGGCAAACAAGAAAAGAACAAATCCATCAGCATAGTTTTGCCCCGTCCTACTTCACCAAAAACATATAATCCCTGAAAAGAACCCTTTTCATCCCCTTGTTTTACAACACAAGAAATATTTTGTTTTTTTCTTTTAAATATTCTATTAAAGAAAGAGCAAAATTTCCAAGTCCAAGGACGAGAGATGTTTTGTTCCGCAATTTTTTTTAATAAATGATCAAAATATTCTGTTACAGCTAATTGAGCGGGGTCAAAACAAACCTCTCCTTTAGAGACAAGCTCTTTATAACGTGTTGAAACGAGAATCATCCAAACAACCTTTTTCAAACCGTTCTCAATGAAAAATATAAATACTTTTCACGAATCTGTCCGTCTAGCTTAGTTTTTCATAAACGATCAAAAATGATTTAACGACTTAAAACAACGGGATGATCATCAAGTGTACGTCCCTCAAAATGATCAACATTTGAAGAGTAGAGAGCAAGGATAACACGTCCAGAGTTATTATAAAAATATAATCTTTTTCCTTTAACAGCCCACGATCTCACTTGAGAAGCAATTCCTGGACAGTGTAAAGGACCAGCACGGTACCCTTGTCCAAACTTTGTTTGCGGCGTTGCGATCCGGCAAACTTTACCCCCCATAGAAAGATTCCATACACCAGCAACACTTGCAGGAAATAAATCAGTAGCATTACTTGGCAATTCGAGACTAGCCATTCGTCCATCACTCTGAGAATCTCCCTTCTCATACATCGAAGCGTTTGCTGCCTCAGATATCGACGAAGAAGTAGATGACAGATCAGACACTTCCAATGTTGTCATTTGTTGAGATGGATAAAAAACTTCTAATGCGTTACTACCGTCATTACTGTCAAACCGTGTTGTTGAACATCCCCCTAAAAGCATTACAGTTGATAGTGCAACGAAAAACGAAATTTTTGAAAACGACATATCTGTACTCTCTCCCACGACAATAAATAAGTTCACAAAGAAATTAAGTGAATATTTGTTATAGTTACAAAGATAAATTAACAAATTAAAAAAATAGGTTAAAATCATTTATTTTAAACGAAATAATTTATGTACCCAATTTTATATTTACTAAACACTAGAAATTTATAAGATTTTCAGTCATATATCTCTTTATAAGTAATCATTAGAAATAGAGAAGTTTCATGAAAACGCCATTTAGCAAAATGGACGGTCTTGGAAATCAAATTATTGTTGTTGATATGCGTGAAAGCACTCATACTCTTACATCGCAAGCAATCCTCGCTTTGTCGGCAGATCCCGAAATGCATTTTGATCAAATCATGGCTATCCACACACCAACCCAGAAAAAAGCCGACTTCCGCATAGAAATATGGAATGCCGACGGATCAATGGCTAAAGCTTGTGGCAATGGTACCCGCTGTGTTGTTGCATGGCTTAAAAATCACAATTTTGGTGAAAAATTTCGTTTAGAAACTCCCGCTGGAATTATTGAAGGGAAATATCAAACCGATAATCTCATTTCTGTTGATATGGGATGCCCAAATTTCAATGCAAAAGAGATGCCTGTTTCACGTGAAATAGTTGATACCAATCACGTAGAAATTACGGCTGGTCCCCTAAAAGATGCTTGTCTCATATCCATTGGCAATCTCCATGCTATCTTTTTTGTTGAAAATGATATTCAACATATTCCATTAGAAAAATATGGGCCGAAACTTGAACATGATCCCCTATTTCCCGAACAGTGCAATATTTCCATTGCTTGCATAACGTCAAAGAAAAGTCTAAATTTACGGACATGGGAGCGAGGAGCAGGATTAACACAAGCATGTGGGAGTGCTGCCTGTGCAAGTGCAGTGGCTGCTTATCGTCGTGGTCTCACACAACGCCATATTGATGTAAACTTACCAAAAGGAACACTTAATATTTTTTACCGAGAAGACGATCACGTTATTATGATAGGACCAATAAAATATCAATTTAGTGGTTTTTTAAGCCCTCTAACAGGGTGCTACAAAAAGGATCACTCCTGATGGCAATAGAAATTGTAACTTTTGGTTGTCGACTTAATAGCTACGAATCGGAAATCATTCGCAAAGAAAGTACTTCTTCAGGGCTAGATCAGCTTAAAGATGGTGCTATTATCTTTAATACCTGTGCTGTCACTGCCGAAGCCGTACGACAAGCAAAACAAGCTATCCGCAAAGCACGACGTGAAAATCCTCATGCACGTATCATTGTAACAGGGTGTGCAGCCCAAACAGAAGGGCAAAATTTTGCCTCAATGACAGAAGTGGATCTCGTTTTAGGAAACGAAGATAAACTTCACGCCCATTCTTATCGTCAACTTCCTGATTTTGGTATTAACCATTCGGAAAAAGTGCGTATCAATGACATTATGGAAGTACAAAAAATTGCTCCACATATGGTCAGTGCAATGCAAGAGCGCACCCGCGCTTTTGTACAGGTACAAAATGGATGTGATCATCGCTGTACATTTTGCATTATTCCTTATGGACGAGGACCATCTCGCTCAGTTCCCATGGGTGCTGTCATAGAACAAATTAAAAAGCTGGTAGGTGAGGGTATCCAAGAAGTGGTCCTTACAGGTGTTGATCTTACAAGTTATGGTCACGATCTTCCTGGAAAAGCTACTCTAGGAAAATTAACTTCAGCAATTTTGCATCATGTCCCTGACTTAGCGCGATTACGCCTCTCATCTATTGACTCAATTGAAGCAGACGAAGAACTCATCAATCTTTTAGCTTATGAAACAAGGATCATGCCCCATTTGCATTTATCTTTGCAAGCAGGTGATAATATGATTTTAAAACGGATGAAACGGCGACACTTACGCGAACATGCTATTCAATTTTGCCAAGAATTGCGTGCCAAACGTCCTACAATGGTTTATGGTGCCGACTTAATTGCTGGTTTTCCTACAGAAACAGAAGAGATGTTTCAAAACAGTCTTATTTTAATCAAAGATTGTAATTTAACCCATCTCCATGTCTTCCCCTTTAGTCCAAGAGAAGGAACACCTGCCGCACGTATGCCACAAATCAACCGTAAAATAGTTAAGATGCGTGCTGAAAAATTACGTAAAGCAGGTGAGGAGGCTTACCAAAAGCATCTTGCTCATTTACAAAACAGTCTACAAACAATTCTCGTTGAAAAAGATGAAATCGGACGAACGGAAGATTATACTCTTGTACAAGTTAAAGGTGCAAAAGCAGGAACAATTGTTCAAGCCCTTATCGTTGATCATGATGGCGATAAATTGATTGCTATCCTTCCAAAATTAAACGCTGCTTGAGCAGGAAAATTCTTATGACGAAATCTTTTATAAAAAAAATATTCTCTTTTAACAAATCTCAAGAGCAGGAAATGGAACAACAGATTTCTATTCCTGATAAAAGCGATGTAATGGAAAAAAATAAAGACAAAAATGAAAGGACAAAAAATAACCAAATCTCTATAGACACAGAAAAAGAAGAACAAACAAAAAATCGAGAGTCAACACTTACAAAATATGATGAAAAATCTCCATTTCTAGAATCTCATTCTGATAAAATTCCTCTTTCTGGTAAAATTATTGTCACAGACAACGTCCGTGAAAAAAAGAATGAAGAAATTTTATCTGAACTTTCTGTTGAACAAAAAAGGATAGCGTGGTTTGAGCGCCTTAAAAAAAGTCTATCCCTTTCTTCACAACGCCTAAGCGGATCAATTGGCGACCTCTTTGTTAAAAGAAAACTTGATGAAGATACATTGCAAGAGCTCGAAGATATCCTTATCCAAGCTGATCTTGGAGTAGAAACGGCGACACGCATCACAAATACTTTAGCTTCCAGTCGTTACGGAAAAGATCTTTCCCCAGACGATATTCATACTATTGTAGCTGATGAGGTCAAAAAAGTTCTGGAACCTGTTGCAATTCCATTAGAGCTTGATCTCAGCTATAAACCTCATGTTATTTTGCTGGTAGGTGTAAATGGAACTGGAAAAACGACAACAATCGGAAAACTTGCAGCAAAATTAACAGCAGGGGGATTAAAAGTTATGCTTGCAGCTGGTGATACTTTCCGAGCCGCAGCTATTGAGCAATTGCATATTTGGGGTAAACGTACTGATTCTCCTGTTATTTCGACAAAATTGGGTGCAGATGCCGCCAGCTTAGCCTTTGATGCTTATGAAAAAGCAAAAAAAGCAAACAGTGATGTATTAATTATTGATACAGCAGGGCGTTTACAAAATAAATCTGAATTGATGGATGAGTTAGCAAAAATTATTCGTGTTTTAAAGAAACACACACCCCAAGCACCCCATACAATCCTTCAAACGCTTGATGCAACTACCGGACAAAATGCACTCAACCAAGTGGAAATTTTCCGTGAAATTGCTGGTGTTAATGGTTTAGTCATGACAAAGCTGGATGGGACCGCACGAGGAGGAATTCTTGTCGCTATAGCAGCAAAATATAAATTACCCGTTTATTTTATCGGTATAGGAGAAAATATTGAAGACCTTCAACCTTTTTCTGCTTCTGACTTTGCCGAAACTATCGCAGGAAAACATACATGAAACAGCCTTTATCTAACTCTAATTCACAGAATAATTCTGAAAAAAATATGAATAACAATAAGAAACCCCCTCTCTCACCAACCATAAAATTTTTCTTGGAAATGGGGCCGTTAGTCGCCTTTTTTCTGGCTAATTATAAGGGCGAATGGTTGATAAAAAACATTGGATTTTTTCAAAATTTTAGTAAACCTATTTTCCCTGCAACAGCTATTTTTATGATAGCTATTATTATTTCTCTAAGCTTATCATGGATCCTTGCACGACAAATTCCTATTATGCCCCTTATTTCAGGAATCTTTGTTCTATTCTTTGGATTTTTAACTCTTTGGCTTCATAATGATACTTTCATCAAAATGAAACCAACAATTATTAATAGCTTATTTGCGCTCATCCTCTTTAGTGGTATGTTTTTTAAAAAACCACTTTTACGTTATGCTCTTGATTCTACATTAAAACTTGATGATTTAGGCTGGCAAAAACTTACCTATCGTTGGGCATTCTTTTTCGTTTTTCTTGCCCTTTTGAATGAAATCATTTGGCGCAATTTTAGCGATAATTTTTGGACAAGTTTTAAAGTATTTGGCGTTATGCCCCTAACAATCCTCTTTATGCTTACCCAAATGCCTATCATTCTGAAACATTCAAAAGGACTTTTCACAGAAGAGGACAAATCTGATTCTTAAAAAAATCCACCACTATATATTATTTTATAGATTCATTACCAAACACTGTTCAGGAGAAAAACATGTTGATTGAACAGTTTATTTGTCGAAAAGATAACTTTGGTGTACTCATTCATGATGAAAAAAGTGGCTACACAGCTGCAATTGATGCACCTGAAAGTGAAGCTATTCATAACACCTTAAAACGCCGTAACTGGACACTTCAGACTATTTTTGTAACTCATCATCATCACGACCATGTAGAAGCATTGGAAGAATTAAAACAAGTATACAACGCTATGATTATCGGACCAGAAGCAGAAAAAGAAAAGATTCATCATCTTGATCAAACACTTCAACCTGATGAAAAACTTCTCTTTGGTTCTCACCCACTTTTAGCTCTTTCAACACCTGGTCACACTTTGGGCGCATTATCTTATTATTTTCCTGAAAAAGGTTTGCTCTTTGCTGGAGATACACTTTTCTCACTTGGTTGTGGACGCCTTTTCGAAGGAACACCTGCTCAAATGCTGAACTCTTTAAAAAAGCTTCGTCAACTTCCCGATGAGACACTTCTTTATTGTGGTCATGAATATACCAAAACTAATGCTCTTTTCGCATTAACACTTGATCCACATAATCAAAAACTTCGTCAAAGAGTGGAAGAAGTTTCTTTGCTACGTGCAAAAAACGCTATGACTTTACCAGTAACCTTAGGGCAAGAAAAAGCCACCAATCCCTTTCTCCGATGGGATGATAGTGTGTTGCGAAGAAACCTCGCAATGGAAGAAGAAACAGATGAAGAAGTCTTTACTGAAATTCGAAGAAGAAAGGATAACTTTTAAACATGCTTAAGTTCGTATTACGTTTGTTCCTCCTTTTTCTTTTCGTGATACATACTCAACTAACAATGGCAGAGGAAAAGAAAACAGACTATCGATTTGAGTTCCCGTATATTATTGCAAATTATACCTTAACAGAAGATTTTCTCTTGAAAATGGAACAAATTGGAAAAGAATATGAAAATTTACTGCCAGAGTTAAAAGCATCTAATATCCCATGTAACAATACTATTAAAGAATTTACCACTTACATTTCTGATCAGCCAAAATTAATGAATATTTTAAAAAACAATAACATCACGCCTAGAGATTTTTTTCTTGGTTGCAATGCGCTTACGGGAACGTTATTGATACTTACCTCGGCTGAATTTGATGAAAAAAACACCGTATTTTTAAGCAATTTGGAATTTGGTAAAAAGCATATGTATAGAGTATATACTGTTGTAGAAAAAATTTGTGGCTGTTAACTTTAAAAATTAATTGACTTAACAAACGGAGAAGTCTTTGCTGAAATTCGAAGAAGAAAGGATAACTTTTAAACATGCTTAAGTTCGTATTACGTTTGTTCCTCCTTTTTCTTTTCGTGATACATACTCAACTAACAATGGCAGAGGAAAAGAAAACAGACTATCGATTTGAGTTCCCGTATATTATTGCAAATTATACCTTAACAGAAGATTTGCTTTTAAAAATGGAACAAATTAATAAAGAAGAGTGTGAAAATTCACCATCAGAATCAAAAGTATCCGATACCGAAAAAGAACCTGATATTGAAATTGAACACGACAACAGTATTGAAGGATTCGTAGCTTCTATTTCTAATCAACCAAAATTAATGAATATTTTAAGAAAAAATAATATAACACCTAAAGATTTTGCTATAGGAACCATCGCCCTTCAAGCAACATTAACAATGCTTTTAGCTCCTCTTGAACTTCTTAAAAAAGAGGGGATTTCTTTTGATGAAAAAAATACTGTAGTTTCAAACAATTTAGAGTTTGGTAAAAAATATACGTATAGAATACTTGCTATTTTAAAAAGTCGTTGTAAATAGAATTCGTGCTATTTTGAACAGACTATAGACTTCGCAGACGAAAAAGAAAAAAATTCAAACAATGTTTTAATTGGCATTGTGTTTGCTTTTTCTTTCCCTTTTTTAACATATGTTCAATTAACAATGGCAAAGAAAAAGCAAACAGACTATCAATTTGTTTTCTCCCTAGCAGCAACCCAAATATCATTGTAAATTATCCTTTAACAGAATATTTTCTCTCAAAAATAGAATAACTAAAACAAATAAATTGAGGATTTACCCCCAGAGCCAGAGGCATCCAATACCGGAAATGATAACAGCATTGAAGGGTTAATTGTTTCTATTTCTGCTAGATCAAAACTAACAGATCTTTTAAGAAAATATAATTTTTCACCTAAAGATTATGTTATTGGTCTCATGGCCCTTTAAACAACTTTAGCTGTAATAATAGCCTTTGAAGATAAAAAATTCTCTTCAAAAATACTATACCTTCAGATAATTTTAATTTCAGTCAAAAATATGTAGATAGAATTCGTGCTATTTTAGATAATTAATTAGTTTTGCAAACGCCGGCAAATATCATCTAATTGTTCTAGTGAAGAGTAGCGTATTTTTAAATCACCACCTTTTTTGCCATGCCGAATAGTCACTTTCATTCCGATCACGTCTGCAAGTAATTTTTCTAAAGATTTTGTTTCTGTATCTTTCTCAACAGCAGTTCGTTTTTTGACTTTTGGATTTGCCTGTTCATACGCAAGTATTTCTGTTTGGCGCACAGAAAGCCCTTCGCGAATAATTTTTTCAGCTAAATCCTGTGGATTCTCAACAGTGATAAGACAGCGTGCATGACCAGCGGAGAGTTGCCCATCGGTTAAGAATTGTTGTACTTTTGGTGGAAGTTTTAACAAACGAAGCGTATTAGCAACATGACTGCGACTTTTTCCAATAACTTGCGCTAAATCTGCCTGCGTATATCCATGTTCATTCAGCAAAATTTCATATCCCATTGCTTCTTCGATAGGATTAAGATCAGCACGTTGAACATTTTCAATAATTGCCAATTCCAAAGCCGTTTTATCATCTACATCGCGAACAATAACCGGTAATTTATTTAAATTGGCTCGCTGTGCAGCACGCCAGCGCCGTTCGCCAGCAATTAATTCAAACCGATGAGGATGATCACGTGATGGTCTTACAATAACAGGTTGAACAACACCGTGCTGGCGAATTGATTGTGCTAAATTATCAAGTTCTGAATCGGTAAAATGGCGTCGCGGATTATGTGGATTGCACGAAATAGATTCAAGTGGAACAAATCGTTCAGAAACAGAAGAAACTGTATTGGACTCTGTAAATTTGTCAGTATTTGATGAACGTGTAAGATCGCTGTTTAAACTGATATCCCCAATTAATGCCGCTAATCCACGACCCAGTCTTTTTTTTGATTGATCATCATTCATAATTTTGCTCTTTAAATTTTTAGTTTATTTTTTTAAGCAGCAGCACGTGCTTGTTTTTCACGTTGAATCATTTCTGATGCTAGACGCAAATAAGCTTGACTCCCAGCACATTTGAGATCATAAAGCAATACAGGTTTTCCAAAAGAGGGCGCTTCTGATACTCTTACATTTCGTGGAATAACAGTGCGATAAACCTTATCTCCCATAAAAGAACGTACATCTTCAACAACTTGATTTGAAAGATTATTACGTCCATCATACATTGTTAGAACAATACCTTGGATTTCTAAAGATGGATTAAGTACGGATCGCACTTGTTTTACTGTTTCAAGTAATTGACTTAAACCTTCAAGTGCTAAAAATTCACACTGCATAGGCACTAAAACAGAATCCGCAGCCCCCATAGCATTAAGTGTTAAAAGATTAAGGGAGGGGGGACAATCAATTAAAATATAATTGAATTTTTTTTCCATTTCCGGATCATCATAGAGTGCTTTACGTAAGCGTTGTATGCGATCTCGTGATGAAGAAATTTCCATTTCCACACCTAAAAGATCAAGTGTAGAGGGAACTATATAAAGATTGGGTACTGCTGTTTTTAAAGCCGCCTGTGTAATTGAAACTCCCGAAACTAAAACATCATAAGAAGACAAAGGACGGTTATTACGATCAATCCCTAAACCTGTACTAGCATTACCTTGTGGATCAACATCCATAATAAGGACATTTTCACCTATAGCCGCTAAAGCTGTTGCAAGATTAATTGCTGTGGTTGTTTTTCCGACTCCACCCTTTTGGTTTGCAATAGCGATAATTCGTGTTTCGCTCATTTTGCTCTACCCTCTATATGATCGAATATGAGAAATTTCCAAAATAACAGAATTTTCATCAACTTTACTTTTATGTTTTAACAGATCAAAGTGCCAATTGGCAGAGGCATTTTTTATTTCTGTAGCGTAATCCCGACCTTTTTGCAAAAGAGCGATTGTTTTTTCTGTTAATAAAGGAAAAATAAGTTGTAGAAGACTATTGAGCGGCGCTAATCCCCGTGCCGTTATAATATCAGATACGGGAATTTTTTGATATACATCTTCAATTCTAGCGTGATAAACCGTTGCTGGAAGATTAAGTTGAGAAATAACTGTTCGCAAAAAAGCAACTTTTTTCCCATTACTTTCAACAAGATTAATATGTCCTACTTTTTTTTCTTTCAAAAAGATAGCAATCACAATTGCAGGAAAACCTCCTCCTGATCCTAAATCACACCAATGTAAAGAATGAGCATACAAAGGAAAAATTTGTGCTGAATCTAGAATATGCCGTGTCCATAGATCTGGTATCGTTGTAGCAGATATCAAATTAATATGTGCATTCCATTGAAGTATTAAAGACTCAAACTGAATTAAATTTTCCATCGTTTCACGTGAAACAGAAGGAACAATATTTAATAATTGTTGATATTTTTTTTCTGTAGAAAAATCCATTAAGCTGTTTTAGCCTTTTCACGTCGTTGACGTTGAATATATGTAATAATAAGCGATAACGCGGCGGGTGTCATGCCATCAATTTTTTGTGCATCAGCAATTGAACGCGGCGACACTTCTTGAATTTTTGATTTAAGTTCATTTGAAAGACCTGAAATTGCCTGAATATCAAGAGAAGAAGGAATTTCTAAACGCTCATCTCTCTGAAGAGAAGCAATATCTTGTGCTTGTTTATCTAAATAAACCGCATATTGTGCCTCAATTTCTAAAGATTCTGCTGTTTTAGAATCAACCGTTTGTAATTGTGGCCAAAAATCTGAAAGACGCTCTAAAGTCATATGAGGATACGCAAGAAAATCATAAGCGGAACGCCGAATTCCATCATGATTAACGTGTAATCCATGAGCAGAAGCTTCATTGGGTGTTAAAAAAAGATTTTGACATATTGATCGTGCTTGATCAAGGCGTTCTTGTTTTTTCTGATAACATTCCCAACGTATTTCACTCACAATACCCCATTTTTGTGCCAAAGGTGTTAAACGCGTATCAGCATTATCAGATCGTAAAGATAAACGAAATTCAGCACGTGATGTAAACATCCTATAAGGTTCACAAACACCACGTGAAACCAAATCATCAACCATAACACCAATATAAGCGGTAGAACGACTTATAAGTATTTCATCTAATTTACCTACTTTACGTGCCGCATTTAACCCAGCTAAAAGTCCTTGTGCTGCTGCTTCCTCATATCCTGTTGTACCATTAATTTGGCCTGCTAAAAACAAACCCGGTAAAGAACGTAATTCTAAGCTTCTCGTTAATTGTTGTGGATTAACAAAATCATATTCAATAGCATAACCAGGTTGCAAAACTACAGCATTTTCCAACCCTTCAATGGTTTTCAATAGAGAAATTTGTACATCTTCAGGAAGAGAAGTAGAAAGACCATTTGGATAAACAGTATCATCATTTAATCCTTCTGGTTCTAGAAAGATCTGATGTCCATCACGTTCTCCAAATTTCACAATTTTATCTTCAACAGAAGGACAATAACGTGGTCCTAACCCTTCAATATTTCCAGAATATAAAGCAGAACGATAAATATTCTCGCGAATAATTTGATGTGTTCTCTCATTTGTACGTGTTATTGCACATTCAATTTGTGGTTGTTCAATTTTCTCTGTTAAAAGAGAAAAGGGAATGGGATTTTCATCTGCTTGTTGTTTTGGAAGATGATCCCAAGAAATTGTTTTTTTACTCAAACGGGCAGGGGTTCCTGTTTTTAATCGACCAAATTTTATATGATAATTTTTTAAACGTTTAGCAAGTTGCACACTTGACTGATCTCCCATACGTCCAGCAGCCCATGTTTTATCACCAATATGAATAAAGCCATTTAAAAATGTCCCTGTTGTTAAAACAACAGCACCAGATAAAATTTTTTCTTGTTTTTTTAAAATAACACCTGATACACAATTATCTTTAACGATCAGATCAATAACTTCATCCTCAATAAGAGTAAGATTTTCTTGTTCTTTTAATAATTTTTGAATTGCTTTTTTATAAAGTTGTCGATCCGCTTGCGTCCGTGGTCCTCTTACTGCCGGTCCTTTACGTCTATTAAGTAGTCTAAACTGAATTCCAGCAGCATCTGCTGCTCTTCCCATGAGACCATCTAAAGCATCTATTTCACGAACTAGATGCCCTTTTCCAAGTCCACCAATAGCAGGATTACACGACATTGTTCCCAGTGCTGATATTTTATGTGTAACAAGCGCTGTTTTGGCTCCTACACGCGCTGAAGCTGAAGCCGCTTCACAGCCAGCATGACCACCACCAACAATAACAACATCATATGATTGCATTTAATTCATTCCGTAGAAAATATTCTAAGGTTTCACGTGAAACAGTATATAAATTACATAATCTTTATAATCTGTCTATGAAATAATCAATGTTTCACGTGAATCATTATTTACCAACACAAAACTCTGAAAAAATAATATCAAGCAAATCTTCAACATCAATATCTCCTGTAATTTTTCCAATAAAATCACTTGCACAACGGAGATGTTCTGCACGTAAACTGAGATCAAGAGAATGATAATTAAGAGAATATTCAATCTCTTTAACAGCCTCCTTTAATAATTGAAGTTGTCTTTTACGCGCCGGAACAATATTTCCAATTTCAGAAGCACGATGATGACAAAATGATTCAAGTTCTTTGATAAAATAATCAAAATTTAAACCAGTTAATGCGGAAAATTGTATAGACCAATGCTGATCATTTTTTTCATAAAGATCAAGCTTATTGCCAACACACCATATTTCAGCCGATGTTTCTGGTAAATCAACTTGTTCAGGATTTCCTATATCATAAACCAAAATAACTAAATCAGCTTCCCTAACATGCTGTTTAGCAACTTCTATTCCCATTTTTTCTATTTTATTTTCTGTTTTTCTAAAACCAGCAGTATCCGTTAAAAAAATAGGTAAACCACCAAGAATAATTCTCATTTCTAAAGCATCACGGGTTGTTCCTGCTTCTTCCGTTACAATAGCAACAGATTTTCCTGAAAGACGATTCATAATGCTTGATTTTCCAGAATTTGGAGCACCAGCAATAACAATTTTTAATCCATCACGTAAAATACTCGCACGCTCTCCTTCAATAATATATTCACGAATAGAAGTACAAAGATCCTCAACATCTTTCCAAACTTTATCAGATATTGCGTTGGGAATATCTGCTTCATCAACAAAATCAAGTTCTGCCTCAATAAAAGCACGCGCCTTCATAAGCTTATGACGCCAATCACGATAAAGCGTCGTTAAATGTCCACTTGTACCCATAACAGCTAAACGCCGTTGGCTTTCCGTTTCTGCTTCTATTAAATCAGCAAGACCTTCTGCTTGAACAAGATCTAATTTTCCTTCCATAAAAGCACGACGTGAAAATTCACCTGCTTCTGCAATACGGCATCCAGAAAATGTCGACAATTCATCGAGAAAACGACTAACAACGGCTTTTCCTCCATGTAAATGGAATTCTGCACAATCTTCCCCCGTAAAACTATGAGGAGCAGGAAAAAAAACAGTTAAACCAGAATCTAAAAAGCTCCCATCACGAGCAGTAAGATTTCCATAATGCATAAAACGTGCTTTAGGTAAACGACCACAAAGCGTTTTAACTATATCCACAACATGAGGACCAGAAAGCCTAATGACTGCAACCCCTGAAGGTAACAATCCACTCGAAACAGCAAAGATTGTATCCACAGGTTTTATCCTAATAAAAACTTTAATGACTCTACGTATTCATTGAATCAAAAAATTCACTATTGTTTTTTGTTTGCTTTAATTTATCAATCAAAAATTCAATTGCATCTGTTACATTCATAGATGCTAAAATACGACGAAGAACAAAAATTTTGTGTAAATCTTGTCGTTCTACCAAAAGTTCTTCCTTACGCGTTCCTGACTTTAAAATATCCATAGCAGGGAAAATACGCTTATCAGCAACTTTTCGATCAAGAACAATTTCAGAATTACCTGTTCCTTTAAATTCTTCAAAAATAACCTCATCCATACGACTTCCTGTATCAATCAAAGCCGTTGCAATAATGGTTAAAGATCCACCTTCTTCAATATTACGTGCTGCACCAAAAAAACGTTTTGGACGCTGGAGAGCATTTGCATCCACACCACCTGTTAAAACTTTCCCCGAAGAAGGAACAACTGTATTATATGCACGTCCAAGACGTGTAATAGAATCAAGAAGAATAACAACATCGCGTCCATATTCAACGAGGCGTTTGGCTTTTTCAATGACCATTTCTGCTACTTGTACGTGACGTATTGCAGGTTCATCAAAAGTAGAAGAAACCACTTCTCCTTTTACTGAACGCTGCATATCTGTAACTTCTTCTGGTCGTTCATCAATTAAAAGAACAATGAGATAACATTCAGGATGATTAGTGGTAATAGAATGAGCAATATTTTGAAGTAAAACTGTTTTTCCTGTCCGAGGAGGAGCAACAATTAACCCTCTTTGTCCTTTTCCCAATGGAGATATCAAATCAATCACGCGTGATGACATATCTTTCTCTGTAGGATCTTGTATTTCCATTTGGAAACGCTCATTTGAATAAAGAGGAGTAAGATTATCAAAGTGAATTTTATAACGAATCTTTTCAGTTTTTTCAAAATTAATTGTATTAATTTTAAGGAGAGCAAAATAACGTTCTCCCTCTTTTGGACTACGTATAGGACCTTCAATGGTATCGCCTGTTTTTAAAGAAAATGACTGTATTTGTGCTGGTGAAAGATAAATATCATCGGGACCAGGAAGATAATTAGCGTCAGCAGATCTCAAAAAACCAAATCCGTCTTGTAAAACTTCAACAACACCCTCTCCTATAATTTCTACATCTTGTAGAGCAAGTTTTTTCAAGATAGCAAACATTAATTCTTGTTTGCGCATAAGAGAGGCATTCTCAACTTCTAATGTTTCAGCAAAAGAAACAAGTTCAACGGGATTTTTGCTTTTAAGTTCTTGTAGTTTCATTTTTTGCATGAAATATGCTCTTTGTAATTAAGGAGAAGATTATCTTAAATAATTTATGGAAATTTATGAACGAAATATTCTTAAGAAGAAAAATATTTTACACTCAATTTTTTTAATCTGCAAGTACCATTTATATGAAATTTATCCCTGTAATATTAAGTAATTATATGAAAAAATTGAAAAAATATAAATAGTGTTTAATTTATTTTATAACAAAAATATGAGTTAGAGTTATAGCATTAATTAAATGCTATTCAAAAGTATTTTTTACAGAAATTTATATTAATAAATTTATATTAAAGAAGGGATTCTTCTTATTTATAACTGTGTTTAGTGTGGATTATTATTTATCCCCAATTTTATCCACAAAAGGGACTAAAAAAAAGAATAAAAATAACACTATCTTAAAGATATTATCCCCTCTTTTTTATAAGAGGTATAAAATTATCACAAGCATTTAATTTGTGTATAAAAACGAAGAATTTTTCCTAAATTTTAGTTTTATAAAAAACGGTAAGGATATATACACATATCTTAACAAGGAGTTAAAATTTCTGTGACAAAAGAAAAAAAAATCTTTCATTTACACATGCTTTCTGATGCAACGGGAGAAACGTTAATCTCTGTTGGGAGAGCTGTAGCATCGCAGTATACAATGAGTCAGGTAACAGAGCATATCTATCCTATGATTCGTAATGAAATACAGTTACAAAAAGCTCTTGATGAAATACAACAAGAGCCAGGTATTGTTCTCTACACAATGATTGATGAAGAATTTAAACTTCTCCTTCAAAAAAAGTGTAAAAAAATAAAAGTTCCCTGTATTGATATATTGCATCCTGTTTTAAATGCTTTTCAGTCTTACCTTGGAATGCCAACACATTTACGTGCGAGCGCACAACATGATCTTAATGCAGATTATTTTCGCCGTATTGAAGCACTGGATTTTACAATAGAGCATGATGATGGACAGTCTTCCAGTAGCTTATCCGAAGCAGATGTGATCCTTGTTGGAATTTCAAGAACCTCTAAAACGCCAACAAGTATCTATTTAGCAAATCGCGGAATAAAAACGGCTAATGTTCCTCTTATTCCTAATATTGATTTGCCAGAATCCCTTTTAGAGGCAAAAAATTCTTTAATTATTGGTTTAATTGCTTCAGCTGAAAGAATCTCACATATTCGTCAAAATCGAGATTTGGGAGAAGGTTTTGCTCTTGATAGTTATACAAATCGTATCAACATAGCTGAAGAATTAATCTATGCAAAACGCATTTGCGAACGTTTTGGTTGGCCTATTATTGATGTCACAAGACGCTCTATTGAAGAAACTGCTGCTGCAATATTTGAACTTTTATCACGATTTCGTGAAGGAAAATGAGAGAAAATTCTCATGAACGCAGATACGTTAATATTAGCATCTCTTAGTTTTTATCGTGCAAAATTATTAAAAAAAGCAGGTTTAAATTTTTTCATTGAAGGAGCTTCTTTTGATGAAAGAGAAGTAGAAAAAAAAGCAAAAGAAAAAACATCTAAAGAACTCAGCTGTTTTCTTGCGAGTGCAAAAGCAAAAAATGTTTCAGATCGTTTTCCTGATGCTTTCGTTATTGGTTGTGATCAAGTGCTTGATTTGGAAGGTCAAGTTTTTCATAAAGCAACAAATATTAAGGAAGCACATCAACGTTTATGTGAGTTATCAGGAAAAACTCATTCTCTTCATAGTGCAGTAGCTTTATTTAAAAATGGTCAAAAAATTTGGGTTGAAGCTTTTAGTGCACATATGTCCGTCCGTTTGCTCTCGTCAGAATTTATTGAACGTTATTTAGCACGCGTAGGAAAAGATGTTCTAAACAGCGTGGGAGTATATCAAATTGAAGGGGAAGGGATTCATCTCTTTGAAAAAATTGAAGGAGATTTTTTTACCATTGTTGGTTTACCTTTGCTGCCTCTACTCATAAAACTGCGTCATTTAGGAATTATTGATGGTTGACTTAACAATAAAAAAAATAAATTATCCGCGTGCTTTTGTTGTTGGTTCTCCAATTCATCATTCAAAATCGCCTAAAATTCACAATTTTTGGCTTAAACAATATGGTTTACAAGGAGAATATCTTGCACAAGAAGTAACATCTGAAAAATTCAGTCATTTTATTGCATCTTTACAAAAAATAGGTTTTTGTGGAGGAAATGTTACTTTGCCTTATAAACAGGAAGCTTTTCGTTTAGCAGATTATAAAGATGAGAGAGCAACAATGATTGGTGCTGTTAATACACTTTGGTATGAAGGAGATAAGCTTTGTGCCACGAATAGCGATGCCTATGGTTTTAGCGCTAATCTTGATGATTTTGCATCTGATTGGGGAGGAGAAACAGCTCTTGTTTTTGGAGCAGGTGGTGCCGCACGCGCTATCATATATGCCTTAGAAAAACGCGGATTTGAACAGATTTATTTGATTAACCGTACAAAACAACGCGCTGATAATTTAGCTCAGCATTTTGGAAAATACATTAAAGTTTACGATTGGCATAAAATCCATGAAATACTTCATCAAGCTGATTTGATTGTTAATACAACCTCTATTGGCATAAAAAATCCAGAAGAAAAAAGTGATTCTTTTTTTTGCGATTTTCATAAAGCAAAAAAAACGGCGTTAGTAACAGATATTATTTATACACCATTAATAACTCCTTTTTTACAACAGGCAAAAGCTTGTGATCTCAAGACGGTTGATGGACTTGGGATGCTTCTACATCAGGCTGTTATAGGGTTTGAACAGTGGTTTGGAATAAGACCACAGGTAACAAAAACATTACGGACAGCTATTTTAGAGGATATGAGTGAAAAGAAGGAATGAAGATCATAGGATTAACGGGATCAATTGCTATGGGAAAATCAACAGTTGCTGATTTTTTCAAGCAAGCGGGTATATCTGTTTTTAGTGCTGATGAAGCAGTACAACGGCTTTATAAAAGTGAGCCAGTTTTGTCATTCATAGAGAGTATTTTTCCTGGTGTTGTTGAAAAAGGTGAAGTTAACCGTTTGAAACTCTCTGAAATTTTGATTGATGATAAGGAAAAATTACAAACATTAGAAAAAATAATTCATCCTTTGGTGCAAGAAAAAGAAAGGGAATTTATTGATATAGCGCGTAAACAAGGGAAAAAATTAGTTATTCTTGATATTCCACTTCTGTTTGAAAAAAATGGTGAAAGTCGTGTGGATAGCGTTATTGTTGTTTCTGCTCCACCAGAAATACAAAAAGAACGTGTAATGATTCGCCAAGGTATGAATGAGAAAAAATTTGCCTTTATCAATGCTCGACAAATGCCGGATGAAAAAAAACGAGAACGTGCTGATTTTATTATTTATACAGGGAAAGATTTAGAGAATACACGTCAACAGGTTTTTGATGTGATAAAAAAACTAAAGAATTGAAGTCATGCGGGAAATTATTTTTGATACAGAAACAACAGGTTTAGATAAAGAAAAAGATCGCATAATCGAAATTGGTTGTGTAGAAATGGTTGATCTTTATCTTACGGGGCGACAATTTCATGTTTATTTAAACCCTGAAGGCGTTATTATTCCTGATGAAGTTGTAGCAATTCACGGATTAACCAATGAACGCCTAAAAAACGAGAAAAGTTTTAGTGATATTGTTGATGAATTTCTGGAATTTATCAAAGGTGCGACAATGATTGCGCATAATGCGAGTTTTGATATTGGTTTTATTAACGCAGAATTAAAACGCGTCAACAAACCGCTTATCAGTGTTGATAATATTCTTGATACATTGGCTATGGCACGGCGTAAATTCCCTATGGGTCCTAATTCTCTTGATATTTTATGCAAACGTTTTGGAATTGATAACAGCCATCGTGTTCTTCATGGTGCTTTGCTTGATGCAGAGATTTTAGCCGATGTTTATATTGAACTGATCGGTGGAAAGCAAGGTGTATTGGGTTTTGATAACAGAAGGGGACTTGAACATATCCAGAATGATAAAGATACATCTTATGCAGTTAAAATTCGCCCACAGGCTTTACCTTCAAGATTGAGTCCGCAAGAAAAAAGGTTGCACGCTGATTTTATCAACAAGATAGGTGAAAAAGCTCTGTGGAATAACTTTAAAATTCATGAATAACATCATTTTTTCTCTAAAAAAATCACTATTTAAATTAAAGAATATGGATGTCAAAAAAATGGTCGTTGTGGGGAGGGGAACACCACAACGACCCTGTCGCTACATCGTACCTCAGCTATCATAGGAGGAGCAAAATGAAAGCTATTAATCCTGTAACAGCAAAGAAAAGCTCTAGGTACTTAATATAAAGTGCAACGACTTCATGTGTTATGAAAAGAAAAAATGGCTTTTTAGAGGCAAAATGAAAAAATAAAAATAAAAGTGAAAAAAAATATATACAGGTAATTTGTTTTTTAGCTGAAATGGAGAAATAGAATTGTCATGAAAGCAACAGATCATCTTTTTTTGGTTGACGGATCAGGCTATGTTTTTCGTGCTTATTATGCTTTGCCGCCTTTAAAACGTAAAAAGGATGGACTTCCTGTAGGAGCAGTAGCTGGTTTTTGCAATATGTTATGGAAATTACTTTGTGATGCTCGTAATACAGCTACTGGTATTGTTCCAACACATTTTGCTGTTATTTTTGATTATTCATCTGATACTTTTCGGAAACAAATTTATCCTGAATATAAAGCGAATCGCGCTGAACCTCCTGAAGATCTAATTCCTCAATTTGCGCTAATACGCCAAGCAACGAAGGCTTTTAATTTGCCTTGTATTGAAAAGGAAGGCTTTGAAGCGGATGATTTGATTGCTACCTATGCAAAATTGGCAACAAAGGTTGGGGCAAAAACAACCATTATTTCTTCTGATAAGGATCTTATGCAACTCGTAAATACGCATGTATCTTTGTATGATGGAATGAAAGACAAACATATAGGTATCTCAGAAGTTGTAGAAAAATGGGGTGTTGCGCCTGAAAAAATGATTGATTTACAAGCATTAATTGGAGATTCAACAGATAATGTACCAGGTATTCCAGGTATTGGTCCCAAAACTGCAGCTCAGTTGTTAGATCAGTTTGATTCTCTTGATCTTTTATTGCAAAACGTAACAGAAATTAAACAAACAAAACGACGCGAAAACATTCAAGCTTATAGAGAACAAGTTAAAATTTCTCGTGAACTTGTTAGGCTTAAAACAGATGTTCCTATAGATAATGATTTAGATGATTTTGTTTTGGAGCCACAAGATGGTCCACGTTTAATTGCTTTTTTGAAAGCGATGGAATTTTCAACATTAACGCGTCGCGTGGCAGAGGCAACGTCATGCGATGCAGCTGTTATTGATGCCCTTGATATAGATGTTGAATGGGAAAAACTGAGCCACAGGCATGATTCTGATATCAATAATACTGAGCGCGCATCTCTTCATAATTTTTCTGAAAATTCTCCACAAGTTTTTGCACAAAAACGTAAAGATCAAGCGCTGACTCAAAAAATTACAAGAGATGCTTATACAACAATTCTTGATGAGGAAATTTTAAAAGATTGGTTATCACAAACACAAGAGCAGGGTTTTTTCGCTTTTAATACTGAAACAACATCTCTTGATCCGATGCAAGCAAAGCTTGTTGGTTTTTCACTCGCATTACAGCCAGAAAAAGCAGCTTATATACCTCTTGAACATTTTGATGAAGGAGAAGAGGACCTTTTGAGGGGCGGGCGCATTGCCTCGCAGATTGAGACCCGAAAAGCTTTAGCACTTTTAAAACCGATATTAGAAGATTCATCGGTGTTAAAAATTGGCCAGAATATAAAATATGATTGGTTGGTGATGAAGCAATACGACATTATGATAAGCTCTTTTGATGATACCATGCTTTTATCATATGCTTTTGATGCTGGAACATTAACCCATAATATGGATGATTTATCTGAACGTTGGCTTGAGCATAAACCAATTTCCTATAAAGATTTAACGCATAACGGAAAAAAAATTACTTCTTTTGCACAAGTAGATTTAAAACAAGCAACCCTTTATGCGGCGGAACATGCTGATATAACGCTACGCCTTTGGCAAGTATTAAAACCGCAACTTGTTGCTCGTGGAATGACAAAAATTTATGAGCGTCTTGATCGACCCCTTGTAGAAGTTCTTGCAAAAATGGAAGAACGTGGGATTCTTATTGATCGGCAGATTTTATTGCGTCTTTCAGGAGAATTGGCACAAGCTGCTTTGATTTTAGAAGAGGAAATTTACAAACAAGCTGATGAAAAGTTTAATCTTTCTTCGCCAAAGCAATTAGGGGATATCCTTTTTGGCAAAATGGGATTACCTGGAGGCGCTAAAACTAAGGGTGGACAATGGTCAACTTCTGCACAGACCTTAGAAGAGTTGGCTGCTGAAGGTCATGTTTTGCCGCGTAAAATTATTGAGTGGCGTCAACTTGCAAAGCTAAAATCTACCTATACAGATGCCTTGCCTTCTTATATTTTTTCAAAAACAGGGCGAGTTCACACGAATTATTCTTTGGCAATAACATCAACAGGGCGGTTATCATCATCAGAGCCAAATTTGCAAAATATTCCAGTGCGGACTGCTGAAGGGCGTAAAATTCGAACAGCTTTTATTGCTCCCAAAGGACATGTGTTACTTTCTGCTGATTATAGTCAGATTGAATTGCGCATTCTTGCACATATTGCGGATATAAAAGCATTAAAAGAAGCTTTTGCTAAAGGGCATGATATTCACGCTATAACGGCATCACAAATGTTTGGCGTTGCGATAGAAGGAATGCATTCAGATATACGACGGCGTGCAAAAGCGATTAATTTTGGTATTATTTATGGTATTTCAGCTTTTGGATTAGCCAATCAATTGGGAATTTCACGCCAAGAAGCGGGTCGTTATATTCAACTGTATTTTGAAAGATTTCCAGGAATTAAAGATTATATGGAGAAGACCAAAATCTTTGCACGTGAAAATGGTTATGTAGAAACAATTTTTGGACGTCGTATCCATTATCCAGAAATAAAAGCAAAGAATGTAAAAATTCGTTCTCTTAATGAGCGAGCAGCTATCAATGCTCCAATTCAAGGTTCTGCAGCTGATATTATTCGCCGCGCTATGATACATATGGAAGATGCTTTAAAAGAAGAAAAACTATCAGCAAAAATGTTGCTGCAAGTGCATGATGAACTGATTTTTGAAGTAACAGAAGAAGAAAGTAAAAGAACCATGGCTGTTGTTAAAAATGTTATGGAAAATGCTACAATGCCGGTTTTATCTTTATCTGTACCGCTTGAAGTAAAAGTCATGACGGCTCAAAATTGGGATGAAGCACATTAATTTTTTTATTTATTTTTAAGAATGTTGATTGCGTTGGAAAGATTAAGATAGGCTTTGATAGGCAAATGATCTGAAGCAATGCGTGCAAGCGGTGAATGATGATTTTCAATACTTGTTACCAATTGGTGTGGAAAAGAAAAAACTCTATCAAGGGCTAAAAAAGGAAAGCGAGAGGGAAAACTTGGTACAACTTCAAAAGTGCTATCAAAATAGGGGAAAAAATGATTTAAAGATGAGCCTTTTCCCATCCGCCATTCATTAAAATCTCCTATGAGGAGTGTAGGCATAAGGGAGCGTTTTTGGAAAATTTCAAGGAGCATTTTTGTTTGTTGTTTACGAGAGTAACGTAATAAGCCAAAATGAGCCGCAATAATACGAATAGGGCCTGCTGCCATTTCCAACTCTACAATTACAGCCCCACGTGGTTCAATACCAGGAAGAGTGACTTGTAAAGTATCACGTACATATCCCTTTCGCAAAAAGAGAGCATTCCCATGCCAACCATGTCCATGAGGTGACATAGTATTAAGAGGTACAGGAATCAAACCGGTTTCAGCTTTTAATAGCTGAAGATTAATCAAACCGATGCGTTCTCCAAAACGTCTATCTGCTTCTTGAAGAGCAAGGATATCAACTTGTAATTCAGTAATAACACGGACAATTCTTGTAGGATTAAAAATTTTATCAACACCTACACATTTATGCACATTATAGGAAGCAACGGTCAGATCATAATTACTATTTTGATTGATGATGTTTGATTGATGATGAGAACGGCTGTGAATTGCATTTAAAAAGGAGCTATGGAGTTTTTGTTGGATAAAACCGGTAAACCAAGGAAATTTTTGCTTATAGGGTATTTTTGTCATTTTGCGAAAAGAATAGTCCCTAAGAAACAAAGGGTAAAGACTTACACTAAAAACAAAAGAACCTTGTCTCTTTTAGAAACAAGGTTCTTTAATTAAGTTATGATTTTTGCAATCAATCACGGTTTGAGCCAAGAAATTGTAGCAAGAAGACAAACATATTGATGAAATCAAGATAAAGATTCAACGCGCCCATAATAACTTTACGTCCTCTGGTGTCGCTTTCATCTCCTTCATAATACATCAACTTAATGCTTTGGGTATCGTAGGCTGTCAAACCAGCAAAGATAAAAACACCAATTACAGAGATAGCAAATTGCAAAGCGCTTGATCCAAGAAAAATGTTCACAATCATGGAAAGAAACAAGCCGATCAATCCGATGAATAGGAATGAACCGATTGCTGTGAGATCACGCTTTGTTGTGTATCCATAAAGTGAAAGAGCTCCAAAAGTTGCGGCGGAAATGACAAAGGTTTGCACAACACTTTCTGTCGTATAGCGCAAAACGATTGAAGACAGTGAAAGACCAACCAGAGCAGCATAACCAAAAAAGAGGCTACGAGCAGCGTTTGTACTCAATGTATTAATTTTAAAACTGAGGAATAAAACTGCTATGAGTGGTGCAAACATAACAATGTAAGAGAATGGCGATGTATAAAATGTTACTCCAAATGATGTTAGATAAACACTGCTATTGATCTGAGCTGCTGCTTGGCCCATATCCGTTGTCGTTGCTAATGATACAATTGCATAAGCGGCAGCAGCTGTAATAAGCAAACCAATGGCCATTGTATTGTAGACACCCAACATATAGTCGCGTAATCCCTGATCAATTGATGCATCGGCATGAGAAGCAGGTGCCGAACGTAAATCTTTAAAATTAGCCATAATATAAAATCCTTTAGCATATGTTCCGTCAGGTACAGGGCTTTAAAAGTATCTCTGTCATTATACAGATAAGCTTGGCATAAGCCTTAATTTGGCAAATACAAAAAACCCTTAAGAATCACTGACAGAATTCCAGTATACCTGCTCTTATTATGGCGATTTATTTAAAAATTACAAGAGATTTATATAAGCAAGGAACCTTACAAATTGGTAAGGAAATGGTTCATTTTAATAAAAAATGTTTCCATTTTTCGCCATATTTTTACAAGATAATAAAGACTACACTCAAAAATTTTTATTATTCACAGAAACTATGTAATACAATCCTTTATAAAATATCCACTATTTTTGCGTTTATGAGAAGAGCGGCAACTATCATAACGCTATTTTTCAATCTTCAATATTGCACCTGTTTTGCACGGTTAGAAGAGCTATTGAATTGGATTTATATAACATATTGAGATATAATGATAAACTGTCTTTTTGTATGCTAGATAATATTCCGAATATCGTAAGATTCTCTGGTTGCAAATCTGTTTATATTACATCAAACAAGATTATTGACTTGCTTGTGTCTTGCAAGAGACATGGTTTTAATAAATTCAGCATGAACAGATTTCAAATAAAAGAGATTTAGGCTATTAAGGGCTTTTATTCAATATGAAAAACGGTAATTTATATTTATAATCAATAAGTTGATTTAAGAAGACACCATTGAAGATAGTTGAAAAAATGTTTTTTATTAAACAATATATAAACCAAAAAAGGAGAGTTTTTTAACGAAGCGCTTAAGAAGGGCTCTGTAAAAAACAATACCTGTAAAAACTAAAAACATATGAAAAGCAAATGTTCTAAGCAAATAATAGAACTTTAAATGCTGTAAAATATTTTCTCTCTGAATTTGATAGAGGACATGTGGATAAAAAATATTGATTTCTATTTGAGTTCATTTCTTTTGCATTGACCAAGTGTAGAAGTGTAAAGTTGAAAAATAAGATTTTATAATCTTATGAAAAGAAACACGAAAAACAATTAGCTGCAAGAATTATCCAAGAAAAATCAATTTATAATCAGGCTTATGATGGTCAATGATCTCTGTTTTCTAAGACAATGAGCATATCAATGAGAAGATGTATTGTTAGAATGATTTTTTGCTTTCATCCAAGCGCGCAATTCTTCAATAAGGATGGCAATAACACCGAGAGTGATAAAACTATCTGCAAGGTTGAAAATAGCAAAATAAAAAATATCATCAATATGAAAGAGTATATAATCAGTGACATGATGAAAGCGAATACGATCAATGAGATTGCCAATTGCTCCCCCAATAATAAGGATAAGGCCAAAGCGCATTAAAGACTTATTATATTCAGTATTTTTCCATAGCCATAGAAGGAAGATAATCACAATGATTGTGATGGCGATGATTACCCAGTGAGAAAAGGAAGAAAAAAACGAAAATGCAATGCCAGAATTACGCACATGATAAAGGGAAAGAAAAGGAATAAGCGAAATTTCTGTTCCTAAAGGCATATTGTGCATAACCCAGTATTTGACAGCTTGATCAAGTAGTACTGTAAAAGCCAAGCCCAAGAGAAGAAAAGGGAGTGATTTACGCGTCATATTTTTCCTCACATGGTTCCAGTATTAAATAGGGGCGACGGATTTCATAAAGCATAACAGCTGTTGCTACAGCTAGATTAAGCGAGTCTGCGCGTCCGCTTTGTGGAATACGCGCAAGTTTATCACACCGATTTGTAAGAAGATCTGATAATCCCTGTTTTTCATTCCCCATTAAAAGGATAATAGGGCCATTTTTGAAATCAAGTGTGCGATAATCCAGAGATCCTTTGAGATGTGTTCCAACGATCATACCTTTAAAGTGAGCAGACCAGTTTAAAAAGGCGCTTTCATCAAGACGATAAAGTGGCACAGAGAAAATAGATCCCATGGTTGCACGGACCGTTTCAGGCGAGAAAGGGTCTGTTGTTTCGCCAATTAAAATAACACCTTTAGCACCTACAGCATCAGCAGTTCGAATAATGGTACCAAGATTTCCAGGATCACGTACACGATCAAGCGCGATGTAAACATCTTTAATCTGTCCTTTTATCATTTCAAGAGAGTGCCATTTTTGCTTGAAAATACCAATAACTGTTTGTGGATTATCGCGTCGGGTAAGTGATTCCATAACCTTTTGTGAGGCTTTAATAACAAAACCACCGTTGGCTACAGCATGTGCGGCAGTATTTTCGATAGCAGCATTACCGATTTTACTTTTAGAAAAAATAAGCGTCTGTATTGTCCAGCCGAGATTGAGAGCATCAATGACCAATTTCAATCCTTCTGCCATGAAAAGACCTTCTCTATTACGGTTTTTCTTTTGGCTAAGTGCTTTAAGATCTTTTATGATGGGGTTGCTAAGAGAGGTAATTTCTTTCACTCTACCAGTTTTGGGTCTACACATATTCAAGCAATCCAACGGCTAAAAAGAGAAGTAGAAAGAGCACGTCCTGCAACTTCTTCACGCAAAATGAGTTCTCCTGATTCGACCGTACCACCAAGATTTACAAATGCATCACGCATTAAAGCATGAAGTGCAAAGAAGGAAGCACGAATAGAATAAGCTGTAAGGACAACAGAGAGCGGTTTATCAGAGAGAAGTTTACGACAATTTGTGATCATAGCGGGTAAATGATCAAACAGTTGCCAAATTTCACCATGGGGTCCACGCCCATAAGCAGGGGGATCAAGAAGAATCATATCATAGCTTTTCTTACGACGCAGTTCACGCTCGACAAATTTCATAGCATCATCGCAAATCCAGCGAATAGAATGATCTGGTAATCCTGCTTTTTCTTGATTAGCTTTTGCCCACGCAATGGCTTTTTTAGAAGCATCAACATGGGTAACATTCGCACCCGCTCGTGCCCCAATCAAAGAGGCAATACCTGTATAGCCAAAAAGATTCAACAATTTTATAGGACGTTCGGCTTTAACAATTTGTTTTTCCATAGAGCGCCAATGGGCATCTTGTTCAGGAAAAACCCCCACATGACGAAAGGAAGTAAAACGGCCTAGAAAAGGCAATCCATTCCAAGAAAGAGTCCATGTTTCATCAAGTGGCTTTTTAGGAAAATGCCAACGACCAACCCCTTCTTCATCACGGTTTCCTGTGAAAATAGCATCAACATCAGCCCATTGTTTTTGTGGTAAAGCGGGTTTCCATAGTGCTTGACCTTCTGGTCGAATAATGCGGTAAGCTCCATAACGTTCTAATTTTTGTCCATGACCAGAATCAATGAGAGCATAGTTTTCACTTACACCTGTTTCTAAAATAAGGGGCAACTTTTCCTGCGGATATCTATTGTTATGGGAGGAGGATTGAAAGCATTGTGCGGGCATGTTTTGTATCACGGTATATGAGGTATGAAAATATATTATAAAGTTCTTAAGTGTTTCGTAAAAGTGCAAAAGAGCTAAAGTCAATTAAAATATGTATAAAAAAGAAAAGAGCACCTTTAACTCTGTACTGAATATAAAATACAGAGAGAAGAGAAAAGATTTAATTAAAATACCATTACACCAGATTTGTGATAGACGTTTTCAATTTCTCTATCTCTGCTTTACTTTTTTTGAGAGCTTTTTTGTATTTGTGATAGGAAAACCAACTGATCAGATTCCCTAATAAAATACCAAAACCAAAGAAAATAAAGAGCCATATAAAGAGGGGAGCATGATAAGTAAAACTTTCAGAATCTGCTCGAAAAGGATCAAGGGTTAACGGAACCATTTGACGATTAGCAACGATAAAAACAATCAAAAAAGCTGCAAGAATCACACCGATACTTGTTAGAAGAATACGTTTAATTATCATAAGTTTCTCACTGATTAAGACGGTCGCGTAAATCCTTGCCAGTTTTAAAAAAAGGAATCCACTTTTCTTCAACAGAAACAGCTTCACCTGTTCGTGGATTACGTCCATTACGGGCTGAACGGCTTTTTACAGAAAAAGCTCCAAATCCACGAAGTTCAACACGATTGCCATTTGCAAGTGCTGTTGAAATTTCCTCAAAAATAGCGTTTACAATATTCTCCACATCCCGTTGAAAAAGATGCGGGTTATGACGAGCGATAATTTGCACAAGCTCTGATTTTACCACAATAGCCTCACTTTCACACAAAAATTTTTTTGTAATTGTGCACTTCATACATATTACAATATATAAACGGATAAAAGCAAAATAAAACGAAGAAAAAACAAATTGCAAGAAACAAAATTTGAAAATACCTTCTATAAAGGTTATACAGATTAAAAATGCGGAGTATTTAAGAGATTAGGAGAGTATGTCCGTACACAATCATTATGAAGCCTTTTCGACGCAATCATCTTTCGGAGATGTTTTTAAAAAAGCATCCCGTCATTCGCGTCGCGTTAGCATATTAAAATTTTTTTTACCTCTCTTAGCGTTGATTTCAGCGCTGGTTTTTTGTTGGTTTACGTTTTTCTTGGTTCCCGTTACTTCTGATTCTATGCCTTTGAATAATGAAGAAAGTGGCGTGGTGAATTTGACGATGCTCAATCCAAAGTTAGAAGGGTATACGCGTGCTCATGAACCTTATTGGCTTAAAGCAGAAAAGGCATTTCAAGACCATACACACTCTGGAATGATTGGATTACAAAACATTACAGCTAAAGCATTTATGGGTCAACAAAGACAGGTTTTTCTTGCAGCACAAGGGGGGGTTTACGATAATATTAATGGTTTTTTACAGTTGGACAAGCCATTCACCATTACGACGAATGATGGGATGATGGCACAATTTATGTCAGCGAGTATTAATTTATCCGAGGGACAGTTAAAAACAGACCAACGTGTTAATATTCAGCAAGCCGGTTTGCATCTTGCCGCAAATGCATTACAAATTCGAGAAAAAGGAAAAAACATGTATTTCCATGGTGGTGTGCATTTAGTGCTTCAAAAGCAATGACGTAATATCAATTTGAATCTTCAAAGGATATTTATAAAGAGAAGTATGTGTATATACAAACAGAAGAATTGAAATAATGAAATCGTACAAAAGATGGATAGGTGTGACGTTAGCTTTTAGCATGGGAATGTTAGGAGGAGGAGCAATTTTAGGATATGCTGAAGTGGCTCATTTTGGAATAAGTTTATCAAGCGACAAAGAACCGGTAGAACTTCATGCAGATTCTTTGGAAATACGTGATAAAGAAGGGATAGCGCTTTTTAAAGGTGATGTTTCAGTGGTGCAAGGTGAACGTCTTTTAAGAACGGCAAAATTAGTTGTTTACTACGATAAAGCACATAAAGAAATTGATAAAAACAAGGAAGATACAAAGGCATCATCTGTTTCTTTATTTGGTTCGTCGAGTATACAAAAAATGGAAGCTTTAGGAAAAGTTTATATAAAAATTGCTACGCAAATTGCTACGGGTGATAAAGGCGTTTTTGATGGAAAGTCAAAAATAATGAGTTTGACAGGGAGTCATGTTGTGTTAACTGATGGTGACAATGTGGCCACGGGGTGCAAACTAACGGCAAATATGGAAAGCGGAAAGGCTTTTTTAGAAGGTTGTGAGACGCCTAAGAAAAAAGGTCGTGTTTCTATTATTTTAAAACAAAATCAAAAGAATGGCCATTAAGATTTCATGTTTGGAATCAAAAGAAAAAAACAGACCGATAGGTATAATCTTGAAAGTGAAGCTTCAAAAAATCCCTTAAAAGGGACCTTGATTGCCAGTAACTTGATTAAAATTTATCGAGGAAGACGAACTGTTAATGGTGTTTCTTTTGGCATTCGTACGGGAGAAGCCGTTGGCATTTTAGGGCCTAATGGGGCAGGTAAAACAACTTGTTTTTATATGGTTATGGGGCTCATAAAATCTGATGGAGGATCCATTAAAATTGATGGATTTGATATTACGCATCTTCCGATGTATCGACGTGCGCGTTTAGGTATTGGATATCTTCCACAGGAGGCTTCGATTTTTCGTGGTCTTTCAGTAGAAAATAACATTAAAGCTGTTTTAGAGGTCGTTGAAAAAGATCGCCTTAAACAACGTGAAGAATTAGATAGCCTTTTACATGAATTTAAAATTGATCATTTGCGTAAAATGTCTGCACTTTCGTTATCTGGAGGTGAACGTCGGCGACTTGAAATTGCGCGCGCTTTAGCTTCTCGTCCCCATTTTATGTTACTTGATGAACCATTTGCAGGAATTGATCCTATCGCTATTTTCGATATTCAACAACTTATTCGTCATTTAACTAGGCGTGGTATTGGTGTTTTAATAACGGATCATAATGTGCGTGAGACATTAGGGCTTGTCGATCGCGCTTATATTATTCATACAGGGCGGGTGTTAGTTCATGGTTGTCCTAATGATATTATCAACAACGTTGATGTACGCAGAATTTATTTGGGAAATCAATTTTCTCTTTGATTTTACAGCTTTCACGAGTTTCCATTTAAATTTAACCAAACATTATTACTGAAAATCTCCTTATTTATGCCAAAACTTCTTTTATGACTATAACCTTAATGTTGTTATTGAGCGGTGAAAAAGGCTTCATCATTAGAGGTTAATTTGTTGTTTTATAAGTTTAGCTTGCTCATGATTGTATTATAGAAAGATATCACTAGATTAACTTGATAATGAGTGATAAACGAAGCTCTTAATAAATGCGTGCATTATTGAAAGGTAAAAGATATTTATCATATTTTTTTCTGTCGAATCAAATAATATATCGATGATGCTGTTTTAGGTATTTTGATGGGAGCACCGGTTATATATTGCGGTTATTCAATAGGAGTTGTCGTATTTTATTGGTTTATATGGCCTATTTGAAAATAGGAGCTGGGCTACAGATATCAGGATAAATCTATAAATCTTTTAAACTAATCATTAAATCTCTAAAAACCTTTATATTCTTGTTATAAGGCGATGTTCAAGCTATACAATAATTTTCAAAGTAAAGGTCCATTTTGCTCAGTATGCTTTTCATCTTAATTTAAGGGCTCATTTTTAAAGAAAGAAAAACTCTGATGGCGAATTATACATCAACTCTTATGACAAGTTTAATAAATTTATGAATAATGACCTTTTCTAGAGTCGTAAGGAAATTAACTTTATGAACAACTTCATTTCTTTGGTTTCTCATGCCGTTAATGATGATCCGAATACTATTTATTGTTGTGATAGAAGTGATATGAGATGTATTGAGCCATCATCCATTATAAATTGAAAAGTAAAAACACATGCGATGTTGCGAAAAGTGAAAGAACATTAAGTATCTATACTGTTTATAGGTTTATTGATGAGCATTTTAGCGTGTAAGAGGAAAATTAAAGTATGAATTTGAGTGAGTTAATAGCACCGGAAGCGATCATTCCGGCTCTTAAGGCTAATTCGAAAAAACAGGTTCTGCAAATTTTAGCCGAAAAAGCTTCCAAGCTAACAGGTCTTAGTGAGCATGTGATTTTTGATGTTGTTTTACAGCGCGAGAAGCTTGGTTCAACGGGTTTGGGCGGAGGTATTGCAATTCCTCATGGAAAATTACCTGATATTAATCGGATCATTGGTATATTTGCACGTCTTGAAAGTCCTGTTGATTTTGAAGCTCTCGATGACGAACCTATAGATCTCGTTTTTCTCCTTTTAGCACCTGAAAATGCTGGTGCGGATCACTTAAAAGCTTTATCACAGATCGCACGTGTTTTGCGTCACACTGATGTTGTGCAAAAGTTGCGCAATACGCATAATGCTAATGCGCTTTATGCTTTACTGATTCAAACTTCAGAATCAAATGCAGCTTAGAAGATATTATGAGTGCATAAGTTGCAAGGTATACACCACGGAACGTAGAAAATAATATAATTTTTATCTTAAAAGACTGATAGCAAAAGGTTATGTCATGCAATTTATGAGAAATCGTTTCTAAGCGAACTTTCTTTTTAAAGAGCAAGTAACAAAACGAAGTACTTGTTTTTTCTTGTTCTTGTATATTAAAGCATCTAAACATTATGCTTCATGGATTCTTTTATCCTGTTATACTGTAAAAAGCCATCATTTGAGGTGTGGAGAGATAAGGCATGTAAGTCTTCTTAATATATTAAGTGCTTTTAGAATGTGTGGTAAATATTCTTTAGCAGGACTTGTCTGTAGAGCTTTTGGTTAAGTAAATCAAATAAGTAGGAAGACAAGAGTAGACTGCTCGACAAGAATCCAAACTTTTTCAGTCCAGATTGGATTAAGAATCTTCGTCCTTTGAAAGCGGGAAAGAAATCAACAGAAAAGTTTATTTATGCATCGAATTTTTCGTAAGTTGAGTTTGAGTGTTTAGGGATAATATTTTAATGCTCAAGAAAAAATAAGAGTGTATGCTCAGTATAGCAAGATATTGATTTATAAATATAATTAACTATTTTGCATGTTGGATGAGAGATGCGAATACTGTAAGATTCTCTCACTTCAAACCTGTTTATGTTGAATCAATCAAAACCATTTTCTTGCATGTTGTAAACGGAATTAGCGTGTGGATAAAAACTGTACAAGAAAGGGGTAAAAATGAAAGTTATAGCTTTAGGTTGGGTGAAACAGCTTTGTGCATGGGAAGATTTATTAAGATCCACTTTAATTGATTAAAATGTTGTTAAAAAATGATAAGGTTAGAATTGCTGTAGAAAAGGTTTTATATTTTTGTTGATAAATTACTTAGAAATAAGAGAAGGAAACTTTTCAAAAGAATTCTTAGGAAGTTTTTTATAACAGAAAGGAAAATGTCGTCTAACATATTAAAATAATATGATTAAGCTATTATAAGCTACTAAAATCATTTTAGAAATTAATAATTGGAGATAAAATATATAGGGAAATAAGATCAAAAGAAACAAAGTGGTATGTGATTATTGAGATAGAATCTGAATTCTTTATGTTTTATTATTAATATCTTGATAATATTTTATTATTTTTACAAGATATTTTGAAGATTGAGAAAAAGTGTTATCGGGACGATATTGAATACGAAGTATGAATGCACTATAATGGGTGAAAGATGGAGTATTTTGCGAACATAAATGTATTGAATGCATAAAGTCGAGGAGTGATATCCGTAAGGCGATTAAGCTTTTTTGCGGGGAGTACGGTGTGTATTTTCAAAATTTTGCATCAGATTGCTTGTGACATAAAGAGTATGGTTTATTTCTTAACAGAGTGATGGTATATTTTCATCTCGTTTTGAAGTTCTATAGCTTAAAGAAATCTTTTTTTATACAAAAACGAAATGAGTAGCGTAAAATGAAGATGTTATTTTTTAATGTGATTATTGAATAAGAAGTTTATGTTTTGGTAACGATTAAAAGGTCACAATGAAACGTAGAAATCTATTCTGGTTAGTGTGAAAATATTTCGCTTATTGAAGGAATTAAGACAATAACACATGAATATCGAGGAGTTTTTGTTGAATTTTTCCAATGAAGAGAATCTTGTTAGAGACTAAAGAAGTGAGCTAAATGAAGATGTTTGAAAAGACTGTTATTGCTGCATCTGTAATGGTTCTTGTTACAGCGGGCGTGGCATGTGCACAAACGCCAAGCCGTTTAAATCAATTTGAAGCGTGGGGAGCCTATTCTTATAAATCGCCCAAAAATACGATTTGCTATGTGTTATCGGTACCTTTGAAGGCTCTTCCAACGACAGTTAATCATGGTGATAATTTTTTCTTGGTTACCAAGCGTTCTCATTCACCTATTTCGTTTGAACCGCAGTTTATGGCTGGTTATACCCTTCAAGAAGGGTCGAGAGTGACAGTGACCATTGGAGGTAAGGACTTTGATTTTTTCACGAAAGATTCCTCAGCTTGGTTGGCTTCATCAGAGCTAGAAAAGCAGCTTGTCTCTGCTATGCGTGCAGGAAGCAATATGACAGTGAAAGCGATATCAAAACGAGGAACGCATACCACTTATACTTATTCCTTAAAAGGGATCACTGCTGCATTAAATGCAGCTCAAAAGTGCCATTAAGGTTTTGATAATTTCTAAAATAGTGATGTGAATTGGAAAGCAATGGCCATTTCCTATGACCTTAGACCAGTTGGTTCATGTTTTGCGCGAGAAACAGATAATGTGATCGTGAAGGAGAGTTCTAAGCTCTCTTTAATTGGTTTGTCGCAAAATGAGATGGTGCAGGCTTTAAAGACAGTTGGTGTACCAGAGCATCAAACGCGTATGCGTGTGCGTCAGCTTTGGCATTGGCTTTATGTGCGTGGCGTTTCAAATTTTGATGAGATGCTGAATATTTCTAAAGCAATGCAAGAAACACTTAAGTGTCATTTCTCCATTGCGCGCCCAGAAATTGTTGGAGAACAAATATCAAAAGATGGTACGCGTAAATGGCTCTTACGTTTTCCTGCACGTGGAGCTGGAAGGCCTGTTGAAATTGAAACGGTTTATATCCCTGAAGAAGGACGTGGTACTTTATGTCTTTCATCGCAAGTAGGGTGTACGTTAACTTGCTCTTTTTGCCATACGGGAACGCAGATGCTTGTTCGCAATCTGACTGCGGAAGAAATTTTGGCACAATTATTGGTTGCACGTGATTGTTTGGGTGATTTTCCTGATAAAAATAACCCTGATGGGGCAATAGTTCCCATTGAAGGTCGCAAAATTACCAATATTGTTATGATGGGGATGGGAGAACCTCTTTATAATTTTGAAGCTGTTAAAAAAGCTTTATTGATTGCTTCTGATGGTGACGGGCTTTCTTTATCAAAACGTCGGATTACGCTTTCAACCAGTGGGGTTGTTCCTGGAATTATCCGAACCGGAGAAGAAATTGGTGTTATGTTGGCGATTTCACTCCACGCAGTACACGATACATTAAGGGATATGCTTGTTCCCATTAATAAAAAATATCCGCTTGCTTTATTAATGGAGGCTTGCCGTAATTATCCTGGTCTTTCCAATGCAAAACGAATCACTTTTGAATATGTTATGCTGAAAGATATCAATGATAGTTTAGATGATGCTAAGGGATTGATTAAGTTATTGAAAGGGATTCCTGCTAAGATCAATTTAATCCCTTTTAATCCGTGGCCAGGGAGCAATTATCAGTGTTCTGATTGGGAGCAAATCGAGCGTTTTGCTGATGTTGTTAATCAAGCGGGCTATGCTTCTCCTATTCGGATACCGCGTGGACGCGATATTTTAGCGGCATGTGGACAACTTAAATCAGCTTCAGAGCGTTTACGGAAATCTGAACGTTTGCGACTTGAAAATGCCATTGGTCATTAGTTAATACAACTTTCTGCGATATTAAAGCCTATGCTTTTTTTCAGTAAATCAGCATATAATAGCATGTGTGAGACAGAGATTAAGATGGATAAGTGCTAGACGAACAGTTTCAGCTTTTATATGCTCAATGGGGGAAAATATTGTATATAGTAGTCTGTTTGCGTAATCTCTAAAATGAGGAGGAAACCTCATTTAGAGGCAATATGAAGTCTTAAGGGTCTTAACTAATTTCCATATTATTACCATACCTTTTAATTCTATTTTATGACTTTTAAAAGCATCTACGGTAATATCTTTTAAAAAGTGGAGATTGTATATTGCCTCACTCTTTTGTTTATTACGTTCTTTAAAAAGATTTCGCTTTACACACGAAAACTCCCGATTCGCTTATAACGTACAAGGGAAAGATATTGTTTGATTCAAAATAAACAGGTTTAAAATGAGAGAATCCTACAATATTTTTGTTCTCATTTAAATTAAAAACGATAAATTACATTTATAAATCAATGTTTTGTAACTATAAGGAGATGGAGGGCAAAGATAGTAAAAGTACCAGCAATAAGCCAGTCGAGAAAGCGAATATAAAGAGGATTTTTATTGAGAATTTTGGTAAATTTATGCGCTGTAAAAACGATAGAAATTGTAATGGGAAAAGAAATAGGAATATAAGAGAGTCCTAAAAAGAGTAGCTTTTGTGTTGCCATAGGATCATCCGCATTGATAAATTGTGGTAAAAATGTGGCGTTAAAGAGTATAACTTTAGGATTTAAAAGATTGATTCCAATACCAGCAAGATAGTTACGTTTAGCGCTTTGAGATTTAGAAGATGTCTGTTCAAAGGAAAATGTCGGATTTCTCCGTAACGCTTGAAAGGAAAACCATAAAAGGTAAAAGGCGCCAACAATTTTTAGAAGAATAAAAGTGTGTGGTGCAGCAAAAATAAGCGCTGATAAGCCAAGTGCTACAGCGGTAACTTGAATGGCAAACCCTGTTGCACTACCCAAGGCGCACATAATTCCAGCTTTTTTGCTTTGTGTAATGGTTCGTCCTACAGAAAGCATCATATCAGGTCCTGGAATAAGTGCTAAAATCAACGATGCTAAAGCAAATTGTACAACAATAGACCACTCCGGTAGAAATGACACGTAAATCTCCTTTTATTTTTAAGCAGTATTCATTATTTACACTCTAAAGCGTTTTTATTTACCTTTTTTGCGTCTTTTTAATGTTGCTTAAAGAGAATTTATTTTTATACTTGTTGCATTGTTTTGATTTCTAGGTAGAAATAAAAGAGCAGCTCATATAGAACTTTGAAATGAAGAAGTGGCAAAATATTAGAAAAGTTGTTTTGGCTTATTCGGGGGGATTGGATACGTCAATTATTCTCAAATGGTTGCAAAGTACGCTAGGCGTTGAAGTTGTAACTTTTACAGCGGATTTGGGGCAGGGGGAAGAGCTAGAATTTGCTCGTCGTAAAGCTGAAATGTTAGGTGTTAAAGAAATCTATATTGAAGATTTGCGTGAAGAATTTGTGCGTGATTTTGTTTTTCCGATGTTTCGAGCCAATACCGTTTATGAGGGGACTTACCTTTTAGGAACATCAATTGCACGCCCACTTATTTCAAAACGCCTTATTGAAATTGCTAAGGAAACGGGAGCAGATGCAATTGCTCATGGGGCAACGGGCAAAGGCAATGATCAGGTGCGCTTTGAGCTTTCCGCTTATGCTCTTAACCCTGATATAAAGATTATTGCTCCATGGCGTGATTGGGATTTTAAGAGTCGGACAGATCTGTTTGAATTTGCTCGTACACATCAAATTCCTGTAGAAAAGGATAAGCAAGGCGAAGCACCTTTTTCAGTGGATGCAAATTTATTGCATTCTTCATCAGAAGGAAAGATTTTAGAAGATCCAGCACTTCCTGCTCCTGAATATGTCCATATGCGTACTCTTTCGGTAGAAGATGCTCCAGATCAAGCAACAAGAATCACTCTTGGCTTTAAAAAAGGTGATGCTGTTTCAATCAATGGAAAAAATTTATCTCCTGCAACTTTACTTGCAGAATTAAATCATTATGGGCGCGATAATGGTATTGGTCGGTTAGATTTAGTAGAAAATCGCTTTGTGGGTATGAAGTCGCGGGGTATTTATGAAACCCCAGGGGGGACCATTCTTTTAACGGCTCACAGAGCTATAGAATCTTTAACGCTAGATCGTGGTGCAGCTCATTTGAAAGATGAATTGATGCCACGTTATGCAGAACTCATTTATTATGGATTTTGGTTTTCGCCGGAACGTAAGATGCTGCAGGCAGCTATTGATTTATCTCAAGAACATGTTGAAGGTGAAGTCACGTTAAAGCTTTATAAGGGGAATGTAATTATTGAAGGGCGCCAAAGTAAAAAATCACTTTATTCGAGTGAGTTGGTAACTTTCGAGGATGATCAAGGTACTTATGATCAAAGAGATGCAACTGGTTTTATTAAATTAAATGCTTTACGTTTGCGTACATTAGCAATGCGTCATCAAGGTGATAAAGAAAAGAAATAGAAAATTACGGTGACAAGTGTAATGTGGATTAGTGCTTTTGTATGAAATGCTTAACTTAAGCATTTTATCTGTTGGTTTTTACCGTTCTTTCATTCAATATTAGAAGCTTATCTTTTGCGCTAATAAATATAATAAGCAAAACCCATGATAATAATAGCAATGAAGGCTTCGATAATCAAAACAAGTCAATTTTGCTTTATAATATTGAATGTTTTTGATTTTTATCAGAACAAAATATGTTTATAGCGAGGGCGGTTTTTGTATTGTGACTTAAGAGTATAAAGAAATTTTCATCTTTTTGCTTGCTATTATTGACGAATAAATTCAAGAACCATACACCCTATTTTGAAAGAGTGTAATTTTTAGGACAAATAATGATGCGTGATCAGTGTGATACCCTTAACCTTACGCCTGAATTAAAAGATGCAGCTTCTCAATCGAGAACTTGGCCATTTGAAGAAGCACGTAAGATTATCAAACGGTATGAAAAGACGGGTTATCCAGACAGTGTGATATTTGAAACAGGTTATGGCCCTTCTGGTTTACCGCATATTGGAACTTTTGGGGAAGTTGCACGTACAACCATGGTGCGTCATGCATTTCATATTCTTACGGAGAATAAAGTAAAAACAAAATTGCTTTGTTTTTCTGATGATATGGATGGTTTGCGCAAGATTCCTGAGAATGTGCCTGATCGCGAAAGGATGGAACATTATCTTGGTCAACCGTTGAGCCGTGTACCGGACCCTTTTGGAGATGATTATCCTTCTTTTGGGGCAGCGAATAATGCTCGGTTACGGGCTTTCCTTGATCGTTTCGGTTTTGATTATGAATTTGCAAGTGCTACGGATTATTACAGTTCCAGTCGTTTTGATGAAACGCTTTTGAAAATTCTTGCCTGTTATGACAAGGTTATGGCAATTATTTTACCAACATTAGGTGAAGAGCGGCAAGCGACCTATTCACTCTTTCTACCGATTTCTCCCTTTTCTGGAAAAGTATTACAGGTACCGATGATTGCGCGTAATGTTGAAAAAGGTACAGTTACTTATATTGAGCCAGAAACAGGAGAAACCATAGAAACAGAGGTTACAGGGGGCAAGGTTAAGTGTCAGTGGAAGGTAGATTGGGCAATGCGTTGGACAGCGCTTGGCATTGATTATGAAATGGCAGGAAAAGACCTTATCGATTCCACAAATCTTTCTTCTAAAATTTGTAAAGTATTAGGTGGAAAGCCCCCAGAAGGATTCAACTATGAGCTCTTTTTAGATGAGAAAGGGCAGAAAATTTCCAAATCCAAGGGAAATGGCTTAACCATTGATGAATGGCTTACTTATGCTCCAACAGAGAGTTTAGGGCTTTATATGTTTTCAAAGCCTAAAACAGCAAAAAGGCTTTATTTTGATGTCATTCCTAAAGCGGTTGATGAATACTATGCGCATCTTTCAGCCTATGGTCGCCAAGAATGGAAAGAGCGTCTTAATAATCCTGTATGGCATATTCATAATGGTTGTCCACCGCAGGTTGATTTGCCTGTATCCTTTGCGATGCTCCTAAATTTGGTAAGTGCTTCAAATGCGGAGAATGCAGAAGTTCTTTGGGGTTTTATTTCTCGTTACGCTAAAGGAGCAAATGCACAAACTTATCCAGAACTTGATCAATTGGTGAAGTTTGCTATTAAATATTTTGATGTTTTTGTTAAACCAAACAAGAAATTTCGTATACCAGATGATAGCGAACGAGCAACATTAGCACAAATTGAGGAAAAATTAGCTAATTTACCTGAAACTATTGATGGCAACATGTTACAAAATATGCTTCTTGATGTTGCACGATTAACGGAACGTTATCAAGATCATAGCAAAAAAAGCCCTGAAGGTGGGCCTGGTGTTTCCAATGTTTTTTTTCAAATGTTGTATGAAGTCCTTCTTGGACAAGAGCGAGGTCCACGATGGGGATCATTTATAGCGCTTTATGGGATTAATGAAATGCGTGCACTGATTGCTGAAACACTTGCACGGCCGACGGAGGAATAATGGAACGAAGAGTGCAGGAAGTAAAGCGACGCCGTACATTTGCAATTATTGCTCACCCAGATGCGGGGAAAACAACATTAACAGAAAAGCTTTTATTGTTTGGTGGTGCTATTCAACTTGCAGGAGAAGTAAAAGCCAAAAAAGATCGTATTCAAACCCGTTCTGATTGGATGAATATTGAGCGTGATCGTGGTATTTCCGTTGTGACTTCGGTGATGACGTTTGAATATGAAAATCATATTTTTAATCTCCTAGATACCCCAGGACATGAGGACTTTGCGGACGATACCTATCGCACTCTCACAGCTGTTGATAGTGCTATCATGGTATTGGATGGGGCACGCGGAATTGAGCCAAGAACACTGAAATTGTTTGAAGTATGTCGGATGCGGGATATTCCTATTGTTACGTTTATCAATAAAATGGATCGTGAGGCACGTGATCCTATAGAGCTTTTAGATGAAATTGAAGAAAAGCTTGCTCTTGATACTGCGCCTATAACATGGCCAATTGGTACGGGTAAAGATTTTGTTGGTACCTATGACCTTCATCATAATCGTTTTCGTCAAAAAGATGATGAGATAACACAGCGGATAGTTTCAAATCCCAGAGAGGTTGTCCATTTACTCCCTGAATATCAACGTTCCACTTTTATTGAAGGGGTAGAACTCGCTCAAAGTGTTTGCAAGAATTTTGATCTGCAAGCTTTCCGTGAAGGTCATATGACTCCGGTTTATTTTGGTTCAGCTTTGCGAAATTTTGGTGTTCGTGATTTGATCAATGCGCTTATTGATTTTGGTCAAAGTCCTCGTGATCAAAGTGCAGATCAGCGCAATGTCATAGCCATGGAACCTAAAATGACGGGATTTGTTTTTAAAATTCAAGCGAATATGGACCCTAATCATCGTGATCGTATTGCATTTTTTCGGGTATGTTCGGGAACACTTGAACGTGGTATGAAAACAAAGTTGGTTCGAACAGGAAAACCGATGACACTTTCGGCTCCACAATTTTTCTTTGCGCGTTCACGCCAAATTGCTGACCAAGCCTATGCCGGTGATATCGTAGGGATTCCTAATCATGGAACATTGCGTATTGGCGATACTTTGACTGAAGGAGAAGATATCCTCTTTAAGGGAGTACCAAATTTTGCACCAGAGATTTTGCGTCGTGTTTGTTTGGGCGATCCAATGAAAGCAAAAAAGCTCAAAGAAGCTTTGCAACAAATGGCTGAAGAAGGGGTTGTACAATTGTTTATTCCTGATGATGGGTCGCCTTCTCTCATTGGTGTTATTGGTGCCTTGCAAATTGATGTTTTAACGGAACGACTTAAGGTGGAATATTCTCTGCCGGTAAGTTTTGAATCAGCGCGCTTTAATTTATGCCGTTGGATTTCAGCGCAGAGCAAAGATGAGTTGCAAAAGTTTCTCAGCAATCACCGCTCTGCTATTGCGTATGATTTAGAAGGTGATCCAGTTTTTTTAGCAGAAAATCATTTTTCATTGAATTATGAAGCAGAGCGGGCACCGAAAATAAAATTTGCAGCTTTTAAGGATTATCAAGTACGCTCTTAAAATAAAGAAAAATATTTTCTACAATAATTTGATTTATAATGATAATTTATCGTTTTTCATATTGAAACAATCAAAATCATTTGTTTTCACGTCATAAGTAGGATTGGTGTGTGCGTAAAAACACTTGAAGCAAGAAATACAAAGCCTCTTATAAATTTTCTCTATAGCCAAGAGCTTTCAAAATATTGGGCGAGGGTAAAAAAGTGATTATGGTGGTTTGTAGCGTTATGATGTAACGATGGCGGTGTGTGATGTATCTTATCCTATTCACGGAAGTTTACATTATACTATTCATTTATATTATTTACAGGACGACATTACGAGGTAAGCTCAAGTACAATGAAAGATGTCTATTTAAAAACAAACATATAAAATTGCAACATAATGATATTTTTGGGCATTCTATTTTGCATAAGGGATGTGATCCTAGCAAGATAGAGGCTTGCACGATAAACTTTTGTAAAACTCTCTCCATAAAAGTAATCTATTTTCGCTGTTAAAGGTAGACATATTATTTTTTTCTGAAAATGGTGGGGTATGTAAAGGATATTTTCAGATTGCACTGTATAAAGAATACGGTAAATTTATTATATTCAAAGAGCTGCAATGCATTGGTACCCCTAGCACCTTTTAAAACTTTAATATTTATTTTTATATTACCTATTTGAGTTAGAGAATAAACTGTAGCCAATTCTACGTTGAAAAATATCAGAAAAATTTTATATATTTTTTCGCGATGATTTAAGACATATAATTTACTTCAATATTTTTTTAAATTTAAACTAAAAAATCTGCTGTATAAATATAGCTTTTCAGTTTTTCCTTGTATAAATATTGTATACAGTCAAAATAATACAAATAATCAATAAGCTGAAATTTGTTATCCCAAATATGAGATCATATGACCTATAAACCGCGTGTCTTTTCTATTTCTCCGGGAACTGCTTTTTTGCCTCACTTTGTTGATGCACTACTTTCTGGTAGCCTTATTGATAATTTCGCTTCCAGTGGAGATATTCAAACTGCCCTTGCTGATAGCCTTATTTATGTTCCAACACGTCGTGCTGCTCGCGCTTTGCGTTTAGCTTTTGTTGAAAGAAGTGATACACAATCAACATTTTTGCCAACCATTCGTGCTCTAGGAGATGTAGATGAAGACAGTTTCCTTTTTGTTGAAAATCATACCAGCGCTCTCGATCCGCCTATTGGAGAAAGCGAACGTCTTTTACTTTTAGCGCGCCTTATCCGTCCATGGCGTGAAAATTTGCCTGCGCATCTGCGTGCCATGTTTGGTACAGAAGATGTGCTTATTCCGGCTCATAGTGCTGATGCTATTTGGCTCGCGCAAGATTTAGCACATTTGATGGACGAAATTGAAACAGAAGGAGCAGACTGGTCAAAACTTAAAAATATTGCATCTGATATGGTCGCTGAATGGTGGCAAATAACGCTCGATTTCTTGACTATTGTTACGCAAAATTGGCCAAAAATCTTGACAGAAAGACAACGAAGTAATCCCGCGGAATGGCGTAATCAAGCACTCACAATGCATGCAGAGACTTTACGACGTATGCCGCCTGATAAACCGATCATTGCAGCTGGTGTATCAGGTTCTATGCCCGCAGTTTCTCATCTTTTAAAGGTTATAGCTTCTCTACCAAAGGGGGCTGTTGTTCTTCCTGGCCTTGATCTTCATATGGATGAAGAACAATGGAATGCACTAAGCACAAGCAATGAAGAAAAAACAGCTTGTGATTTTTTTGATCTTGCAGAAAATGTTTTTAGCCATCCTCAATATCATTTAAAAAAACTTCTAACTCTCATGGAGTGTCAACGTCATTATGTTTGCGAAATTGGCCAACAAAGTATAACAAAGAAAAAACGAATGGCTCTTTTATCAGAAGCACTCCGACCAGCTTCTACAACAGATAAATGGGTACAAATTGTCCGTAACGATTATGAAAATCTTTGTGCAGATTGGTCATTTATTGAAGCTATAAATGAACGTGAAGAAGCTCTCGCGATTGCTGTTACCTTACGCAAAGCTATTGAAGAACCTCAAAAAACTGCAGCCCTTATTACAAACGACCGTAATTTAGCACGCCGTGTTGTTGTGGAATTACAGCGATTTGGAATTGAAGCAAATGATTCAGGCGGAATACCACTTGCACAAACATTGCCTGTAACTCTCTTACGACTTATCTTAGAAAATGTGTTGCAACCCGATGATCCCATTGCTTTTCTTTCTCTTCTTAAACATCCACTGACAACACTCCAACAAAACCGTCATCGTTTACGGGAAATGGCAGAAAATTTTGAACTTTTTGTTCTTCGAGGGAATACAGGACGCATCAATCTTTGCGAATGTGATCAATTTCTTGAAAAATGGATTGAAACGCACTTTCATAATAGTTCTGAAATCAACGCTCTTGATCAGCAGAAATGTGAAGAAGCACGTTTCCTTTGTCATCTTTTGAGGAAAGCTGTTGAACCTTTAACATCTCTTATGAAAAAAGAGAAAGAATGTACCATCAACGAAGCTGCGATAGCAACTGTTGAGGTTTTTGAAAATTTTGGGCGCAATGAGAATAATTCTCTTGCACATCTTTATCAACACGAAGCAGGACAAACCCTATCAAAATTTTTACGTGAATTGGTCAGTGATCAATCCGGATTAACATTTCATCTTTGCGAATGGCCCGCTATGTTTTCTGCCATAATAGCAACCCGTTCTGTCACACCTTCGCCTGGAGGACATCCACGTTTATTCATCTGGGGTACGTTGGAATCACGTTTGCAAACAGTTGATACAGTGGTCATCGGCGGTCTTAATGAAGGGTCATGGCCGATATCAACCCGAAATGATGCTTTTTTATCGCGACCGATGAAAATGATGTTAACTCTGGAACCACCAGAGCAGCGTATTGGTCTTTCCGCGCATGATTTTCAATGGGCGATGGGAATGGATAAAGTGGTGATGAGTCGCGCATTGCGCGTTAATCATACGCCTTCCATTCCTTCACGCTGGCTACAACGCATGGAAACAGTTGTAGGAAAACAGGTTTGGGAACAAATCCGTGAACGAGGTGAAATACTACGCTATTGGGCAAAGATGCTTGATCATACAAGCATAACTTCTGAGGTGGAACGTCCTTGCCCTGCTCCGCCTCTTGATATACGCCCGCGTCATTTTTCAGTTACTGAAATAGAAACATTACGATATGATCCCTATGCTATTTATGCTAAAAAAATCTTACGGCTCAAACCACTTAAAGAACTTATTCATGATCCTAGCGCTTCAGAACGTGGAACACTTTATCACGCTATTCTTGCAGCCTTTTGCACACAAATAAAAAATCCAAATGATGCAAATGCACTCAATGTACTGCTTTCTATTGGACGTAAAGAGTTTGATAAATTCAATTTTCCACCCGATATTGAAGTAATTTGGTGGAATAGTTTTGAAAATCTTGCTCCACGCTTTATTCAATGGGAACAAAGTTTAGGACTGCGAGAGCGATATTCGGAAGTGGTATCACAAAAAATTCCTATAGGAACAACAGGAGTAACCCTTTCAGGACGTGCTGATCGTCTTGATGTTTTGCCAGATAAAACGGTTGAAATTCTAGATTTCAAAACCGGAACCCCTCCTTCATCAAAACAAGTTCGTGAATTATTATTTCCGCAATTGGCTTTAGAAACAGCTTTACTCATACAAGGGGGCTTCCCAGATTTTCAAGATTTTACCCCCTCAAATTTATTTTACATTTCTCTTAACAAAAAAGGTGAAATTAAATCCCAATCAATTCTTTTAAAGAAAAAAGACGGAAAAACTCATCTAAGTGCTGTTGATCTTGCTGACAATGCATGGGAAAATCTTATCGCACTCATAACTTATTATAAAAATCCACAACAAGGTTATCTTTCACATGCTGTCCCCATGTCAAAACGATATGAAGGTGACTACGACCATTTGGCTCGGTTGTGGGAATGGTCAAGTGGTTTTCATAAAGAAGAGTAATCATGACGTTTTTTTCTATTCCTGAAGCCGCTCTTGATGCACAAGCAACAGCAACACATCCCCAAAAAAACGTGTGGGTTTCTGCAAATGCTGGATCTGGAAAAACCCACGTTTTAAGTGAACGTGTTATCCGTTTGCTTTTAAACGGTACGCCTCCAGCACGTATTTTATGCCTTACTTATACAAGAGCTGCTGCTGCTGTTATGCAATCACGAATTTTTCGCACGCTTTCCAGTTGGAATGAACTCGATGATGCACAGCTGCAAGAAACCTTAACACGGTTTGAAAAAAAACCTGTTAATGCGCAAAAACTAACTTATGCACGACAACTCTTCGCGCGTGCTCTCGAAACGCCTGGTGGCTTAAAAATCCAAACGATTCATGCTTTTTGTGAATCTCTCTTGCATCAATTTATGTTAGAAGCCAATATTGCAGGGCATTTTGAACTTCCCGATGATATCAGTCGAAAAAAATTACGACAAGAATCTCGTCGTCAACTTTTAGCCCGTCGTGATGTACAACCTGCTTTGCAACAGTTACTTCAAGTTATTAGCGAACATACTTTTAACCAATTGCTTTATGAGGCAGTTGAAAAGCAACATAAATTGTCTGATTTTTTATCTTCTCTTTTATCTGAAAATGGAGAAGAAAAATTGCGCGCGCTTTTTAACTTAGCGCCCAATGAAACAAATCAATATCTGCTGGAACAAATTAAACAAACAGCGCGCCTTCCTCTTTATGCTCTTAAGCATTGTGAAATCAATGGTAGTCAAAGCTTTAAGGATATGGTGGAAAAACTTTCCCAATTAGAAAAGGTGCATGATGAGACAAATATTCTCAATATTATTTCTGATATTTATTTTACAATAAAAGGTGAGCCACGTAAGTTTTCACATTTATCTCGTAAAAAATCAGATGAAATTTGGCCTTTTATTCAACAAATGCTTGAAGATAAACAAAAAAAGCTTTCTCTTCTTTTAGAGAAATATCAATGCGCAAAAGTTGCTACTCTCAATATGGCTGCTTTTCAGTTATGTGCTGTTTATCTCAAAATCTATACGAATCTAAAAAAGGCCAATGGCTTCTTAGACTTTGACGACCTTATTGAGCGTACACTTCATTTGTTACAGCGTAAAGGTGCAAGCCAATGGGTTCATTATAAACTTGATCGTGGGCTTGATCACATTCTACTTGATGAAGCACAAGACACTAATCCTGAGCAATGGCAAATTATTCAACTCTTGGCACAAGAGTTTTTCTCAGGTTATAGCCAACGAACAAATATACGGACTCTTTTTGCTGTTGGAGATGAAAAGCAATCTATTTATTCTTTTCAAGGCGCAGCTCCAGAAAATTTTGATGAAAATGGACGAATCATTCAAAAAAAAGTGCAGCAAACCAATCAACAATTTGAAAAAATACAACTGCATTACTCTTTTCGCTCTACAGCGGATGTTCTTAAAAGCGTTGATATTGTTTTTGAAACACCAGAAAACTACAAAGGACTTTCGGCAGAAAATACAAAAACGGTGCATGAAGCTATTCGTGTTCATAGTCCCGGTGAAGTTGTTATATGGGATGCAATTTCCCAAGAGACGAGTGAATTTCCTCATGATTGGCATTTAAGCGTTGATCATTTAGATACCCCTGAAGTTCGTTTAGCAGAAAAAATTGCTGAAACTATTGCCAACTGGTTACAAAAAGGTGAAATGCTTCCAGCAAAAGGACGCTTAATACGGGCAAGTGATATTATGATATTGGTTCGTAAACGTGATCAATTTGTCTCAGCTCTTACCCGTGCTTTTAAACACCGCAATATTCCCGTAGCAGGGGCTGATCGTTTACAGCTTACCAAACATATTAGTATCCGTGATTTAATGGCGCTTGCACGTTTTGTTTTGCAGCCACAAGATGATCTTTCTCTTGCTTGTGTTTTAAAAAGCCCCCTTTTTGCTCTTAGTGAAGAGGAACTCTATCAGCTTGCTGCACACCGCACCGGCTCTCTTTGGCAAAGCTTATGTACGCACGCATCATCGCAGATATCTTTTAAAGATGCTTTTGAAAAGCTAAACCATTATCGCGCTTTAGTGGATAAAATACCGGTTTTCGAGTTTTATAGCCATATTTTGAATAATGATAAGGGAAGACAAAAAATTCTGTCTCGTTTAGGATCTGAAGCAAATGATGTGCTCGATGCTTTTATGGATTATACGCTCACTATTCAAAAAACAGGATTACCAGGATTACAAGCTTTTTTAGAAACATTAAGTGCAAGTGAACCAGAAATTAAACGTGAATTTGAACAAAATAATGAAGAAATCCGCATTATGACTGTTCATGCTGCAAAAGGACTAGAGGCTGCTATTGTGTTTTTAGTTGATCCTGGTAGTGCGATTTGGCATCCTCAGCATGCGCCTCACTTGCTTAAAGTTCCTTTAAACAATGCACAATGGAACGGAAAACAAACCTTTATTTGGCGTCCCAATGAAAAGTTTGATACAAAACTCTCTAAACAAGCAATTTCACACTTAAAAGAGCGTGCAGAAGAAGAATATAGGCGCCTTCTTTATGTAGGAATGACCCGCGCTGAGGATCGCTTGTTTATTTGTGGATATAAAGGACAGAAAACGCCATCTCATACATGGTTACAACTGGTAAAAAAAGCCCTTGAACCGCATGCTCTTGCTATAAAAGATTCTGCGGAAGATATTGCAGCTTGGCGTTATTGTATTACACCTCCTTCTTCTGCTTCTATAAACCCAAAAGTCCCTTGCGCTGAATGCCAAACCTTACCACCTTTGCCTGCTTTTTTCTCCCATAAAGTACCAGAAGAGCCAGTGCTACCAAAACCGTTAAAACCCTCAGTCGCGAGCCTTGCCATTGAAGCTGATACAGAGCTGTCCTCAAGTCCAAAACAGCTTACCATCTCCCCTGTTTTAGGAGAAACAAACACAAACAGAGCTTTTTTCATTGAATATGGTAATATCGTTCACCGATTATTACAATATTTACCCGATTACCCCCCCCAAAAACGTCGAGACTATGCTCGAAACTATCTCAATATCAAAGCCTCTCATTGGTATAAGAGCCAAAGAGAAGATGCTCTTCGCCATGTTTGGAAAATATTAGATCATGTTTACCTCAAGCCCCTTTTTTCTGAGCATTCACGTGCTGAGGTTTCCTTAATGGGTATTGTAAAAATTCGTGGAAAAGAACACGCAATTTCTGGTCAAATTGACCGTCTCTACATCACGCAAAACAGCATCATCTTTGCCGATTTTAAAACAGGAACCCCGCCAGAAAATGAAGCTGCTATTGCTTCCCATCACTGGTTGCAAATGGCTCTTTACCGAAAATTATTACAAGCTATTCATCCTGATAAAGATATCCAAGCTCTGCTTATCTACAGTAAAGAAGCCAAAATTTTTAAGCTTTCTCCAGAAAAACTCGAGGCATTTCTTGGTGAAGTTGCCTTATAAGTTATTCCTTTCCTTCAAAGTATCCTTACGCTTTTTTACTTTTATAAAATCGCCCAAACAAACACAATGCACAATCTCTGGTGTAAAAAAGTCCTTTAATAATTTATCTTTGCAATAACTTGATATGAATTGTTATCATACCAATCTATAAAGAGTGAATATAAAGGATAAATCAATGACGTGTATAAAAGTTGATAAGGACAATTTCGAAAGTGAAGTTCTAACCTCTTCCACCCCTGTTGTAGTTGATTTTTGGGCAGAATGGTGTGGCCCTTGCAAAATGATTGCTCCAATTTTGGATGAAATTTCAATGGAAATGCAAAATCAAGTTAAAATTGCTAAGGTAAATATTGATGAAAATCCGGAACTGGCTACCCAATACGGAGTACGTTCTATCCCTACATTATTAATGTTTAAAAATGGAAATATTTCATCGAATATGGTTGGTGCTACCTCTAAAGGACGTCTTTCTGAATGGATAAAAGATGGGCTTAGTTAATTCCACATATAATCACTATAAAGGAGAGAAGCTTTGTCTCTCCTTTTGATTTTTTAAACATTCTTTTTTGCATTATATTATAATAAAAAGATAATAAAATCAAAATGTTAAATGAATTTAAGAATTCGTACTTTTATGCATGATTCAATTGACTATTTTTTATAAAAAATTGCCCTGTATGAAGAATATAGGCAATTCTTTCCTTATATGCGCGTCAAAAATATTGGGTGAATGATAATTTCATAAAGGTATTTTCTTCTTGAATAAGACTATAGAGATAGATAGTGATTTCAACACATAAAAAGGCAATATCAATCTAGAAATAAGGAGATTTTTGTTTGGAGTCCTTTGCAATCATGAAAGGAGATTTTAAGAAAAAACTTTGCAAATTACTTTTCTGAAGTTCACAATTTTTAAGCAGAAAGAAGCAAGCAATTCACTATAGGTTATATAATGCTCTTCTAAAGGGTTACCACTTCAATTTAAAATTCTCTTACACTATTCTCTAGAATCAAAAGACTTTTTTTGAAGCCTTTACTAAAAGTATGAAAGGCAAAAAACATTCTCTAAAATAAATTGATAAATTGCTATAAATTAACGGATGTCCTTTGCAATTTATGTCATTGTTATATAAAAGAGCCAGTATTTCATCTCATCTTCATAGTTGATTACATCCATGAGGGACTTCTTTATGTTGTTCATCATCTCAAATTTCGGTACGTATTGAGGTATTATCAATTAAAAAATGATGATGTTCACGCTCATGTCGATGTTTTTTTAAAATGTACGAATTGCAAAAGACTGTTGCAAACGTTCAATGGAATGTTGTGCTGATCTGAGTGTTACATGACGCCCATGTTCTTTATAGTGTAAGGTGAGTGCAAAAGTGGCGAGTTCTAAAAGAGCTGTATTTCTTTCTGGCCATTCAACAAGTAAAATATTTTTCTCACGAGCTTCATGAAGCCCTAATTCATCAATTTCTTCTGCCATAGAAAGGCGGTAAAGATCAGCATGAATAATTTCAAACTGTGGAAGTTGATAGCTTTGCACAAGAGTAAAAGTAGGGCTTGGAACATCCATAGTATTATCGTTCGCAAGTGTTTGGATGATTGTACGTGCAATAGTTGATTTTCCAGTCCCAAGATCTCCTTGCAGCGTTACAAGATCCCCCGGCTTTAAAGAAAGGGTTAAATGTTGTGCAAAAAGCTTTGTTGCCTCTTCATTTTCAAGAAAAAAACTAAAGTTCATTAAGGGTTCCATGAAATGGATGAAAAATTTTTGTTATAATAAAGATTGAAATTAAAAAATCTTATCTCCTTTGGGAAGTGGGAAAAAACATTTAACTGTTGTTCCTTTTCCAGAACCGGTAAGAATCTCAACATGTCCACCGTGTAGTTCAACGAAACTCTTCACAAGGGAAAGGCCAAGACCCGCTCCTGCACGCCCGCCATGGTGTGAATGAGAAGAAAAACGTTTAAAAATACGATCAAGGACGTCTTTTGGAATATCAGAGCCTTCATTGTGAACGCTAAAGACAATATTATCATCTTGTTCATCAACGCAAAATTCAATAGTGCTCGCCTCCGTTGCAAAATTAATAGCATTACTCAGCACATTCACAAAAATTTGATGCAAGCGTTTTTCGTCAGCAGAAATGGAATTTAAGGAAGGAGAAATTTGTTGTAAAAGCGTAATATGGCGTCCATTAAGGCGATCTTCTATACGTGCTACTGCTTGTATCATAGCATCTGCAATATTAACCGATTTTATGTCCAACTCCATAATGCCTGCATCAAGGGTAGCAAGATCAAGAATATCGTTAACAATATTTAAAAGAGTTCCTGATTCTGAATGAATATGCCCAAGATATTCTTGTTGACGTTTATTGATAGAGCCGAAAATTTGATCACGTAAAATATCCGAAAATCCAATAATATTGGTGAGAGGTGTACGCAATTCATAGGAAACATGTTGGACAAATTCATTACGCAAACGATCAGCACTTTCTAATGCTTCATTTCTTTCTTGAAGAGCACGCGCAACATGGACAGTGTCTGTAACATTCACAAAAGTAAGCATTGTTTGTCCATCGGGAAGAGGAACCAGAGTATAGTCAATAATCATATCATTTTTAAGATCTATACGACCTGAATATGTTTCACGTTTTTCAGCAAAACCGGTAATGAATTTGGTAAATTGATCCCATTCTTGTCCTAAGGTTAAGGCTGAACAATGGCTTTGTAACTGTGTAATATGGGTCCCTTCTACCAGTAAATTATAAGGAAGCGACCACAATTTCGACAAGGCAGGATTCGATAAACGAAGGCGTCCATCGGTACCAAAAACAACCACGCCTTCGGAAAGTTTATCAAGTGTTTCACCTTGTATTTTAATAAGTGTATTATAACGGCGTTCAAGATCAATTTTTTCTGTAAGGTTTTCGTAAAGCCAAGTGACACCTCCTTGTGGATGAGGGTTCGAGATAACACGCACCGTACGCCCATCTGGAAGATTCCAAATTTGTTGGTTCGATTCTGTTTGTCGATAGGCTTTAAAAAGTTCTTCTTTCCATGCGCGCCAATCGGGGTGTTCAGCAATGAGCCCTTTTTCACGTAGACGTTCAAGAAATAATGTATGGCTTGGTTCACTTTCTAAAAAGGAAGTCTCCAACGGCCATAAAACTTTAAAAGCATGATTACAGAATTTTAATTTTTGGTTTGTATCAAAAATAGCTACAGCTGTTGAAATTTGGTCAAGTGTTTCACAATGGCTTTGAAGAACATAACGTAATTCATGAGCAAGATTTTCATATGCGCTGTCATCACGCGCAAAAGCTGCCATCCCTTCGGCTGTTGTAATACGTGTGAGATGAAAACGATGTCGTTCTCCATCAATAACTGTGTGAACATGTTCTTGAAAAATTGTTTCTGTTTCATCTGTTTTGCGTTGTGTATTCTCATTGAAAAGATCCCCCACTTCATCACTGCCTTCACGAAAGTCTGTCATTTCTCTAAAGGCGCGATTGATAAAACAAACTTTTCCTTCACAATCTTTTATCCATACGGGCTCTTGAATAAGATCAAGAAGATTACGCTGCATTCTCAGTTCAGTAAGAAGGCGGGCGATATCTTTCTGTAAACGAGCATTTTCACTCTGTTGTTTTGAGATATCTTGAAAACGAGCAATAGCGACTGTTCCTGCGATGACGCCTGTAACTTGTAGCAGTACATTGTTTGTGGTGGTGATAGAAAGATCAAAAGGGTGACATTTACAACGTAGTTGAGTCAATGCATAATCAAGTTCTCGCAGAGAATTTTCTTCAACCCAGAGCTCAAAACGCTGAAAATCTTTCTGATCGATTCCTATTTTTTGCAATGCAGAAAGGGCACCAACGACACGGGGTAAGGTTGTTGGATTTTCCCAAATAAGAAGGAATTGCTCGGTTTCTTCCAGAAGCCATTCATAATATTTAAGTTTTTCAGAAAAATTTGCCTGAATTATCTTCAATGGCTTCTGTGCAGTTTTTTTTGCACACATAATAACAGCTAGACACGTGAGAAGTGAAGCACAAGAAATTCCTCCACACAGCGCTAAAAGCAGCCATGGACCATCTAGTAAAGTGAAGAAAAATGGTAAATAACCTTCCAATGACTGAGCAACAGCGCATGTTGGAGAAAAAAAGAAAAAAAGGCAAAATATATACGCATAGATTCGAATCATTTTTTGAGCTTTTTCTTTGGGGTTATAGTCACCAAAGCTGCGCACGACATCTTACCCTTTTTTAACCCAAGGAAATGTTTAGTAACGGTAATGGTTTGGTTTATAAGGTCCTTGTGGTGTGACTCCAATATAAGCGGCTTGTTCTTCTGATAAAACACTTAATTTTATTCCTAACCGATCAAGATGTAGACGTGCAACTTTTTCATCAAGATGTTTAGGCAAAACAGTGACTTCATTTGTATAGTGTTCTGCACGGGTAAAAAGTTCAATTTGCGCTAAAACTTGATTAGTAAACGAGGCTGACATGACAAAAGAGGGATGCCCAGTCGCATTCCCGAGGTTTAACAAACGCCCTTCAGAGAGCAAAATGATGCGTTTTCCATCGGGAAAGGTGATCATATCAACTTGTGGTTTAATATTTGTCCATGGCAAATTTCTAAGGGCTGCGACTTGGATTTCGTTATCAAAATGACCAATATTGCCAAGAATACACATATCCTTTACTTGTCGCATATGGTCTAAACGAACAACATCTTTATTGCCTGTTGTCGTGATGATAATATCAGCACTGGAAGCAGCATCATCCAAATTAACAACTTCATAGCCATCCATAGCTGCTTGAAGAGCGCAAATAGGATCAATTTCTGTTACTTTAACACGAGCCCCAGCACCAGAAAGAGATGCTGCTGAACCTTTTCCTACGTCACCATAACCACAGACAATGGCAGTTTTACCAGCGATCATCACGTCTGTTCCACGTCGAATACCATCGACCAATGATTCTTTACATCCATATTTATTATCAAACTTTGATTTAGTGACGCTATCATTGACATTAATAGCAGGAAAAGGCAAAAGCCCTTCTTTTTGTAACTGATAAAGACGGTTTACACCTGTTGTGGTTTCTTCGCTTACACCTTTAATTGCTGCGCGCTGTCGTGTAAAAAATCCTGGCGTTGCATCCATACGCTTTTGTATTTGTTTGAAAAAAATTTCTTCTTCTTCTGTTTTGGGATGCGATAGGATATCTTTATTTTGTTCTGCACGACTTCCCATTAAAATATAGTTTGTGGCATCAGCGCCATCATCTAAAATAAGATTGGAAGGATTACCATCTGGCCATTGGAAAATTGCATCTATATAAGTCCAATATTCTTCCAATGTTTCACCCTTAACGGCGAATACAGGAATACCAGTTGCGGCGATAGCTGCTGCTGCATGGTCTTGCGTAGAAAAAATATTGCTAGAGCTCCACCGTATATCGGCGCCAATTGCTTTTAATGTTTCAATTAAAACAGCTGTTTGAATTGTCATGTGCAATGAGCCAGAAATACGCGCTCCACGCAAAGGTTGATTAGAGGAAAACTCCTTGCGACAAGCCATCAAACCAGGCATTTCAGTTTCAGCAATATCAAGTTCTTTACGACCATAAGCGGCAAGTGCAATATCTTTGACAACAAAATCTTGAGCTGCCATTCTTTATTCCTTTAAAATAAGTTTTTCCAAGACGGTAGGAGAAATTAAAAAAAAATGCAAGACAAGAAGAGGACTTCTTTATGTGAAAAAGCTCTTTTAAAATCTCCATAAATTTGTGCAACAAATATGCATTTATGAATCTGAGTAATGATGTTACTGAAAGAATAAGAGATCTTCATGATAAGTCTTATTATATAAACAAAACTCTATCCTTTTCACGTAACTTTAAAGCTTTTAAAAATCTCCAGAGAGAATACCTTTTAAATAATAAAAATTGTGCATTGCTTCACAGTTTTTATATCGATTTTTTATGGGATAATATCGAAAGTAGAATACTTATATTCTACGCGCTTATGCGGTTGTTGAAAAAGGAAGTATTACCCTACTTTAATCTCATTATTAAGCTTTCTACCAAAATAATATAATGCAAAGTCATAGGTTATCATATTTATGAATAGGCAATTCAGAATCGGTTCTTTAGGATTCCAATGTTGCATCTGCTCTTGGATAAAGACAGTTTATAAGAAGTGCTTTTCTCTTGTTTTCAACGATTTTTATCAAAATACTATAGGTATACGATTAAACATTTTTTGTGATACTGAATAGAGCATTTAAAACGCAAAAACATTACTCTATTGAGCATTCTGATTTCAGAATCGCTAACAACGAGCTATAAATTATAAATCAAATAATTAACTCAGTTTTGAAAAAATTTATTCTAGACGAATAAGTTTTGCGAAAATTGACCATGTGGACGAAATCGCCAAAGATAACTTGGCAAGAATGCAGCCATTGCTCTGGGAGTAATTCCCACACCTTCTAGAGTATATCCATTCTCTATAGCCTCTTTAGAAACAATGTTATCCATTTGCAAAAAACGTATCTGATTGGCTGTTACGAGTGTTGGTACAAAAGGCAATTTACCGATAGTTCCCAAAATTCCTCCAATCAATAGACCAGCAGAAAGGGGCATGGATAGGATTGTTTTTTTACGGTGAATAATTTTGAGTATATTTTCAAGAGTATTTTGAAAGGTGATAATCTGGGGACCACCAAGATCATAATTTTTTCCCCAAGAAACCTGTCCATCTAAAGTGCGCGCGATAAACTCAGCAACGTCACCAACATACACGGGTTGCAATTTGCTTTGCCCACCCCCAAAAAGAGGCATAATTGGTAAAAAACGTGACAAATCTGCTAAGGTGTTAAAGAAACAATCCTCTGGTCCAAAGATAACGGATGGACGGATAATAATTGCTTGAGGATGCTTGTTATGAACGATTTGTTCACCCATAAACTTAACACGTGCATAAAGACATGAAGCATTCTCGTTAGCCACAAGTGCTGACATATAGATGAGTGGAATAGCAGCTTGTGCTGTTAATTCAGCAACATTGTAAGCACCATCAATTTGTGTGTTTTTAAAATTCGATTGATTTGCTTGTTTTAAGCTACCAGGTAAAAACACTGCCGCATCAGCTCCAAGCAACGCGCGTGCAACAGAAGCACGATGCTTGATATCCGTTTTAAGCATTTGGGTTTGTCCTACTTCTCCTATTTGGAGCATGTAATAAGCTTTTTGTGGACAACGAACAGCGATACGAACGCGATATCCCCGCTTAGTCAAAGTTTCAACGACATGTCGTCCTACAAAACCAGATCCGCCAAAAACAGTAACAAGTTTAGGATGTTGATAAAGTGCACAATCAAGTTGCATGATTAAAAAGTCTATCTTTCAACGCTTTTAAAATAATCGATTTTTAGCACGGAGGTGTTTTATTGTCACGCAAAATATCGCCCGCAAGATAAAGGGAACCACTAATAAGGACAATTGCCTCTTTATATTCGGCTCTAATCTTATGCAAAGCATCTTGTAGATGCGCTTGTGGAGTAGCAAAGATTCCTGCTTTTTGCGCTGATTCAGCTAATTTTATTGGAGAGATACCGGCATTATTGTTAATCAGCGGTATCGTATATATTTTATCGACAAGGTTCGCTAAGGAACGAAAATAACCAACAGCATCTTTGGTATTGAGCATACCAGCAATCATAATAATGGGACGATCTGTTTTTTTTCTCCATTGTGTAAGTTCTGCCGCAATAACTTTTCCAGCAGCAGGATTGTGACCACCGTCTAACCATAAATCAATATTAGGAGACAGTTGATCAACCAAATGTCCTTGGATAAGATGTTGCATCCGTGCGGGCCAATAGATATTTTTCAAAGCGTCATTTATGGTTTGTTCTGAAAGTTGAAAACCCGCTTGACAAACTGCTTCAAGAGATGCGCCAGCATTGGCAACTTGGTGGTCTCCAATAAGGTTAGGAAGTGAAAGATCCATGAGACCTTGATTGTTTTGAAAAACCATACGTCCATGTTCTTTATAACTTTGATAATCTTGATCAAATAGAGAATAAGGTGCTTTATTTTTATCGGCAAGGGGTATTAAAGTAGCAAGAGTTTCTTCATAATTTTGCTTCCCGATGACTACTGGAACATTTGGTTTGATAATCCCTCCTTTTTGAAAAGCGATTTGAGCAATTGTATTTCCAAGAAAGGTTTCATGATCATAATCAATGGGCATAATAAGCGATACAGCTGGTTTGTTAATGACATTGGTAGCATCAAAACGTCCTCCCAAACCAACTTCTAAAATGACAACATCAGCTGGATGTATACTAAACAGCATAAAGGCAGCGGCTGTAAAAATTTCAAAAATAGTAATCGGCTCTTGACGATTTACTTTTATAATTTCATGGATTGTCTCAGCTAATTGGTTTTCTGTAACAAGTTGACCACCTCCTTTTTGAGCTAACCGGCAGCGTTCATTCCAGTTGACGAGATGAGGTGAGCTATAGACATGAACGCAGTATCCTGCACTTTCTAAAAGAGCACGGCAAATTGCTGAGGCAGATCCTTTGCCATTTGTTCCAGCGATGTGAATAATAGGGGCAAGTTTTAAATGCGGATTACCAAGACGCTCTAAAAGGTGAATAATACGCTCTAAAGAAAGATCAAATTTTTTCGGATAATTTTTTAGTAAATCATCCACCACCCTTTGTATTTGGCTTTGTTGCATAAACTTAAGCTGCTTTTGTCCTAGAAAGCGATGTTTGAAAGTCTGTTGGGGATGGATCGGAAGGGTTAAAAACAGCAGGGCGTTTCATCATCAAGCGTAAAAGACGCGCAATTGTTGTTTTCATTTCTAAACGCGATACAACCATATCAATCATACCATGTTCGAGCAGATATTCACTACTTTGAAAGCCTTCTGGTAGGGTTTCACGTATAGTTTGTTGAATCACACGTGGACCAGCAAAACCAATCATAGCGCCAGGTTCGGCAATGTGAATATCACCAAGCATGGCGTAAGAAGCAGTAACACCACCGGTGGTTGGATTAGTCAGCACAACAATATAGGGAAGTTTTGCTTCTTTCAACATTTCAATCGCTACAGTTGTACGAGGCATTTGCATCAACGAGAGCGTTCCTTCTTGCATGCGTGCGCCACCAGAAGCAGAAAAAAGAACTAACGGGCGCCTTTCGGCAATGGCAGTATCAAAAGCTTTAATAATAGCTTCTCCTGAAGCCATACCGAGTGATCCACCCATAAAGGCGAAATCTTGAACAGTTGCAATAATTGGTAAGCCTTCAATCGTACCACGTGCACTTAAAATATTATCATCAACACCAAGTTTAGAACGATAATCTTTTAACCGGTCAATATAGCGTTTTTCGTCACGAAATTTTAAGGGATCTGTTACAACCTTTGGATTTTCAAGAGCTGTATAAACACCATCATCAAAAAAATGCATGAGACGATTTTTAGCGCTGATACGCATATGATGGCCAGAATTGGGAGCGACAAATTGATTAGCTTCCAGATCTTTATGGAAGATCATTTCACCACTGGTAGGATCTTTAATCCATAGATTTTCTGGAATTTCACGGCGCCCCAATATAGAATTAATTTTAGGACGAACATAATTTGTAATCCAGTTCATCTTTATAACCTTCCTTTAAATATTACACATCTTTCGCATAATTTGAAAGAATATGAACCTAAGCAGTCACATTTGCTTTACCGGTGTAACAAAGAAGCCTATTTAATACTTTTATCAGTGTACGTATAGCTTGTTTTTTAATTTTTTAATTTTCCAATATCATAACAATCATATCTATGAAGAGTATTCCCTATAACAAATTTCTCATAAGTTTAAGAACTTACATGTTTTTATTTTTTTACTTTGGTATTAAAATTCACTCCTTGCGATGGTTAACAACCCCCTTATTTTTCAATAAAAATGAATATCCAATTAATCATTCGTATCAACAGTTTTGAAGAAAAGAAACCTTATAATATAAGGCGTTAACAAGGCTAAAATAATCCATTTAAGATAATGTATATGATAACACCATATTAGCGAAACGCTAACATCAGAGCAAGATTTTTTTCAAAAGGTTTTTTTAAAGCGCGCGCTTTTCACAATTAAAATAGAATACCCTCAAAAATGCTATCATATTACTCATTCATGTGCTTGTTTTACACAGATATTTTACGCCTTTTTGAAAGTACTTTTATCCACACACCACCTTCGTTTATGACATATTAACAAACGATTTCAATTGATCCAATATGGATAGGATTAAAATGAGAAAGCCTCATGATATTTAGGTTTTTCACTCATGTTATGAAACGATAAATTATCTTTATAAATCAATATATTGCTTTAATAAAAGATAAAGCATAAGATTTTAATATTATGCTTTCTTTGGCTGGCAAGTTTTATTAGCCTTAAAGTCAAGTAACATTATTTTTGTGTAATGCGTGCCATGGTCTTTTGGGAAAGCATTTTGTGTAAATATGTCATAAAGGCGGCTGCAAAAAGCGGTGTTGATAAATTAAGAATTGGAATCGAAACAAAAAGCGCTATCAATAATCCTGCACCAAAAACCGTTGTATAATGAGTATGTAAAAAAGCACGTGCATCTTGCTCTGTTCGAAAACGATAAGCAGCAAACAAGAAATATTCATGACCAAGCAAATAACCATTAATAACATAAAAAGCGATTAAATTAATACCTGGTATGAAGAATAAAATAAAAGCAATTCCATTACCAAGAAGGCTTAAAATAACAAATTTAAAGGAAATGATAAGAGAACGCTGAAACGGCAAAGCTTGTCCAATAGGCTCGTTTGGGTAATCCTCTTTTTCAATGATTTCAGCAACAGAGTCAATGAAAAAACCACCAATCATAGCTGCGATTGGTGCAATCAAAAAAGCCAACAAAAGAGCCAAACCAAGATTAAAAATGATAAGCACGCTAAAACCAATCCATCCCGCCCAACTAGGGAGTCCAGGAAGAAACTGAGCAATCCAGGGCCAAAAGTAAGACACAAAAAGTTGGTGCACACATAACCATAAAATGGCGAGAATGAAAAAAGTAATCCCCAATGCTTTCAGTATCATAATACTATATTGCGAGGTCAGAAGACGTTGTAAAGCACGATAGGCAGCAGTAAAAATCATAGATTAATAAACTAAGGAAAGAAGCAAAAAAACAAGAAATATATTTAAAGAATGCACAGTGTAATTTTTTATTTTTTGAATTACAAGATTTCTTTTCAAGAACATTATAAAAAACGGCTAAGGCTTCTTTGTTTAAAATAAAATTTGAATAAATAGAAATTTTGATTTTTAAAAATCAAGAAGAATTTAAAAAGCAGCTGTTGTAGAAGAAATTTTTAATATTTTTCTACAGAGTGCAGGTTATTGCGTTTATATGATATATGTGAAAAATTAAGGAATAAGAACTATTTGGGAGGAAAGTTGTTGACTTCTATTTATTCAGTAGTGTTGTCTAACTTCGTTTATCTACGTGCTTAATTGTTTTGTACAATTCCTAATGCTCTGTACTTTTATACTATTTGGCGGCATGCTTTTGCCTCTCGCTTTTATTCAAAACATATTGAGTTCAATGGAATCGGAGTAACGTAGTAGCTTGTAGATATTCTGATTTGGGCAACAGAATGATTAATATGATAGAAGTGGAAAATAAGCTTAGGCGATTGATCGTCCATATCCCATGGAAGGGTAATTTCTTGAGAAGAAGCAAAGAGTGGGAGACACCACTGATGATTAAAAATGATGAGATTTTGAATTTTAAAAGCTATAAGTGCAATGAAGTAGAATTCATTGAAGCACTTTTCATACAAGTGGTACACTGTATCAAATAATTTTTAGATAATAACACCATTAATTTATGAAGAGAATTGATCATTTTCAACTTGAATAAGAATCCAAAATATAGAAATATTCTTTAATTTCAAAGCCTTTATTCAACATCAAAAAATTATTTACTTGCACATTATAGGCGAGACCAATGTATGGATACAAAGCTTTCGATAAAGGACTAAAAATGCTTCTCATGAAACATCACAATGTGAGGATATCATGGATCAAATTCTAGTCTTTGTGGTCTTGGTATGCTGGAGAGAGGACACACACATTTAATTTTAAAGACCGATCACTGAGGAAAATAATAAAGGCGTCAGTTTCATAAACTTATAGACAGTGGTGCAATGAATTTTATCTACACTCTTTATGAGCATCAGTGTAAGATATGCTTCAAATTGTATTGAGATGTTAAAATACATTGATTTATTACATTATTTTTCATAGTGAATAAGAGCTTCAAATAAAGTTGTCATATTTTCTCATTAGCTGCTCTCATCATGAAATAATCAAAATCATTTACTTGCACATCATAAATAGGAGCAATATCGGGATAAAAACATTGAAGAAAGAAAATGCTTTTATAAATTTTATTCAGTGCAAGAGCTTTCTCAAAATTGATAATAGGCAAAGTGAATGATAGCTTGTTTTTTTATAAGCTGGGGAGACAGTGGTGCAATAGATCCTACTTTTGTATGAAGACTATGGCAATTTTTTAAAGAAACATTTCCCAACAGTGCCTGTGAATGGTATAAGGGTAAAGCTCTCGTGAATAATATAAAACTTATAGGGCACCACTATCTTTACACTTAATAAAAGAGCACGGCGGGCACCATCATTCTCTCAGTATTGCTCGACAGCTCTGTTCTTGAGACGGTCCATTATAAGCGTTTTTAGTTCTTTCTTAAACGTTTTGTATTCATACGGCTATCCTTCTTTGCAACGTGCAAGAAAATGGTTTTTATTGATTCAACATGAGAGAGATTTGAAATGAGAGAATCTTACGATATTCGGGATTCTAATTTAATATGAACAACGCTAGATTATCACTATAAATCAAAATATTGTATACTAATCGAGATAGATAGACACCTATTGTTAGTTCTATTTTATAAGGTGTTTTAATATGAATGCATTTGAAGGGTTATTATTTGAAATGGGGTATATTTTCCTCATGAGGAGTAGGTGTTTGGGGGGCAAAAAATGATACAATCATGTTTGCTAATTTTTGCGCTACGTGTTGTTTACTCATATGGGGCCATTGTTCAACTTTTTCCTTACTCACGAGATAAACTTGATTTGTATCAGCACCCATGACACTTGTGCCATCTAGTTGAAGAGAAATATCATTAGCAAGAATGAAATCAGCTCCTTTTTCAACACATTTTTTTTGCGCATTGGCAATGATATCACATGTTTCAGCAGCAAAACCAATGACCAATGAGGGGCGATTTGGAGCGTGTCCAATCGTTGCTAAAATGTCAGGATTTTCGACCATATGAAGGGATGGTGGTATTTTATGAGCATTCTTTTTAATTTTGTGTAAAGACTGCGTTTGACTGCGCCAATCACAAACAGCGGCAACGAAGATGGCACCATCAGCAGGCAATGCGGTTTGAACGGCTTGTAACATCTGTTGTGCTGTTTCAACATGAATGGTTTTTACTTCTTGTGGGTCTGCAAGATTAACAGGTCCACAAATAAGTGTTATTTTTGCACCCAAATGCGCAAGAGCGGTTGCGATGGCATGACCTTGTTTTCCTGAAGATCGATTAGCAAGATAACGCACCGGATCAATTGGTTCATGGGTAGGGCCAGAGGTAACGATGAAATGGCGGTCAGAGAGAGGTTTTTCATGCACATTCAAAAGAGCCTCTATGGTAGCGACAATCGTTAAAGGTTCACTCATGCGCCCATATCCTATCTCGTCACGTTCAGCCATATTTCCGATTTCTGGTCCAATGATATGAACGCCATCTGCGCGCAGTTGTGCAACATTGCGAATAGTGGCCGGATGCGCCCACATGGACGGATTCATAGCAGGTGCAATTAAGAGTGGACAGCGTGCCGCTAAAAGGATGCAATCAGCCAGATCATCTCCTATGCCATTGGCTATTTTTGCAATGCGATTGGCTGTAGCAGGGGCTAAAATAATAAGGTCAGCATTACGTGCTAATCGGATATGTCCAATATCGTGTTCTTCTTCGCGTGAAAATAAATCAGTATATACAGTACTACCGCTTAAAGCTTCAGCGGCTAAAGGCGTAATAAATTTTTGTGCTGCTTTTGTCATCACAACTTTTAAGTGTGCTCCGCGTTCTTGTAAACGGCGCATCAAATCAAGTGCTTTATAGGATGCAATACTTCCTCCAATGATAAGAAGGAGAGATTTTGATTTCAATGATTGCACTTCAACAGCACTAGTATGAGAGAGTTGTGTGGTGTAAGGAGTGGGATTGCTTAAAAGGCGTCGGACTTCTTCTTCCATAGAAATACCATTTTTCGCGGCGCGTATGCGCAAAGCTTCTTTGGTTTCAGGAGACAGGTTACGAATAGTAATACTGGCCATAAAATACCTCCAAGAAATAAAATGATTGCAATGATTTCATTATTGATATTTTTAGCATATTAAGGAAATTAGAAAAGATGAAAAAAGTAAAAAGTGAGACAAACGCAACAAAGCGCAATGATGAAAAGGCTATAACGACCATAACGGTTTCTGCGACTTTGTTCGACAGCAAGTTGTTTGAGGGTGGCAGGAGAAAGATTAAAACCTGTTTTTCTCATTTGATCTAAATCTTCTTCTATCCGTTGGAAATTTTGAACCAATTGTGGTGTTTTGCGTGCCAGCGAAAGGAGAGCTTGCGCTCCTTCACTAAAGTCTTTTGCAACGCCTACGGGCCCTAAATTTTTACTAATCCATTCTTTGACAACAGGTTCAGAAGCTTTCCACATATTAAAAGTGGGGTCTAATGTGCGGGCAACACCTTCCACGACAACCATCGTTTTTTGCAGCAATAAAAGTTCAGGTCGCGTTTGCATGTCAAATAATTCAGTGACTTCAAACAATAAAGTGAGCAATTTAGCCATGGAAATGCTTTGTGCTGATTGTCCGTGTATTGGTTCACCAATAGCGCGGTTGGCTTGCGCAAAGCTTTCAATATTATGGTATGAAGGAACATAACCTGCTTCAAAATGGGCGCGTGCAACCCGATGGTAATCGCGGGTAATAAAGCCGTAAAGAATTTCAGCAAGGAAATGCTTTTCTTTTTTGCCAAGTCTTCCTGTAATGCCTAGATCAACAGCAACAATACATCCTTTTGCATCTACAAATAAATTACCAGGATGCATATCGGCGTGAAAAAAACCATCACGCAATGTATGACGAAGAAAAGATTGAATAAGCGTAATGGCAAGCGCCTGCAAATCAAATCCTGCTTCTTTGAGTTTGGAAATTTCGGATATTCTGATACCATCAATCCATTCCATTGTGAGAACATTACGTCCTGTCCGTTCCCAGTCAATACGCGGAACCCGAAAGCCTGTATCATGTTGAATATTTTCAGCCATTTCAGATATAGCTGCTGCTTCTAACCGTAAATCCATTTCAAGGCGTGTTGTTTGTGCTAAAGTATCCACCACACGAACAGGACGAAGCCTTCGAGAGGCAGGGATATAGCGCTCTTGTAAGTGAGCAATGAGATAGAATCCTCTAAGATCTTTAGAAAAACGCGCTCTGATATTAGGACGAATAACTTTTACAGCACATTTTTTCTTATGACCAGTTTCATCACTGTATTCAGCTGGGTGAACTTGAGCAATAGAAGCGGCAGCAATGGGGGGATAAAAATTTATGAATAAATCATCGATAGAGCGACCAAGAGAACTTTCAATTTGAGCGACAGCGGCAGTGCAAGAAAATGTTTGGACACGATCTTGTAGTTGTGACAAATCTTCCGCAATATCACGCCCAACAATATCAGGTCTTGTGGCAAGAAATTGACCAAGTTTTATGTAAGAGGGTCCAAGCTTATTAATGGCATACGAAATATTTTCAGAACGCTGTTTTTTTTTTGTTTTGCGTCGTGCTAATGCACTCGCTATACGATGACATAGCGCTGGAAATCCTTGAAGGTCATCATGAGGAAGAGCACTTAAAACACCTTCACGTGTTAAAACCCATCCTGCACGCATCAATTGAAAGTAAGGGGAAATTTGCACCATTTTTAAATTTTCCAACCTGAATGCAGTGCTGCAATCGCACCGGTGAGATTACGGTACGATACCCGCGAAAATCCCGCATGCTTGATCATATGGGCAAAATCATCTTGCTTAGGAAATTTGCGGATAGATTCAACCAAATAACGATAAGCATCACCATCATTTGCAATAAATTGACCCAGCTTAGGGATAGCATGGAAAGACCAAAGATCATAAATTTTATCGAGCCAAGGCATCTCGACATTTGAAAATTCTAAACATAAAAAACGTCCACCGGGCTTTAAAACACGAAAAGCTTCTCTAAGAGCTTGATCAATATGAGGAACATTGCGAATTCCAAAAGCAATAGTGTAAGCGTCAAAGCTTTGATCTTCAAAAGGTAGATTTTCTGCATTGGCTTCAACAAAATCAATCAGAGGAGCAAGACCATTTTTTTGTGCGCGTTTTTTGCCAACGTTGAGCATTGAGCCATTAATATCAAGCACTGTAGCATGGGCTTTTTGGCGTGAAGCATTAAGAATACGAAAAGCAATATCACCTGTACCGCCAGCGACATCAAGAACTTTCCAATGAGAAAGTGCTGGTGGGGAAAGCCAAGAAATCATGGAATTTTTCCACACACGGTGTAGCCCTAAGGATAAGATATCATTCATCTTGTCATAATTTTCAGCAACAGAATGAAACACACCATCCACCATGGATTGTTTTTGTGTTTCATCTACTCTTGTAAAACCAAAAGAGTGCTCCATGCCACCCTTGGCTCCTACACGTTCTGTTTCAACTGCCATGTGTATGACCTTCCTTATTTTTCTTTTATCGTAAATGAAATAAAGAGGGAATGTTCAAATACGAAAAAACAACGTATAAAACTGCGACATTTACACAGCTAAAAACAGAAGAGTACCTTTAGATATCAAGATTGGCAACGCTTAAGGCATTGTCTTGAATAAAAATACGTCTAGGTTCAACTTCATCACCCATGAGACGAGAAAAGAGTGAATCTGCATCGGTTGCATCATTAATTTTTACTTGCAAAAGAGAACGTGCATTAGGATCAAGCGTTGTTTCCCAAAGCTGTTCAGCATTCATTTCCCCAAGACCTTTATAACGTTGAAGAGTAATACCTTTTTTACCATTTGTAAAAATGCTCTCTAAGAGGCTCATGGGACCAAAAATATGCTCTGTTTTATCTTTGCGACGTAAAAGAACAGGAAGATGATATATGTCGATAAAATTTTGGGAAATGCGATCAATTTGGCGTGCGTCAGTTGAATTTATAAGTCCCACATCAAGCGTAACAACATCTTTAACACCACGCAAAATACGCTCAAAACATAAGTTTCCATCTGCTGTATATTGTCCACTCCAACCTTGTTCCATATCATCAGCAATCAGATTAAGGCGGTGTGCTATAGTATCTGCTATTTTTTGCGCTTTTTCTTGTGTTGCAAAGACTTCAAGATTAAAAGCGCCAACAATTGCTGCTTGTTCAACAATATTACGATCATAACGGGTATGAAGACCATCTAAAAGTTGACGTAATATACGAGCATCTTTAGCGAGTTGATACAAATCAACCCCTGCACGAACTTCTCCCGTTGAAAGCTCAAGCGTTGTTTCTTCTAATCCAGTATCGATCAAGAATTCTTCAAATGCTGCTTCATTTTTAATATATTGGGAAGATTTTCCACGCGATACTTTATAAAGAGGAGGCTGAGCAATATAAAGATGTCCACGTTCAATCAACTCGGGCATTTGTCTAAAAAAGAAAGTGAGCAGCAAAGTTCGAATATGGGCTCCATCAACGTCCGCATCTGTCATGATAATAATCTTATGATAACGTAACTTATCCGGTGAAAATTCATCTTTACCGATAGACGTTCCAAGAGCTGTAATAAGTGTTCCAATCATATCAGATGAAAGCATGCGGTCGAAACGCGCTCGTTCAACATTGAGAATTTTACCACGAAGGGGTAAAATTGCTTGATTTTGACGTGAGCGCCCACTTTTTGCTGAACCGCCAGCCGAATCCCCCTCGACAATAAAGATTTCTGATTTTGCAGGATCACGTTCTTGGCAATCGGCAAGCTTTCCTGGCAGAGAAGTGATATCAAGCGCCCCTTTTCGTCTTGTGAGCTCACGTGCTTTACGTGCTGCTTCACGTGCTGTTGCAGCTTCTACCACTTTACTAATAAGAAGTTTTGCTTCATGAGGATGTTCTTCCAGCCACACTGAAAGACCTTCATTGACCAAACTTTCAACAATAGGGCGCACTTCAGAAGAGACTAACTTATCCTTTGTTTGTGAAGAAAATTTTGGATCAGGAACTTTGACAGAAAGAATAGCTGTTAATCCTTCACGGCAGTCATCACCGGTTAAGTTCACTTTTTCTTTTTTAGCAATACCTGAAGATTCAGCATAGCCATTAATTTGACGCGTAAGGGCACTTCTAAAACCTATCAAATGAGTTCCACCGTCACGCTGAGGAATATTATTGGTAAAACACAAGACTTTCTCATGATAAGAATCATTCCACCATAGGGCAACATCAACGCTCATACCATCCTTTTCACTTGCAATGTAAATAGGATTATCAAGCAGGGCTTTTTTTGATTGATCAATATATTTGACAAACTCCGTTAATCCACCTTCATAATGTAATTCAACTGATTTAGTATCAGCATGACGCTCGTCAACAAGGAGAATATAAACCCCAGAATTTAGAAAGGCTAATTCCCGTAAACGGCGCTCCAAAGTTTCAAAATCAAACTCAACCATAGTAAAAGTTTCAGAACTTGGTAAAAATCTGATTTCTGTTCCACTTTCTTTATCGCAATCGCCAATAATTTTTAATGGAGCATCAGCCACTCCGTGGGTAAATGATATTTCATGAATTTTACCATTCCGTCTGATTTGCAATTTAAGCCAAACGGATAATGCATTCACAACTGAGACGCCAACACCGTGTAATCCACCTGAAACTTTATAAGAATTTTGATCAAACTTTCCGCCGGCATGAAGCTGTGTCATAATAACTTCAGCTGCAGAAACACCCTCTGTTGGGTGGATATCTGTTGGAATCCCACGTCCATTATCACGAACAGAACAAGAACCATCAGCATGGAGTGTGACGTTTACAAGAGTAGCATGACCAGCTAAAGCTTCATCGATAGCATTGTCTACAACTTCATAGACCATATGGTGTAAACCTGATCCATCATCAGTATCACCAATATACATACCAGGACGTTTGCGTACAGCATCAAGACCTTTGAGGACTTTGATAGAAGAAGCGCCATAATCATCACTTTGTGCCGCTGAGGTTATTTCATCACTCATAAGTTAGTCCATTCCTGTGTTCAATTTACAATATTCTATCTGCTTTTTTAAAGCTTAATGTTCTGATCAGTTATTTATGGAATAACCACATTAAACATTTACCGTATATCAGAACTAGATTCAATATCTGTCGATATATAATGAAGAGAATGATGAAATGAGATTGTACTGTTATGTCGTAAAACTCCGTCATTTAGGGAGGTGATATAAGGAAAGTAAGCACTACCTTGATACATTAAGTATTTTTAAAGTGCGTGGTGAATATTCGGAGCAGGGTTTATTTGTATAATCTTTAGTTAAATGAAGCGCATGAGTGGATAGCCCCGAGGAATTAGTCGAGAGAAGCAGGATTGTCTAGACGTCAACGCTAATAGGAATCCTTTTCCTTTGAGAGTGGGGATGAGGTCAATTAAGCTTTACAATAATGATGCTATTTATTTTGTTTATTTTTGCATATGCGTGATGTTTCAAAATTAGTTATACATTTTTGTGTTAAACTAACAAAGGTCTTACTTGTTTTATCCATAAATCAATTTTCAATTCTAATGCTGCCGTATATTTAAAACAAAGGTTACGAGCTCTCTAAGCAGCTCAAATTTTTGTATATTAGATTGAGGCGAAAATATTGGGTATATTAGTTTGTGTTATCTTTAAAATGTGGAAAATATAAAGGCGTAAATGTAAAAGCACGTTTCCACTATCGTTCTTTTATTCAGTTTTACAACTTTTAAAAACGTTTACGGCGATGTTTTTAAAGAATGGGGGTGATGACGCATTGTCTTACGCTTTTGTTTTTCTCATTTCTGTAATGGAGGTTACGTCCCTTATTTAAAACAAAGCCCATTGCACTGTTATTCACGCGCTTTTTTAAGAAACATCTCTCAATGTTCCTAAACTCATTTTACAACGATGTTTGAATAGTATAACGCAAAATACCCTGTGAATACTACAAGATTCATGTCCCTCATTTTGCCCATATTGACAATAAGGCACAAACCAGCATCATCATTTTATTTTCCGGTTCTTAAATGTTGATGCAACCTTAATGTTGAGAAAACCCTCGGCATTTGAAGGGTATTTTTACTCTTTTCTTTAATAGTGTCTATATACTCCCTCTGGTTGTGATACGCAAGAAAATGGTTTTGATAAAATGGAGTGTGCCACTAAAGTATGTACAGCTTATTTCTTATATTTAAAAAATCAAATCGCCTTTCTCTCAAATTACTTTTTATAAATAGCAAGAATTTTATTTATTAAACGCCAGATATTTTGGTGAAGTGCGTTAGATAATAATTGAGAAGGGTTGCATCTTAGCTTTAAAAATGGGGGAGAGATTTTGAAAATAAAAAAATCTATATATATAAAACATCTTCAATTGCGTTTATGGTACTTTTTATTCAATAATCCATACAATGTTTTTATTCGTATTTTATTTGTAGCAGGGGGGGTTCTATTTTCCTCTTACGGAGAAGCTGAAAGGTTGCCTTCTTTTTTTGATTCGCATGAACATTTGGTACAACCTGATACGACGGATATTCTTCGTTTGCGTTTTGTAACAACTTTTGATTTTCCTCCTTTTAATTTCCTTGATCAAACGGGGCATCTTGCAGGTTATAATATCGATTTATTGCGCGCTATTTGCTCAAAATTAAAATTAGAGAAGCTTTGTGAAGTAGAAGTAATTCCTTGGAAAGAGCTTGTAGAATATGTTAAAAATGGTGGTGCAGAAGTCATTATTGCGGGTTTAAAAGAAACAAGTAAAACCCAGCAAGATCTTGTTTTTACAAAGTCATATTTGCGCTTTCCAGCGCGATTTGTTGCTTCTCGACTTTTAGATCTCGATGAGCCAATAAGCGATCAATTGGTGCATTTAACCAGTGGTGTTTTGTCTAAAAGTATTCACGAAAAGCTCTTTCATCATTATTTTCCTAAAGCAAAATGGCAAGAATTTAAAAAGAGAGAAGAGCTCTATAAAGCATTACAGGAGCGTAAAATTGACCTTATTTTTGATGATGGATTTGCTTTATCGTTATGGTTCAAAAAACAAAAATCTGTTGATTGCTGTCATTTTGTTGGGGGGGCATATATGGCGCCACAGTTATTGGGACAAGGAATGCAGCTTGCTGTTGGAAAAAAGAATGAAAAATTGGTTGATATACTCAATTATGCGCTGAAATCTCTAGAAGAGGATGGTAAACTTACAGAACTTTATTTGCGGTATTTTCCAATAAGTTTTTATTGATGAATAGTTTTTTAATTAAGAGCTGTTAATCTTTCTGTGCCTAGTCGATAGGAAATAGCTTCTGCGAGATGATAGCGTGAAAGATTATCTGATTCGTCAAGATCAGCAATTGTGCGTGCAACTTTGAGAATGCGATGATAAGCGCGTGCAGAGAGGTGCATTTTTTCACTCACATCTCGTAAGAGTGTGGTCGCACTTTTATCAGGAATGGCAATCTGTTCTATAATTTTGGCAGGGCAATCGCCATTGGTGCGAATATGATCAAACCCCATTGTTGCAAAACGTTTAGCTTGAATGGTACGGCATCGTGCGACGCGTTTGGCAACATCGCAGCTTTTTTCTGATTGTTCTGGTTGCATAAGGTCCATAGCTGTCAAAGCAGGGACATCAATCCGTAAATCAATTCGGTCAAGCAGAGGACCAGAAATACGGGACTGATAATCGATTTGGCAGCGTATTCCTTTAGCGCAAACATGGTCTTTTTCGCCTGCCATACCACAACGGCAAGGATTCATTGCGGCAATGAGTTGGAAGCGAGCAGGATAGCTAATATGGTGATTAGCGCGGGCGATAACCGATTCCCCACTTTCTAAGGGTTGACGAAGAGAATCAAGAACCTGCGGAGAAAATTCAGGCAATTCATCAAGAAATAACACACCATTATGGGCAAGGGAGACCTCTCCCGGTCGTCCTTTAAGTCCTCCACCAATCATTGCGGCCATGGAAGCAGAATGATGTGGGGAACGAAAGGGGCAATGAAGTGAAATGGTATTATGAACCGCTTCTCCTGTAATAGAAGCAATCAGAGAGACATCTAAAAGCTCACGGCTATCAAGAGGTGGCAAAATGGAAGGTAAGCGTTGCGCTAACATAGATTTCCCAGCACCAGGAGGTCCTACAAACAAGAGGTTATGGCGTCCAGCAGCACAAACTTCTAAGGCACGTTTGGCTGTTTTCTGTCCTTTGATTTCGCAAAGATCTGGAAGTTCAGTTTCGATAGTATATTGGCGCGGTTGTGGACGTTTTTGAATTTGGGTTCCTTTGAAATGGTTGACTATAGTGAGCAGAGTCTCTGGGGCAAGAATATTTATTTCTGCATTTGCCCAAGCAGCTTCAGGTCCACATTGGAAAGGACAAATCAGTCCTTTATCGAGTGATAAAGCTGTCATGGCAGCTGGTAAAACACCATTAACAGCGGTAAGTGAACCATCCAGTGATAATTCTCCTAAAATGATATAGTCTTGTGCTACTTCGGGAGGGAGGATTCCCATAGCAAGCATTAAGCCTACGGCGATTGGCAAATCATAATGCGAGCCCTCTTTAGGCAAATCAGCTGGTGCAAGATTAATCGTAATCCGTTTAGTAGGCATAGAAAGTCCACAAGCGTGGAGGGCTGCTTGTACACGTTCACGGCTTTCTGCAACTGCTTTATCAGCTAATCCAACAATAGCCATTCCTATTTTACCAGATGAAATCATAACCTGTACATCCACAGGGACTGCTTCTAGACCGCGAAAAGCGACAGTTGTAACACGTGCGATCATTTGTTTATTTCCCCCTTTAGACTTTGTAGAGACAATCATATCTATGCATAAAAATCAAGAAGCATCTCTATGGTTTTTTTTATAGAGAGATCTATATACGTAGGCAGTTTTTTAGCGTTCTCATGGAAAGTCATTTGTACAAATTTAACCATGATAGTATGGAACGCAATAAAACGTTTATAATAAGCTAAATAAATATGTTAAGGAAAAAGAATGAGGCTGTTCGTGTTATGCAACAGTGCAGAATTTTATGAAAATATAAGGGGAGGGTGACGTCATGTATCGCAGAATGTTATTTGATGTGATAAAACGTGTAAAATGTGCAAAGTAATTATATTTACCTTTCCCATTTTTATATTATTTAAAGTGTAGTAGATGCAAAGTGTATTATAAGGTATCTGATTTTATGGTATACCAGGCAAGAATTTTGTTAAAATCAGGGACTGTGCGCTGTGTATTTATAGGCTTGTGTTTCGCTTTTGCTTTTCCACAGCCACTTGCTGCATTTGATTTTTTCGGCATACCTTTTTTTGGTCAAAAGAAAACAAATTCTCCTTCAAATTATGCCAAAAGTACAGAGAGATTTTATAAAGTTGATGTTGTTGCTCCGCCAGGCGCGCCATTAGAAGGTATAAAAATAGTTAAATCTGTTTCTTCTCTTGTTGCTGATAAAGAGAAAGCGTCCGCCAGTTCTTCTGGTTTGCTAGCCAAGGCGCGTTCAGATTATCGAGCAATTCTTTCTGCTCTTTATGCTGATGGACGCTACGGTGGTGTTATTAGTATTAAAATTAATGGCTTAGAAGTCGCTGATTTAAGTCCGGTAACTCAACTTCCAGCACAATCCAATATTGTTATTACAATTAATGCCGGTCCACAATATGTTTTTAGTATTGCAGATATTGATAAAGTAGCTCCGTTTGAAAAACGTAAAGCGCATAAAATGCCCACAATTGAAGAATTGGGCTATAAAGTTGGGGCTATTGCTAAATCTGAAACCATTTTGAAAGCAGAAAAATGGGCGATAGAAGGATGGCGTCAACAAGGTTATGCCAAAGCTAAAATTATGAAAAGTGAGGTCGTGGCTGATCATGCTGCGTTGCGTGTTGAAGGACGGATTGTTGTTGATCTTGGACAAAAGGCTCATTATGGTCCTTTAAGTGTGCGTAATATAAGTAATAAACCACGTGTAGATTCAGCTTATATCGCATGGATGACCGGATTGAAGCAAGGTCAGAAATACGATTCCGATGCGTTAGCGAAGGCAAATGAACGTCTTGCGCGCCTTGGTGTTTTTCGTGCTATCAATATACGTGAGGCTGATACCATTAATCTAGATGGCAGTTTACCGCTTTCACTTGTTGTACAAGAACGTAAACCGCGTCGTTTTGGTGTAGGCGGTAGCTATTCAACATTAGATGGTGCTGGTTTTGAAGCTTATTGGATGCATAACAATCTTTTTGGTCATGCAGAGGTTCTTAAAATTGAAACAAAAATAAGTGGTGTTGGTAGCAATAAAAAGCAATCGTATAATTTTAAAAATTTTGATTATCTTTTCGGTGGTACGTTTATAAAGCCTGGTGTACTCACGCCAGATACAGATCTCAGATCAGAATTAAAAATACAACAAGATGTTCTAGAAAATTATACAACAAAGGCCATCAAAGGAAGATTAGGGATTACACATATTTTCAATGGTAATCTATCGGGACAGGCTGCTGTAGAAGTTTCAAATGGTTATTCACGTGATATTTATTTTGGGAGCCGTAATTTTACAACAATAGGTTTCCCTAGCGGTTTGATTTACGATAGTCGTAATAATAAGCTTAATGCAACAAAAGGTTTATATGGTGAAGTTTTCATTGAGCCTTTTTATGAGATGCGTTTTAGCAACTTTGTTGCAAAAGTAACAGCAGAAGGTCGTTCTTATTGGGCGTTGGATGAAGGGAATCGTTTTGTTTTTGCTACGCGGGCAAAGCTTGGTACAATTCTTGGGAATGATACAGCACAAATCCCCGCGAATACGCTTTTTTTTGCTGGTGGTGGGGGCTCTGTTCGTGGTTATGCTTACCGTAATATTGGTATCAAAACAGAAAATGATGCGGTTGTTGGTGGACGGGCAGTTGTTGAGGGATCGGCAGAATTGCGTGTTTCTTTAAATGATAAAATAGGGTTTGTCGGTTTTCTTGATGGAGGTGCCGTAGGGGAAAAGGCGAATTTTGATTTTTCTCAAAAAATTAAATGGGGAGCCGGTATAGGAGGTCGTTATATGACGGGTCTTGGTCCTTTACGCGTTGATTTAGCCTTTCCTTTAAAGAGAGAGAAGGGTGATCCTCGCATTGGTTTTTATGTGGGTATAGGGCAAGCATTTTAATGAAAAAAGGTGTACATTTATCAGCTTTCTTCTTTGTATTTTTGTTTTTTGGGGTGGGTGGTTTTGTTTTTGCGCAAAGAGGAGATACTCTTCCCTCTAGCGAAATGAAAACAGATGATCGCTCATGGTTTGTTTCTTTAATTGAACGAAAGCTTTCAACGCCCAATCGTCAAGTTCGTTTACATAATATACAAGGGACACTGTCTTCTCAAACATCAATTGATGCTATTACTGTCAGTGATAAAAAAGGGGTTTGGCTTAAAATTACCAATGCTAAAATGGATTGGAATCGTCTAGCGTTGCTGAGAGGGCGGATGGACATTAACCAGCTTTCGGCAGAACAGGTTACATTTTTACGAAAACCGCAAGGCAATTCTTCTTTTGTTTCTTCCCTTGGGACGGGCAAGTTCTCTTTACCAAAATTGCCGCTTGCTCTTTCTATCAATACGCTTATAGCTCAACATGTGACATTTGAACAGAATCTTTTTGGTTTTTCTGCTGATATGTCATTAAAAGGTAATCTCACTTTGGCTAGTGGTAATTTTGATGTCGATATAGCGGCGCATCGTTTAGATGCACCAGGTTCTTTTTCTGTTGTCACCAAGATATCTGATAGTAATCGTACAGCTCAAATTGATATTTCTGCTAACGAACCACAAAATGGTATTTTGGCGAATATTTTTAACATTGAACAACGTCCAGCATTAAATCTCGTCGTGAAAGGTGATGGTACTTTTGATGATTTGGTTATCAAACTTTCTTTAGAGTCCGATCATCATTCTATTTTAGATGGTAATGTTATTCTTGCAAGTGTTCCAGAAGGACACAGTTTTTCTACGAAACTAGAGGGAACACTGAGCCCTTTAATACCTTCTCAATATCGTAGTCTCTTCGAATCTGATATAACATTAAAAGCAAAGACAAGAAGAACAAAAGAAGGTGTGACACACCTTGATCAGATGGTTATTCAGAGCAAAGCAATGAATGTTATAGCCAATGCTGAAATAACCGCTGATGGATTTTTGCGGCGGCTTTTTGTTGATGGTAAAATGGCTCTTGATAACGAACAGGAGTCTATTCATTTACCTGTATCGGAAGTATCAAAACCTGCGAATACTCTTGCTTTGAACATTGACTATGGTCGCGAAGGGCAACAATCTTGGAATGGGCGGTTGGTTGTAGGTCATTTAAGCAATAAAAATATTTATATTCGCGATGCAATTTTTGATATGGGAGGAGTAAGCGAAAATCTTGATAATGCAGCTTCTCGTCATGTTGGTGTTCAGGTTAAAGGAACGCTTCAAGGGGTTAAAAAAATTAAGGGAGCGTTAGTAGAAAATTTAAGCCAAGCGGTTCATGTGCATTTAGATACGGATATTGTTTCGAATAAACCAATTTTGATTCATGATCTGAGTGTTACGGCTCAGGGTTTTTCTTCTTGGTTAAAAGGGACAATGGAGGGTTTTGTTTTTAAAGGCGATCTCGGTTTAAAAGCTCAAACATTAACTCCTTTGGAAGTGTTCAGTAAACAATCACTTTCTGGTAGTGCAGATATTAAAGCCAAAGGAACGATCAATTTATTGAGTGGCATTTTTGATCTCCAATTATCAGGAATGGCTGACGATATGAAAATAGGCGTGCAGTCTTTTGATCGTTTATTCAAAGGAAACATCACTCTTTCAGGTGGTGCTACTCGAAATACGAAGGGTTTCATTTTTCGTCATTTTAATTTGAAAAATCAATATACAAACATAAAGGCTAATGGTTATTTTTCAGATGAAAGCGCTAAAATGGATCTATCTGCTGAAATATCTGATTTGTCCAAATTAGATCCAAAGATAAGCGGTGCGCTTACGATTGAAAGTACGGCGAGAGGGCGCAATAGCCATATAAAACTAAATACACGTGCTCATATTGCTGAAGCATTAATCGTAGGGAAGAAACTTCAAAACACAACATTTAACATAGATGCACTTATAGATAATACAGCACCAGTTACTGCTTTAACGGGGGTGGTAAAAGGTGAAGGGATTTTTGCTAAGAAACCTTTGCATTTATCGGCCTCTTTTAAAGATTCTCATAAAATTCGAAAACTTGAAAATATCGATATTAGAGGGGGAAGTGCAAAAATAACGGGTGCTCTTTCTCAACAACTTGGGGGGTTTTTGAAAGGAGCGTTGCATATTGATGCCGATGATATTTCTGTACTTTCAGCGTTATTTTTGCAGGATGGTAGTGGAAAAGTAAAAGGAGATTTTATTTTTGATGAACAAAATGGCAGACAAAAAACCAATGTGAAGGCGCATGTTAGCCATTTGAATTTTTCCAAGAATAAAATAAAAAAATTGGCAATAGATGCTGACATATTCGATCCTTTTGGCATGACACAGTTTGAAGGAGTTATCAATGCAGAACATATTCAAACACCTTTGATAATGGTCAATCGTTTAAATGCTCACGCCGATAGAAATAATGGACAAACGGTTTTTACTGTCCAAGCGATGTTGCATGATACTCTCAATGCACAGCTTTCTGGTCGTTTAATGGTTGAGGAACTTCCAGACAGTATAAAACGAGAAGTGCAAATTGAAACTGTGGATCTAAAACAACACATTTTTCATGCAACATTGCTGAAACCATCCATAATTGCTTTTGATAAAGATGGAATGACAATCAATGAATTAGGAATTGCAATAAATGGAGGCAACATCATCTTAGCAGGGAATATTCAAGATACCCTGAATTTGCAACTTACAATGAATGCGCTTCCTGCTACTTTAGTCAATCTGTGGAAAGCCGATCTTGGAGCAGCAGGGAGTGTAACAGGGCATGTTATGATTCGTGGTCATTTAAAAAAACCTGATATAACGTACGATATAAAAGGTGAGGGACTGACAACCGTTGCTTTTCAAGATAAAAAAATTATGCCTTTTTCTCTTTCTGCTACGGGAAACACTGTAGATCAAAATCTTACTTTAAATGCAAATTTAACAGGAGAAGGAGTACAAGCAGAAGCTCAGGGGCATGTATCTCTAGAGAAAAATACGCTTGATCTTCATATTAATTTGCAAAATTTATCTGCACGTTTGGCGAATGGTTTTATTGCAGGACAAGCGCTTGATGGGACACTGATAGGCAAAATTGATATTGGTGGAATAATGAAGGATCCATCTGCTCATTTTGAGCTTTCTAGTCAAAATTTAACCGCTATGACGCATAAAGGACCAATGTCAATCAATATAAATGCTCGTGGTTCTTATAAAAAATCGACATTTCATATTGAAAATATGATAGCTACTGGAGATAAAGGATTAGATCTTTCCGTCCATGGGCCTGTATCTCTTAATGGTTCAGAGGCAAAATTAAACGTTAAAGGGATAATGCCTCTTGATTTTGTTAATCTCTTATTAGCTAAGCGTGGTGCACATATAACGGGTACAGCAAGAATTGATACAGTTCTTAATGGAACGTTATCAAAGCCACAATTGATAGGAAATATTTCTATAGGCGACGGTAGCTTTTTTGATTCACAAACAAATGTAGGATTGAATAATATAACGCTTGAAGGCAAATTGAATGGTGATCATATCCTTATAGAGAAAGCTTCAGCTTCTTCGTTTGAGGGGGGGAGAATTTCTGCTTCAGGTCGTATCTCTAATGGTCTAGAGACAGATTTGATATTTCATCTTGATAATGCCAATTATAATGATGGTTCTATGATTCTGGCAACATTGTCAGGTGAGATGACAATGAAAGGTCATTTTTTAAATGATCTTGTTGTTGGTGGTGATATCATCGTTGAAAAAGCTGAAGTTTTTGTTCCTGATCATTTTAAAAGTGCTAAGTTTCTTGATATTAGAAATAAGAATTTAACTAAATCGATTCAAACAACACTTGAACGTGCTGATGTTAAGAAAACGAACAAAAGCAAAAGCCGTATAGTTACACAAGAATCTTCATCTGTCGTGTTATCAAATATGAGTATTACAGCACGCAATCAATTTTTTGTACGCGGAAAAGGCTTAGATGCTGAACTTGGAGGACGCATTAATCTAGCAGGCCCATTGAATGATGTGCATCCAGTTGGTGAATTTAGAATGATTCGTGGACGTTTTGATATTCTTTCGCAACGTCTTAATTTTGATCAAGGGCAAGCGAGTTTTAGCGGTAATCTTAATCCTACGGTTTATTTTGTAACCAACAATAACAGTGGTGATATTCGCGTCACTGTAACGGTAAGTGGGACGATTGATAATCTTGATATTAATTTTTCTTCACAACCGAATTTGCCTCAGGATGAGATTTTGGCGCGTTTGATTTTTAATCGCTCTCTTAATGAATTATCACCATTTCAGATTGCTCAACTTGCAGCAGCAGCGGCTGATCTTGCAGGTGCTTCTAATACATCTTTGTTGAATACTTTACGAACTAAAATTGGGCTTGATGATCTTGATGTTATCGTTAATGAGAAGGGTAATACAGGCTTACGTATTGGACGCTACATACACAATAATATTTATTTGGGCTTTGAAGCAGGGTCCGATGGAACGACGAAAGGAACAATTAATTTAGATATTTCGCGTCATCTCAAAGCTAAAGGTGCCATAGGAAATGAACAAAATTCTAGCATTGGTCTCTTTTATGAAAGAGATTATTAAAGATTGAATTTAAAAAATAAATTCTTTGTCTTTTGTCTCTCATTTCTAAATCTGAGGAAGGATACATAGACTAGAAATCCTATAAAAGAAGAAGATTTTTTGAGGCGTGAAGAAATATATCTGAAATATTCGATTTTTGTTTATTGTGTTTTTGAATGAGATCACTTTTCTTATAATGAATAGCCCCCCAAACAGAACACTCCAAAATATAACACTATTGTGTTGCAAATTCATGTGCTTGTTTTAAAGAAACATTTCTCAATGTGGCTTGAGCCTATTTCATAAGATTGCTTGTGAAATGATATAAAGTACCTCTTATGAATGGTATAAAATCCATACTACCATTGTTAATAAAGGTATAAGTATTTATTAAAGATATAAGCCGGCATTATCATTCTATTTTCCAGCTTCTCATGTTGCCGACAATCTTTTCACTTGAAAATGTAGAGGTATTTTTATTGCTTATCTTAAGAGTTTTTATGCATACACCAATATCTCTTATGACGTACAACAAGTGCTTTTGATTAATTCATCATAAATATAAAGAAAATTTACAATAAGCAAATTACATCTTATCTTTTATTTAAGATGTAAAGTAATAAATTATGATTATAAATCAAAGTATTAAAATGCAGGTCAAAAGATATTTTTTGTAAAAATGTTTATCAGAGTTATATGCCGTATTTTTCTATTTAGGCGGTTAAAAGAAAGAGGAATATCATTTTACTTTTCATCTGTTTTTTTTCATATTGAAATCATAGCCTTATATAAGCACTAACGTTGTGCATTTATAAACTCTTCAAGAAGTTAAGGTATTGGAGGAATATCACTTTAGTTTCGGATGTAGAAAAAACAGCAAAGCTTGCTTTAAAGCAATCTACAACAGTAAAAAAGTTTTATAATAAATCTTCTCTTATTTTTTAATGTTTTTCTTTTACGCTGAGTGTATCTATAATTTGCAGCACAATTTATAATTGTGAGCCTATCCTGCTGTACCATAAAAGACTGACATTTGAGGTTTGGTGATATAAGGCATGTAAGTCTTTTTGACAAAGTATTTTGAAAGCACAGGGTGAATATTTAGGGTAAGTCTTGTATAAGTGAATCACATGATTTGTTATCAAGTGGAACGAACTCAATAAAAATCTGGATTGTTTACAGATCAGATTGGGTAGAATCTTTGTCCTTTAAGGTGTGTGGAGAAAAAATTGTTAGTGCAGGGATAAACACGGATAAAGGTAGTATTAATCCAGATTCATCATCATAATCCGCGGCAATTTTTTCAGACCTTGATGCTCTCTCTTTTAGGATTCAAAACATTTATGAATGTTTCAACACTTATTTAAGGAAGGAAAGGGGTTTTTGAAGTTTCACTGTTAAAGTCAATTGCATTCAACAAAATAGCGAGTAAAGTTTTCATCTAAATCCAAGAAGTTTATTTTCAATAAACCATAAATTCTTTGCCAATTCTTGATTGAAGTAATACTTTTTTTGGTAACAAGCCTTTTTTATAAATGGAGCATTACCTTCTATCCATTTTTATTTCAAATCTTATTTAAGGATCTAGAAATTAGGAGGTATGTCTTTGAACTGGATATTATGAATTTTTTTATAAAACCCATGTTCTTTTGCTAGCAATTCTTTCTGAGTACCTTGTTCAATTAGTTGTCCATTTTGTATGACCACAATTTTATGAGCACGAGCAATCGTTGAAAGGCGATGAGCAATAATGATCGTTGTGCGTCCTTTGGTAAGGTGGTGAATGGCTTCATTAATTTGTGCTTCGGTGTGTGAATCAAGCGCACTCGTTGCTTCATCAAGAATCAGAATTTCGCTATCGTGAATCATTGCTCTAGCGATAGCGAGCCGTTGTTTTTGCCCCCCTGAAAGGTTACAGCCATTATCACCTATCTGTGTATCATAACCATTTGGCAAATTCATAATAAAGTCATGAGCATTTGCTGCTTTTGCTGCTTCGATAATTTCGTCATCACTAGCCCCTTCTTTTCCAAGTCCGATATTATATTTAACAGTTCCTTGAAAGAGAAAAGTATCCTGTCCTACATAGGCCATCAGGTTTCTCAGAGAGCGAAATGTTGTGTAGCGAATATCTTGATCATTAATCAATATGCGTCCTTTTGTGGGGTCATAGAGGCGCATAATAAGGTTGATAAGGGTTGACTTTCCCGAACCGGATGGTCCCACCAATGCTGTCATTTTTCCGGCTTCTATTTCTAGGTTGATATCTTTCAATATCATTTTGTTATTAGTGTATGCAAAAGAAACATGTTCGAAACGAATAGTTCCCTGCTTTTTACTCAGATCTTTAGCTTCTTTATGTTCTATAACTGTAAGGGGACAATCGAGTATTTCAAACATTGTACGGATATTGACCAAGCCAGATTCAATTTTGACACGTACATTTGCTAGTCTTTTTGCGGGTTCATAAGTTAAAAGTAAAGCAACAATAAAGGACATAAATTCACCTTGAACACCTGCGCGTTGGGTTGCAAGATAACCGGAAAAACAAATAATACCTGCAATGGCAACACCCGTGAGTGTTTCCATAATCGGATTGGTAATAGCTTCGAGTGTGGCAATATTGTTTGTTTGTTTTTCAACATCACAAATGGCTTTGTCCATCCGTTTTTTCATGACCTCTTCTAGTGAAAAGGCCTTGATGATTCGAATACCAACAGCCGTTTCCTGTACGATTTTAATAATTTCACCAAGTGAAAGGAGCTCTTTTTCCATCAGGCGGCGAACGCGTTTTAAAGCCATTCGAACGCCTAAAAAAGCTAGTGGTCCTACGATTAAAGTAATGGAGATTAACACAAAGTTTTGAATGAACATGACAAGCAACAGACCACTAACGGAAAGCAAATCACGTACAAAAGTTGTGATAATAGTATCAATTATATTACGTACAGCTGTCGCATTATGAGTTACACGAACAAGAAGATCAGATGAAGTGTTATTATGATAAAAAGAGACTCCTTGTTCCATAAGTCGTGCAAAAATTTTACGCTGTTGTTCCGCAATGATACTATTGCCTGCTTTGTTTAGAAAGTAAGTTTGGGAAAAAGTTGCGACTCCTTTGAGAATAAAGATAAAAGCAATGAAGCTAGAAATCAAAACAATCATAGGAAAATTTTGTGCATCAATAATCTGATTAACAACATCACGCATAATCCATGCACTGGTTGCTGTGGTACAAGAAATGATGATCATTGAGAAAATCGCAGCACTGTACCAACGCATATGTTTACGAAAATTTTCTCGCAAAAGGCGGATAATAAGATGTTTATCAAAAGAGGAAATTTGTTTTTTAGCCATGAAATGCTTCTATATTCTCTCATTATTTTATGCAAGATTGAAACATTCTTAATTAAAAAGCCCCTTAATCTTTTTTACAAAAATAGCCTTTTCTTTCAAGGTTCATCATATCAATTTCACGACGGTGAGAGTGAAAAATGTAGTGCAAAGTTTCTGTGAAAGGTATAACGAAAATTTGTTGTTCATCATTATTTTTAATTTTCAATAAAAGGTAACGGCGAGTTTCACCATTGTATTTACCAATTTCTATATTGTGATAGCCTTTGGCACTTGAAATAGCTCACAAAAAATATTTCGCTTTTTAATAATTTTTATGTATCATTTCCGTTTGTGATGTGTAAGCAAAAATTTTTGCCGCATTACATGATAAGAGAGCTTGAAATAAGAACACCTTACGATGTTTGAGCTTTTTCATTTAATATGCAAAATAACGAATTCTTCTTATAAATCGATAAAGCATTATTAAACTCTTAAAAGGATTTATACACATTTATAAAACCTTAGAAGCACCACAAAAACTCTATGTGGTGCTTCTAAATAATACCATACGCATCATTTTGATGAGTTGCACGCTGATGAGTTGCATGCAAATATTATTCCAATGCAAAACTATTTAGGTGCTATCACCATCATCATTTGCCGGCCTTCAAGCTTTGGCTCCAATTCAATTTTGGCAATTTCACTTGTATCTTCTTTCACACGCTGAAGAAGCTTTAATCCAAGATCTTGGTGAGCCATCTCACGACCACGAAAACGCAAAGTAATCTTTACTTTATCACCATGATCAATAAAGCGATGAACAGCCTTGAGTTTGACTCCATAATCATGGACATCAACATTTGGGCGCATCTTAATCTCTTTGATTTCGATGACTTTTTGCTTCTTACGTGTTTCAGCAGCTTTTTTTTGGGTTTGATATTTTAATTTGCCCAAATCGATGATTTTACATACGGGTGGCTCCGCATTTGGTACAATTTCAACCAAATCAAGCCCCGCATCTGCAGCCATAGCAAGAGCTTCTTGTATCGCAACAACTCCCTGATGTTGCCCCTCATCATTGATAAGCTGAACATGAGGTACTCGGATATCCTGATTTGAACGTGGTCCGTCTTTTTGGGTAGGTGTCATTTTAAACGGTTTACGAATGGTTTATGCTCCTTAATTTTGATTCAACTACAGTTAATTTAATATACAATTATGCGCCTAAAAACAACTATAATTCGCGCCTTTTTCATTATTTGATTTATTACTTTTTGAAATGATTTAGATTATAAAAGTTTTTCTTTTAATTTAAAGAAATCGTTTTATGGAGGATAAAGAATTATGGATCAAAATATTCCTTGTCAGTTTTTTTCGTTTGAGAACACCGCACTTGCAGTACGCTATCGCAAGGGGCGCCAATCTCCAGGTTTGGTTTGGCTTCATGGCTATCTATCCGATATGTCAGGGGATAAGGCGATGTTGGTTGATAGTTTTGCTCAGAAGAATGATTTGTCTTGTTTACGTTTTGATTACTCTGGACATGGAGAATCAGGTGGTGATTTTTTTCAAGGAACGATTTCACGCTGGGTTAAAGAAAGTTTAGCGGTTTTTGAAACTTATTGTGAGGGTCCACAAATTTTGATTGGCACCTCTATGGGCGGGTGGATTGCGCTCAAGCTTGCTATGATGTTAGCACAGAAAAATAAGAAGCTTGCTGGCATGATCTTGATTGCGCCAGCTCCTGATTTTACACAAACATTGATAGAATCAGGGTTGGGTCGAAAGGGGTGGAAAATTTTAGAAGAAACAGAGCATATTGAACGATCTGCGATTAGTTATACGGAGCCGGTTCCCTTTACAAAAGTATTTATTGAAGATGGCAGAGACAACTGCGTCATGAAGGGATGTATAGATGTTGGATGTCCAATCCATATTCTACAAGGGATGGAAGATGTGGAGATACCCTATCAGCATACTATGACTTTACTTGATCATTTGCCTCTCCATGATGTAACATTGACACTCGTTCGTGATGCTGATCATCGCTTTTCTCGTCCGCAAGATTTGGATTGCCTCGAAACGGTATTGAGGTCATTGATTGACCGGATTAATGCGGGAGAAGGGGCAAATTCATTAATGATGAAGATATAATGTATGAGCATTTCTAAACAGCATTTTATTTTTTCTGATCGCTCTGTACCTGTACAGGTGCGGGAAAATAAGTGCGCGCGCCGTCTTACCTTACGTATTGATGCGAGCGGACAGAGGATTTGTGTAACAACACCACCAGCGATAAGTCTCTGTACGATTCAAAGTTTTATTGAAAAGCATCGGTCTTGGATTGAGGCGCGTCTTGCTCGTGTACAAACCTCTCATGAAAATGCTTATCTCAAAGAGGGGGCAACGATTCCTTTGTTGGGTGTTTGCCATTCCATAAAGCATAGAGAAGGACGTGGGGTAACGGAAATTATTGCAGGAGATGCAGAACAAGAACCTCAAATTATCGTTTATGGTCAATTAGAATACCTTCCAAGACGCATTGCTGACGTTTTGAAAAAACAAGCAGCACGTATTATAACACCTTTGGTGGCACATTATGCCCATAAAGTAGAGCGTAAAGTCAAATCAATTTGTTATAAAGATACGAGAAGTCGTTGGGGGTCTTGTTCAATAGATAAGCGTCTTTCTTTTTCTTGGCGCCTTGTTATGGCACCAAAAGAAGTTGTGGAATATGTTGTTGCTCATGAGGTTGCTCATCTTGTTGAAATGAATCACGGTCCAAGATTTTGGGCTCTTTGTGAAGAACTATGTCCTGATAGTAAAACGTATCGTGCTTGGTTGAAGGAAAATGCTCATAGATTGCAAGCAATTAATTTTGATTCATATAATTTAGAGGCGTCAAAAACTTTCAAATGAAGGCAATATTTAACGGAACTTTTTGTTGAGTGTTTTGTTGTGTGTGTACTTGCTCATGCATAATGAGGAAGCCATTGAAGCTCTCAGCACGATTGTTTTCCCCTGCTTGGTTTGCTGAGTGTCTTCAATGTTTTTGCTTTATCTTTTTTGTAATTCAGCGTAATAACCTTAAGTTGCTATGACTTATAAAAAAATGGGAAGGGACCTTATGCCTGTTCTTACAGATCCGCTTCAGCTATTACAGAGACTTATCCGTTGTCCTTCTGTTACACCTCATGAAGCAGGGGCTTTATCAACTTTGGAACAATTTTTGAAAAAAATGGGATTTCATGTCGAGCGCCCTATTTTTACGGATAAAAATACAGATAATGTTGAAAATCTTTATGCCAAAATGGGAAATGAAGGACCCCATCTTATGTTTGCGGGTCATACAGATGTTGTACCACCAGGTGCATTGGATGAATGGACCTATTCACCTTTTGAAGCTGTCATAGATCAGGGAAAATTATATGGGCGGGGTGCTGTTGATATGAAGGGCGGAATCGCTTGTTTTATTGCGGCGCTAGCGCGAGTTCTTGAGAAACGTACCATTAAAGGAATGGTAAGTTTTTTGATTACCGGTGATGAAGAGGGACCTGCTGTTAATGGTACTATAAAACTTCTCAAATGGGCGGAAAAAAAGGGCGAAAAATGGACTGCGGCTCTTGTGGGAGAACCAACAAGTGTAAAGACTGTTGGGGATGTCATCAAAATTGGTCGCCGCGGATCGATTTCTGGTATCATTACCGTGAAAGGTCGCCAAGGTCATGTTGCTTTTCCAGAGCGGGCTGCTAATCCCTTGCCTTTGGCAAATAAGCTTATTCAGGCATTGACACAAACTGCTTTAGATAAAGGGACAGAGAATTTTCAACCCAGTAATTTGGAGCTAACAAGCATCGATACCGGTAATTCAACGGTCAATATTATCCCAGCGCAGACAACAGTTCGTTTTAATATACGCTACAATGATCTTTGGACAAAAGAAACACTGGTGGAAGAAATTGAAAAGCGTCTTGCTTTGGTGCAATCAAAAAACAATAGTGATCAATATCCCTCTTATCAGCTTGAATGGATTCCAAGTTTAGGGGATGTTTTTTTGACCAAAAATGATAAACTCATTCAAACTTTATCCAATGCTATTAAAAGTGTAACAGGGAATATACCAGAATGCTCCACTTCAGGTGGGAGTTCGGATGCGCGATTTATTAAGGATTATTGCCCAGTGGTTGAATTTGGCTTACCAGGGCAAACGATGCATATGGTAGATGAGTGTGTAGCCCTTGATGCGGTGGAAGCTCTTACTACTATTTATGAGCGTTTTATTGTTGATTTTTTTGCATGAAGAAATGATTGCTGGTTCAAAAATACCTTTATCTTGTTGTGCCATAAGATATTGCCATTTGAGGTGTGGTGATATGAGACTCGTAAGACTTAATATATTAAGTGGTTTTAGAGTAAGTGGTGAATCTTCTTAAATTGGGCTTCTTGCCTGTAGCGTCTTTAGTTAAGTGAATTACATAATTTGAAAGCCAAGAGGGAGCTGCTTTAAGAAGCAGAACTGTTTACAGACTATATTGGATTAAAAATATTTGTTTTTTAAAGTTTGGAAAGGAAGTTAATACGCAATCATAATGGAAAACAATGAATATTATATCATAATTGTGTGATGACCGGTTGAAGCCATAAAGACACACAAAAACATGCTGCTATTGTAAAAAATTCATACAACATAAATGCGCTCATTCATAGCTCGTGTCTTAATATGGTTTCTGCACTCTCATAAAAGGTACCTCTTATTTCAATTAGCCTCTCTTAGAGTAAAGTCCATAGGAAACGCGTTTTAAGTTTGTTTGACTTCATATATTTTGCCCTGCCTTTTTGTTCCCAAGAACTTCTGTTGCAAAATCATTACGAGATAGAAGGTGAGCTCATTTAATCAGCTTTAATATTGGTTATGATAAAGATACACAGAAATTCTTTTGTAGCATCACGTTGACTTCTTTAGCCTAGTATTTTTCTCAATTTTTTAATAAAATAACCTTAAAGGACGCGTACAGACACTCATAAGCATGTATGCATACAAATAAAATCATATGGGATTAATGTCGTTTCGCTCGCTAACAAAATAATCTCGATTCATATCTGATATATTTGCCATTTGAGTGCATTATTTGTTTTAATAAAACTCATGATTTTGCTGTGACTTATAGATCAATACCAATCATACAGCCGCGTATCTCAAATAAATATTGGTTCAGTATTTTTTTGCGACAACAGCTTTTATATACCAGAATAGGATAAAAGTATTGTGTATATCTATTTTTTTGTAATCTCTGAAACAGACATACAACCACAACCTGATTGAGGGAAAATATAAAGGTATAAAGGTGAAAATCAGTGTGCTTTTTTACTCTCCTTTTTTATTCGGTTTTACAGTTTTCAAAATTATCTAGAGTAATACCTTTTTAAATAATTAGAGATTGATACATGGTTTCATGCTCATTTCTCTGGTTCTTTAAATGGTGCCACGATTTCATAAAAAACAATACATTATCGTATTATGCATTCACATACTTGTTTTAAAGAAATTTTCTCAATATTTGTCACATTCGTGCCATTACGGTGTTTGTGAATAGTGTAATATAAAATTTTCCGTGAAGTGTATAAAGTCTACAGTGCCCACCATCTTTACGTTTATGAAAAAAAAGTTAGACCACCACACACTTTCTAGCTCAAAATATTGCGATAGCTTTTAGCACTTAAGGGTGTTCATAAGAGTTATTTTTACTTCTTTTTATAGCTTTTTTATCCATACGTTTCTCTACTTTTAAGGTGTAAGCAAATGGTGGTAACTAATTTACTGTAAATAGTTTTGAAATGAGAGTATCTCACGATACTCTAATCTCGCCTTTTCTGTGAAAAATGATGATTATGATTAAAATAAGTATGTTGTTATAAAAACTTTAGTTTGCGAGTTGGCTGATGATGTGATCAAGAACAATACGTCCTTTGGTTGTCGCTTTTAAGCGTTGGTTATCCACCATTTCTATCAATTCTTGGTGTTGTAAATCGATCAGTTTTTCCATTGGGATGCGTTTAGGGCTTAAGGTTTCATAGCGTATAAGTTCTAAGCCTTCGCTAAGGCGTAATCCCATAAGGAGCATTTCATTTGCCTGTTGTTCAGTGGTTAAATGTTCCGTTTCAATACAGCCATGTCCTGTTGTTTCTACCAAATTAAGCCACTGTTCAGGATGCTTTTCATTTATTGTGACATAACGTTCGCGGTTTTCAAGGTGTGATGACAATGTTTTTGAACAGGCAGAGGAATGATTCGGTGCGTGCTCAATGAAACGTCCATGTGCTCCTGGACCAAAGCCTGCATATTGGTGATAACGCCAGTAAAGAAGATTGTGTGCTGATTCAGCACCGGGTATTGCGTGGTTTGAGATTTCATAGGCAGGAAGACCATGCAATGCTGTTATTTCTTGGGTAAGATTATACAGATCTGCTGCTAGCTCTGATGGGGGAAGGATAAGTCTTCCTGCATCATGAAGCCGTTTAAAGGCAGTTCCTTCTTCGATTGTCAATTGATAAAGAGAAAGATGGTCCGCTGCCAAATCAATTGCTTGTACAAGTTCAGATTTCCATTGTTCAAGGGTTTGTTCGGGGCGGGCATAAATGAGATCAAAGGATAAACGTGGAAAAATTTGCCGTGCTAAATCAATGGCACAAAGAGCTTGTTCCACATTATGGAGTCGACCAAGTTTGCGCAATGCTTTATCATTGAGCGCTTGTATCCCTAGAGATAAGCGATTAACACCTGCCGCACGGTATCCACGAAAGCGCTCTGCCTCCACACTGGATGGATTAGCTTCTAATGTAATTTCAACTTTATCATCAACTACCCATTTTTTTGCAAGTGCTTGCAATAGGGCATCGACAGTTTGCGGCTCCATAAGAGAAGGAGTTCCTCCACCAATAAAAATACTTGTAATATGGCGTGGGCCTATTTTGTGGTATTGCGTTTCTATTTCGCGCTTAAAGGCGGCAACAAAACGTTGTTGATCAACACCATGGATGCGAACATGCGAATTAAAGTCACAATAAGGACATTTAGCTGCACAAAAGGGCCAATGAATGTAAATGCCAAAAGGTTCATTCATGAGAATGCTAAAAGGTTTTCTGCCAAAAGTTTGAAAGCACGTGCGCGATGTGAAAGAGGCGGAATATCATTACGTTTCCAGTTGTGTTTTTGCTCTGTTGACATTTCTCCAAAGGTATTTTCATATCCATCCGGTAAAAAAATAGGATCAAAACCAAAGCCTTTGTCTCCCCGTGGAGGCCAAATGAACGTTCCTTCAACGCATCCGCGGAAGTAATCTGCATGAGCATCAGGCCATGCAATGCAAATGACGGATATAAAACGGCATTTTCGTTGGCTTTTTTCTCGCGCTCCGACTTTTTGGAGTTCATTTTCTATTTTTTCCATAGCTTTGGGAAAATTACGTGTACCATCGGCTTGAATTGCCCAATCAGCGGTATAAACGCCTGGTGCACCCTCTAATGCATCTACCTCTAAGCCTGAATCATCAGAGAGGGCAGGAAGTCCTGTCTTTTTTGCTGCTGAAAAAGCTTTAATATAAGCGTTTTCTTCAAATGTTTTTCCCGTTTCTTTTGGTTCTGGCAAGCCCAGTTCTTTTGCCGATTGTATTATTAAACCGAAAGGCTTAGTTAAAGTAGTGATTTCATGCAATTTGCCGGTGTTATGTGTAGCAATGACAAGTTTTTTATCTGCGATGCTTCTCATATAGATTTCTCCAAAAATGAAAGGGGAATTGTTTTTGTGCTAAAAACCGGCTTAAATGCTCATACACACACATTCTGCTTGATTTTACATAATATGATTATTTTACACGTTTTATGATATTTTATCCCAATAAAATTTTTTATCTTGTATGAAGATAATCTTGCAAAGATATGAAAGACATGTCTTTTTTTTATGATAGCATTTTTATAGTAAATTTCTAATTTCTTGTTTGCTCTAAAGGGTGAAATTTTCTATTTACAGCGGTTTTTGAACAATCCAGATTCTCTTGGTCAAATTATCTTGGCAAGTTCCTACAGCAGACCACTTTACAGATCAACTCTTAATCTTAAATATTTCTCACACACTCTAACAAAAAATACCTCCTGCGTAATTTATCAATCATCACTCTGAAGCTAGCATTTTACGGGTCAATAGGATAATATGTTTTTATACTACTTTAGACTATTTGACCAAACCTTGGCAAAACTTATATAAGAGATGAGGATTTTAAAAGTAGTGAAACAATTGTGATGAAGCACAAAACTATTGATAATGAACTAAAATATCTTGATGAACGTTCGCGTGATATTTTTCGCCATATTGTTGAAGCTTATCTTAATGATGGTGAACCTGTAGGGTCACGCAATCTTTCGCGGCTTTTACGACAGACATTATCGCCTGCGACGATTCGCAATGTGATGAGTGATCTTGAACATCTCGGTTTGATTTATGCACCACATGTTTCTGCGGGTCGAATGCCGACACAATCAGGTTTACGCTTTTTTGTTGATGCATTTATGGAAGCAGGTGATTTGCCAAACGAAGAGCGAGAAAATATTGAAATGCAAGTCAAAGAGGCTGGTCATGCACAATCGGTTGAACATTTTCTTGTTCAAGCAAGCCGAGTTCTTTCAGATCTTTCACGTGGGGCAGGGCTTGTTTTAGCAACAAAACAAGAAGGAACATTGAAACATATTGAATTTGTGCGCCTTGATAGGGAGCACGCTCTTGCCGTTTTGGTGACTCAACAAGGTGAAGTTGAAAATCGTATTGTTCATTTGCCAGAAGGGGTTACCCATGCACAATTGACGGAAGCAACGAATTTTCTCAATGCTCATATCCAAGGGCGTACATTGAGTGAAGCTAAAGGGGAAATTGCCCGCTTATGCGCAGAAACACGGGCTGCACTTGATGACTTATCGCATCATCTTGTTGAAACGGGATTAGCTCTTTGGGGAGGAGAAGGTGCTGATCATAAAATACACCTCATTGTTCGCGGGCGTAGCAATTTACTTGAAGATGTGAAAGCAGAAGAAGATTTAGAACGGTTACGCCATTTGTTTGATGATCTTGAAACGCGTGAGAGTATGGCACAGCTTCTCGATTTAACGGATGAAGGTTCTGGGGTTCGAATTTTTATTGGTTCAGAAAATAAGTTATTTTCACTTTCTGGTTCTTCTTTAGTTGTAGCACCTTATCGTGATTCACAACAAAGAGTCATTGGTGCTTTGGGCGTTATTGGTCCTACAAGGCTTAATTATGCAAGGATTGTGCCCATGGTTGATTATACAGCTCAACTTGTGTCACAGTTATTGCGTTAAAACGATGCAGGTAAGTATTTGTACTATAGAAGCTCATTGTATTATATACATCGATACCCCTTGATTTTTGTCTGTAGAATTTCGATATCGAGAATAACGAATCTTATGAAGGAATAAAATTTTTATGTCTGATGAAAAAAACAAATTTACTGACGCTTCATTTGAAAATTGTGATTTAAAAAATCCAGCTGATCGTAATACACTTAAACAGGCAGCCGATGAATTTTTAAAAACACATAAAACAGAGGAACACGAAAACGTTGAAAAAGAAAGCAATGAGGTTAGTGATCTTTTAGCGTCTTTGCAGGATGAAAATAAAGAACTGAAAGATCAGCTTTTACGTCTTGTTGCAGATATGGAAAATCTTCGACGCCGTACTATGCGAGATGTGGCGGATGCAAAGGCTTATTCCATTGCTAATTTTGCACGGGATATGTTATCGGTTTCTGACAATCTCAATCGTGCTTTGGAAGCCATTCCAGAAGGGGCGCGGGAAAGTGATGCTGGTTTGAAATCATTGGCAGAAGGCGTTGAAATGACTGAACGTGCCATGATGGCAGCATTAGAACGTCATGGGGTGCAAAAAATTCATCCAGAGGGACAAAAATTTGATCCTCATTTTCATCAAGCGATGTTTGAAATTCCTAATGCCGATGTTCCAGATAACACTGTTCAACAAGTTGTTCAGGCAGGTTATATTATCGGGGAAAGGGTGTTACGTCCAGCTATAGTGGGTGTAGCCAAAGGAGGAGCAAAAGAAGCTTCTGGTGAAGCTGATTCTGCTTAAAACACATCAATAATAAATCTCCAACATAAAATGCAGTATTCCCTGCAATTACACATATATGAGGTCTTTTCTCAAAGAGTTTTTAAAGGGTGTTATAAACACCCTTTTATCTTTGAAGCGCCCAACTTCCTTTTACAAGATACACGGACTCGCTTGAGGGAGATGACGATGAAAATAAAACAAAATGATCAACCTCAAAAGGAGGGATAAAAAAATCATCTTGAAAAGATAGATAAGAAGAAAGATCTTCAAGATTGATATCAAATATTCGTGCAAGAGTAATATGCGGAATAAATTGTCTTTCATCAGGCTTTAACTCTAATTTATTCCGGATATATTGCATCTTTTCATGTAAAAGATTAAGCTTTTCACAAGGTTCAATGCGAACTACAAGAGAATGGGGAGCATTTTCTGAACCAAAAACTTCAAAACCATCTATTTGTAGCATAAAAGGAGAGAGCTTTATTGTATCAAAGGCGTGCATAAGTGCATCTGCGGTAGCACTTTCAACTTCACCGAAAAAAGATAAGGTGACGTGAAAATTTTGCGGGTTGATCCATTGCGCTTTTGGTAAGCCATTTTGCAACGATACAAGTTGTTGTGTTGTTTGTTGAGGAATCTGAAGGGCACTAAATAGACGACCCATAATATTATCTCCTTATAATGAAAGATGCTATTCCAAGCACAATATAGATAATAAGGGCGAGGCATGTACCATAGAAAATAAGGCAATAGTATTGAAAAAGAATGTCTAAAAAATGCTTACTATAATTATGAGCGTACAAAGCTTATTCGTTTTAAAAAATGGTTATGATATCGATAAGAATTGCGTTTTCATGAGCTGTATCACAATGATGTGCAATAGAAGATTACTTATGTATTATAAAGACTACAAAGTGAGCAGAAAATAAGAAAAGTTGATAGATTTTTGATGTGCGAAATTATTTTGACATCTATCTTTAGCCTAAAATAAAGCATATTCTAATACAAGGTGAAGAGTTCTCTTTTTCTGTAAAGATTTAATTATACGGTTAAGTCGGGTAATAGCCGTAATACGCAAAACTATTCAAATTGATCAAATAATGTTAGGAAAGGAGGGAAAAACTCCAGTATAATAAAATTACTATAAGCTTTTACATTTATGATAATTATGCCAATCCATAATGGATATGAATATTGGTATAAAAGCGGGAAGAGAAATTAAAATTCAAAACAATGATGGAAAGTTCCTATTTTCTAAGAATCATCATCCTTATTTATGGTGAGAAAGCGCTAGTTTTCCTCTCCAAAGTTGTTATTGATAAGCTTTTCAAGAGCATTAAGAGCATCTGTTGCTTCTGGTCCTGAAACACGAATGGTGAGGTTGCAACCGGATGAAGCCGCTAGCATCATAAGTCCCATAATTGATGATCCACCAACGATTTTTCCATCCTTTTCAACTTCAACAGTAACATTAAAATTGTCAACAGTTTGTACAAATTTTGCAGAAGCACGTGCATGCAAGCCACGTTTATTACAGATATTGAAATGACGACTTATACATGGGAGGGTATCTTTGGAAAACATTGGTATTTTATTATCCACTATAAAATCATACTTGGTACATTAATATATTTACGCCCTGCTTCTTGTGCTATTCTTAACGCGTCTGATAATGAAATATCAGGACATTTGCGAATAGAAATCAGTTTAATAAGCATGGGCAAATTAACACCCGCAATCATTTCAACGCGTCCTTTTTCAATAGCAGGGATAGCTATATTCGATGGTGTTCCACCGAACACATCTGTTAATATGATTACGCCATGATCCGTATCTGTATCGGTTACTGCGGCTATAACATCACCTCGGCGCTGATCTATATCGTCATCGGGATAAACGCATATTGTTGCGAACTTTTCTTGTACTCCAACAACATGTTCCACGGCATGTAAAAATTCGACAGCCAGCTCACCGTGCGTTACAAGCACGAGTCCAATCATTTACGCAAACTCCTGTTAACTAATAAGATCCGACCATATTGGTGGGAAACACATTTTACAAGGCTTTGTCTTGCTGCCAAGAAAAATTTGCAAAAAAAAGGCAAAAATTGTGATTTTTTTATCTTTAGAAAAAAATTAGACAGATTTTTGCCATATTTTTCTAAACAAAAATGCTTCAATAGCTTGACAAATGGCTGTACAATCGGCTTCACGAAGAGAGGGAAGTTTTAAAAGAGGAATGTGCAAATCTTCAAACTGAAAAGTTTTATTTGTGGAAAAACGTTCATATTTCGGACCGAGAAAAATAACACAATCGATAGTTGTATGCTTTTCAAATTCTATCATATAAAGACCAACGCCACGAATCTCGATACCGCCCTCTAAATTATCAGGAGTGTATCCGTGGAGCTTTCCATTTTCCGCACGCAACATTGTATAATCATCACTGATAAGCTTCGCTTCACGTTTTGACCACTCAGCACGGTCGAGCAAAGAAAGGGTAAGGGTTGATTTTCCTGATCCCGATGGACCTATAATTAACAGCCCCTTGCCGCCTAATTGAAGGCAATTTGCGTGGAGTATTTCACATTTTGTTTTCATGTCTTTTACTTTGGATAAAAGATTTATTTAGCGAGGGGAAGCATAATAATAAAACGTGCACCAGTTTTACACTTCCCAAGTGTAGGATCAATAATATTTTCGGCTGTAATTGTCCCATTATGAGCCTCGATAATTTGCCGACTAATAGAAAGGCCAAGTCCAGAGTTTTGTCCAAAAGCATCTTCGTTTGGTCGATCTGTATAAAAACGCTCAAAAATGCGTTCAATATTTTCTGAACGAATACCTGGGCCATTATCTTCAATGGTTAAAATAAGGGTTGAAGCATGACTTTTCATAGTAATGCAAATTCTGCCACGATTCCGAGGAATAAAAGAACGTGCATTTTCAAGAAGGTTTGAAATCACTTGCCCTAAACGGAGTTCATGTCCCAATACAAGATAGGCTTTTCCATGAGGACGCGGGACAATATTAAGGCTTATATCAATGGTTTGCGTATTACGATACACTTCCTGAACAGCATGAACAAGACTTTCCAAAAGCGGTGTCATATCAACAATCTCTGCGGTTTCTCGTGCAAGCTCTGCATCGAGCCGCGATGCATCAGAAATATCTGTAATCAACCGATCAAGACGGCGCACATCATGTTGAATAATTTCAAGCAATTTCTCTTGTGCTTCTTCATTTTTAGCCAGAGGGAGCGTTTCAACAGCACTGCGTAGGGAGGTGAGAGGATTTTTTAATTCGTGGCTTACATCAGCAGCAAAGCGTTCAATGGCTTCAATGCGCATATAAAGGGCATTAGTCATATCACGAATAGAGGTTGAAAGGTGACCAATTTCATCTTCACGCATTGAAAAATCAGGAATTTCTACACGCTGATTATTGCCATTACGCACTCGATTAGCCGAGGCAGATAATTTACTTAATGGATGGGCAATCGTATGGGCCAAAAAGAGAGAAAGAACCAAAAGTACGCTGCCTACAACGGCAAAAACTTTAAAGATAACCAGTCTTTCACCTTTTACAATGTTATCAATATCAGAACCAGTGGTTGAAAGAAGAAGAGCTCCAACCACTGCGCGATAGCGTTGAACAGGAACGGCAACAGAAACAATTAATTGACCTTGTCTGTTGCGTCTTTTAGCCGTAGCAAGAGATCCGTTTAATGCGCGGTACACTTCTGGATAAGCAATACCACTGGTTTTTGTTTGTTCTCTGTCAAGAGCAATACCTTTGCCATAAAATGTGCTTGAATACCATGAAGTAAGGCGATCCCACATGCTTTGTTCTGTTTTGAGTGGGGGTAAATCATAACTGAAAACTTCTCCACTAGAATAAAGAACGCGCGAATCAAGAAGGAGAGTAGCATCACGATCATAGATACGTGCTCTTGTCGTTTTAGGTGTGATGAGACGTCGTAAAAGAGGGGCAACTTGCTCAGGGTTAATAGGGAAATCCCAAGAATCGGTTGATTGAGGGGCGGGTGTAACGCTTTCACCAGTTTGTAACTCTAAGAGTTTTTGGGGATCAATGAGGATAGAATTTGTATCTACTGTTGCAGAAGCAGCAATAGCCCCAGCAATAATTTTTCCTTGGGTACATAAACTTTTAATTTTTGCTTCAATTAAACCATCGCGAAATTGGTTAAGGTATAAAATGCCTGTAACTAAAATGGCAAGGGCAGCAATGTTTAATATAACAATGCGACGTGTGAGGCTGGAAAAAAGCAATTGTCTAAAGAGACGTTGTGTACGAAGATGCAAACGGGCAAACATAAGAAATGGCGTTGAGGATGTACCATTAACGGTTGTTTTTTGTAAAGTTTCCAGTTGAGAATTGTCTGTCATCGATTTGATTGCCGTTCAAATTTTTGCGACAAAGTAGTTTTATACCTCGTGGAAACGATAACCTACACCATAAAGTGTTTCAATCATTGCAAAATCATCATCCACTTGTTTAAACTTTTTACGCAGACGTTTAATGTGACTATCAATGGTGCGATCATCTACGTAGACTTGATCACTATAGGCAGCATCCATTAAAGCATCACGACTTTTTACAACTCCTGGTCTTTGTGCTAAGGTTTGCAGAATCAAAAACTCCGTAACGGTTAAAATAACAGGTTTATCTTTCCATGTACAGGTATGGCGTTCTTGATCCATCACAAGATCTCCACGTTTGAGAGAAGAGGTGGAAGAAGTTCCTGTAGAAAGTGGTTGGTTACGTGCATTAGAACGGCGCAAAATAGCTTTCACGCGTTCAATGAGAAGACGTTGGGAGAAAGGTTTAGTAATAAAATCATCAGCTCCCATTTTGAGACCAAATAATTCATCAATTTCATCATCTTTAGAGGTAAGAAAAATAACTGGAAGATCAGATTTTTGACGTAAACGACGCAAGAGTTCCATCCCATCCATTCGGGGCATTTTAATATCAAAAATAGCTAAGTGTGGAGGGTGAAGTGTGAGACCCTTGAGTGCAGATGCTCCATCTGTATAGCTTTCAACCCGATATCCTTCTGTCTCAAGCGCAAAAGATAAAGATGTCAAAATATTGCGATCATCATCAACAAGTACAATCGTTTGTGTGATTGTTGGTGTATCTTTCATGGTTTCTTAGACCTTTCTATTGCTGTGGTAGCAAATTACCCACACTTATTTATATGGGAGTTCATATTTTTTTTGCAAAACAAATATGATACAAATTGTAGCAAAGTAAAAAACCTTTTGTCATTACTGTAAAATCTTGTTTTGCTTTCATAATTCATAATGTTTCTACGTCTATTAAGATCCCTTCGTTTGAGAGAAAATTTTCATAAAGGCTTTTTTTATCAAGGTTTATTACAAAGTTTATTATTGTATTTGTCTCATAATTGAACAGGTATAGTTTTGATTGTTGAAGTTTAGAAAATCTGCCTATGTGTTTTAAGAGCAAAGAAAAGAATGTGGCAATATATGCACAAAAATTTGTTTCTGCTACACGGAAGGAGGTTGTAATGGGATTTTTTAATTTTATTAAAACTGTAGGGGAAAAGTTAGGTATTGGGGACCATGAACCAAAAGAAAAAGATTTTAAGACGGCATTTGATCATTTTCAACTCGGTACAGAAAAAGTAAATATTCAAGTTGAAGACGGTAAAGCTATTTTAAGCGGTGAAGTTCCAGACAGGGAAACACTTGAAAAAGCACTGCTAGTTGTTGGCAATTCACAAGGTATCTCTTCTGTAGATGTTGATCAATTAAAGGTTATAGATACAACGCCCAGAAAACCTTCTCGCTTTTATGAGGTTAAATCTGGTGATAATCTTTGGAAAATTGCTGAAGAGGTTTATGGAAAAGGGCAAGGTAATAAAAACACTTTTATTTTTGAAGCCAATAAGCCAATGCTAAAATCTCCCGATAAAATTTATCCTGGACAAGTTTTACGTATTCCTGAAATTGACCATAGTTAATTCATCAAAGGGGATAATTTTTTACTGATGGCATTAAACAAAAAATAAAGAAGCGTGCAAAAGTTTCACGCTTCTTTATTTTAAAAGTGTGTATTATAAAAAAGGAATTTAGTGACCAGGAGAGGATTTAGAAGGTGATGGTGTTTTCATAGCGTTTACAGAGAAATCAACATCAATCGTTCCTGCTTTCTCAAATGTCAATTTTGCGCTAATTTTATCACCTAACTTGAATGGTTGTGAAAGCCCCATAAACATAATATGATCGCCGCCAGGCTTAAGCGTAATTTCGCCATTTCCCGGAATTTCAATGCCATTGTGCATTTTTTCCATTTTCATAATATCATTAACGACAGCCATAGAGTGTATCTCTGTTTTTTTTACTCCGTTTGTGGAAATAGAAACCAAACGGTCTGGGGTATTACTGTGATTAATAATGTAGAGATAACCGCTACCAACTCTTATACCTCTAGGTGTTTCGCGTGTCCAAGGATTGAGAATTTCTATGTCGCCAAGTTGATATTGCTGAGCACCTGCAGGCAGGGTTATACCAGCAAAGAGAAGAGCACACACGATATTTATGATAACCTTTTTGTATGGATATTGTGTATTTATTATATTCTTAAAGATAAGATTTGTTATTTTCTTAATAATAGATGTCATCATTGATTTACCCTCCTTCATAAGGTTCACACTTTGAATAACTGTTTATTTTAGCAGAGCTTTTATTTAAAATAAAAGAAAGAAATGCTAAAATGAAATTGATTTGAATATGAGAATAAAAATCATAGAATTCTTTGATTTTAAAGGAAGATAATAAGGTTTACAATGACAACACACCTCTTAACGCTTCCGTGTTCATCTCATAATAGTGTTTGTAAATGGTATAAAATCTATGATGCACTACTATTTTACTTAATAAAGATATAACACAGAACAATCATCAACCACTTTACCAATTTTTAATATTACGACAGCTCTTGGTATCTTAAAGCGTTTATACAGAGACATTTTTATATATTTTCAAAATTCAAAATTATACAGTTAAGAAAAAACGCTTTAGGTGAGTTTAAAGCACATCTTTCAAATAGCAGTAAACAATGAGACCGTTAAAAGGAGAATTTTTGAAAGGAGATCGATAAATAATATCTCTACTGATATGAGCATTAGATATGATGACTATTTTAGTCCAAGGAAAATTTATAATATTCGTGATATAAATTATTCGCCTTTTAAAAAGCTTTTACGTGAGTATCTTTTGTTAATGATGAGAAAATTAAGAGCGAGAGTGTAATCATTCTTTTGTTTTTTAATTTTTATAGAAAGATATATTTATTGAAAATTGCAAGAAAAATATATTATGATCTCAAGTCTCTCATAAATATGGTATTTATGGGTCATTAGAGCGCCTATTTTAAAATAAATTTTTTATTTTGGAGATGTTTCTCTCATTATTCTCTTGTAGCAATAAAAGCCTGTTCTTATATACGAGGCAGCAAGGCTTATTGCGACTTGCAATTTAATTATTTTATGTTGCTTAAAGCAATATATGGGCTTTGAGTGTTATGAGGAGCTGTCTTAAAAAGATGCTTTATGAAGGTTGAGGTAGCTTGCTGAATGGAGATTATAATATGGCAAAAGTAATTGGTATTGATTTGGGGACAACGAACTCTTGTGTGGCTGTTATGGATGGCAAAAACGCAAAGGTTATCGAGAACTCAGAAGGAGCACGAACAACACCTTCCGTTGTTGCCTTTACTGATGGGGGAGAGCGGCTTGTTGGACAGCCTGCTAAACGGCAGGCGGTAACAAATCCTGAAGGGACAGTTTTTGCAGTTAAACGTTTGATAGGGCGTCGTTTTGATGATCCTATGGTTGAAAAAGATAAAGCACTTGTGCCTTATAAAATTGTTAAAGGTGACAATGGTGATGCATGGGTTGAAGAAGCGGGTAAGAAATATTCTCCATCGCAAATTTCAGCTATGATTTTGCAAAAGATGAAGGAAACAGCTGAATCTTATCTGGGTGAAAAAGTTGAACAAGCGGTTATTACTGTTCCTGCTTATTTTAATGATGCGCAACGCCAAGCGACTAAAGATGCGGGTAAAATTGCTGGACTTGAAGTTTTACGGATTATTAATGAGCCGACTGCTGCTGCTTTAGCTTACGGTTTGGATAAAAAAGACGGAAAAACAATTGCTGTTTACGACCTTGGTGGTGGTACATTTGATATTTCAGTACTTGAAATTGGAGATGGCGTTTTTGAAGTTAAATCAACCAATGGAGATACGTTTTTAGGGGGTGAAGACTTTGACATGCGCTTGGTTGGTTATTTTGCAGATGAATTCAAAAAAGAGCAAGGAATTGATCTGAAAAATGATAAACTCGCTTTACAGCGCTTAAAAGAAGCGGCAGAAAAAGCAAAAATAGAGCTTTCTTCGTCACAGCAAACAGAAATCAATTTACCATTTATCACGGCAGATCAATCAGGTCCCAAGCACTTAACAATGAAATTGACTCGGGCAAAATTTGAATCTCTGGTTGACGATTTAGTGCAGCGCACCATCGAGCCTTGTAAAGCTGCGTTAAAAGATGCTGGATTAAAGGCCGGTGAGATTGACGAAGTTGTTTTGGTGGGTGGTATGACACGTATGCCCAAGATTCAGCAAGTCGTGCAAAGCTTCTTTGGTAAGGATCCACACAAAGGCGTTAATCCTGATGAAGTTGTTGCAATGGGTGCTGCCATTCAAGGGGGTGTATTGCAAGGCGATGTCAAAGACGTGTTGCTTCTAGATGTAACACCTTTATCCTTGGGGATCGAAACCTTGGGTGGTGTTTTTACACGTCTCATTGAGCGCAATACCACTATCCCAACGAAAAAATCTCAGGTTTTTTCAACAGCTGATGATAACCAGAGTGCTGTGACTATTCGTGTTTTCCAAGGTGAACGGGAAATGGCGAGCGATAATAAGTTATTGGCTCAATTTGATCTTGTTGGTATTCCTCCAGCACCACGTGGTATACCTCAAATTGAAGTTACTTTTGATATTGATGCGAATGGTATTGTTAATGTTTCGGCCAAAGATAAGGGAACTGGTAAAGAGCATCAAATTCGTATTCAGGCATCAGGTGGTTTAAGTGATGCTGATATTGAAAAAATGGTACAGGATGCGGAAGAGCATGCAGCTGAGGATAAAAAACGCCGTGAAGGTGTTGAAGCTAGAAATCAAGCCGAAGCTCTTATTCATTCAACTGAAAAGTCACTCAATGAATATGGCGATAAAGTATCAGCTGAAGAAAAAGGACAGATTGAAACAGCAATATCTGATTTGAAATCTGCGCTTGAAGGCAGTGATACTGAAGAAGTAACAACAAAGATGCAAAAATTAGCTGAAGTCAGTATGAAGCTTGGACAGGCTATGTATGAAGCTTCACAAGCAGCGAGCGCTGACACTGAAACAGAAGCAAAGAATGACGATGTTGTTGATGCTGATTTTGAAGAAGTTAATGATAAGAAGAAATAGTGTCAGCATATGTGTTGATTAATTTATAAACCCGGCCTTTGAAATATAAGGCTGGGCTTTATTATTTGAGTGAGTTGCAACTTTGTTGCTAAAAATATAAATTAAAAGCAATCTTATCCATGAAGATGGATGACAGAGAAATTATCAGGAATACATGATGAAGGTTGACTATTATGAAATTCTTGGCGTGACTCGTGAATGTGATGATAAAAAGTTGAAATCTGCTTTTCGTAAGTTGGCAATGCAATATCATCCTGATCGCAACGCCGGGGATAAAGAGGCAGAGCGAAAATTCAAAGAAATTGGCGAAGCCTATGAAGTCCTTAAAGATCCCCAAAAGCGTGCTGCTTATGATCGATTTGGTCATGCGGCTTTTGAAAATAGCGGTAGTCAAGGAGGAGCAAATCCCTTTGGAGGTTTTGCTGCTGGTGGTGGGTTTGCTGATATTTTTGAAGATTTTTTTGGCGAAATTATGGGAGGTGCGCACCGTAAGCGTGGTGATGGTCGCGAACGTGGTGCAGATCTGAGTTATAATATGGAAATAACCTTAGAAGAGGTATTTTCAGGAAAAACTGCAGAAATTACTATTCCCAGTTCCGTTACGTGCGATGTTTGTGAAGGATCAGGAGCGAGAAAGGGCTCTAAGCCGCAAGTTTGTGGAACATGTCATGGATCTGGTCGTGTGCGTGCTGCGCAAGGTTTCTTTTCTATTGAGCGAACATGTCCTTCATGTCATGGACGTGGTGAAACTATTATGGATCCATGCTCAAAATGTCAGGGGACACGACGCATAGAGAAAAAACGTTCATTGAGCGTGAATGTTCCAGCTGGTATTGAAGATGGAACGCGTATTCGCCTTTCTGGTGAGGGTGATGCTGGTATTCGTGGTGGCCCCAATGGTGATCTTTATATTTTCCTTTCCGTTAAACCGCATGAATTTTTTCAGCGAGAAGGAGCAGACCTTCACTGTCGCGTTCCTATTTCAATGGTAACAGCTGCTTTAGGAGGAGAGTTTGAAGTTTCCGATCTTGATGGTGTTAAAGCGCGTGTTAAGATCCCAGAAGGGACACAGAATGGACGTCAATTCCGCCTTAAAGGCAAAGGTATGCCCATGTTGCGCCGTCAGCAAGCAAGGGGTGACCTTTACATCCATATCACGATTGAGACACCACAGAAATTAACGCAAGAACAACGTGAACTATTGCAAAAGTTTGAAAAACTTTCAAATCATGAGAATTCACCGCAATCACATGGCTTTTTTTCACGTATGAAAGAATTTTTTGAAAATATTTCTGGTTAAAATATGTGAATGTTCTCAGAATAGATTAGAAAAAACTTTTGGAAGGTTATTTTAATTAAGCTTTCTATAGCCTTATCATCTGTGAAAAGCATTTTTTTCTTGAAAAGAAAAGAGAGAAACGATTAATTTAGGGTAAGTGCCTGCCACTGATAGTTTTTTACATTTAACGAGTTTTATGGATAAGTCTTATTTTTGAGTATCTATGATATTTTAAAAAGGACTTATCCATACAAGAAGAACGCAATTGAGTGACTAATTTCCAGTGTCATGATAACTGCCTTTATGCATTCGGCATTTTTTGTATTTATTGTTTTACTCAAAATGCCTTTTTAAAAGCCCTATGCTAAAACTGTCAAATAGGTAGTAGCCTACCAAAAAGTAGCTAAATAAGCTGTTAGACAATCCATTTTTTTCAAATAAAATATCAACTCCTCATAACCAATTTTATTTTTGGCATTTTTGATAGTCTTAAAAATTGCTTGGATAAGGTTACAGTGCTAAGTCAACCTATTTCTTATCTTGGTGATCTGTTAATTTTATTATTATAAGAAAATTTTGTTTTTATCTTACAAAATCAATGGTTGTATATATTCTTATTCATTGTTAAGTATCCATAGGCGTAAACTAACGAGTCGAATGTACGGCATAGCTTAAAATTTTTTCAGAACTTTGCTTTTCAATTTTATACATAAAATCATAAAATAATGACGTTTTGTACGCCTGTTTTGTTTAATTTTTCGCTGTCAATTTTTTGAGGAAGTTGTTTTCTTGTTTCATTTCGTTATTACTTTTCCTAAATTCCACTAAGAGATGGTAAAAAGTGATGAGGAGGCCCTATTAATGGATGATGCTAAAAACGGTGCTGTAGATGTTTTAGAAAAACAAGCAGCATTTCTATCGTCTGCTTTACCATATATGCAAAAATACGAAAATGAAACGGTTGTGGTAAAATATGGCGGTCATGCTATGGGTGATCCTGCCTTGGGGCGAGCATTTGCGCGTGATATTGCTCTATTAAAGCAATCGGGGATTAACCCTGTTGTTGTTCATGGTGGTGGGCCTCAAATTGCTGAAATTTTGATGAAAATGGGGATTGAATCACGATTTGAAAACGGTTTACGGGTAACCGACGAGCGGATCGTTGAAGTCGTTGAAATGGTTTTGGCCGGTTCCATAAACAAAGAAATTGTCGCTCTCATCAATGCAGAGGGTGAATGGGCAATAGGATTATGTGGCAAGGACGGCAATATGGTTTTTGCCGAAAAGGCTTATAAAACTGTCATTGATCCTGATTCGAATATTGAACGTGTTTTAGATTTGGGATTTGTTGGTGAGCCTATTGAAGTTGATCGCACATTGCTGGATCTTTTAGCATGTTCTGAAATGATACCAGTTCTTGCTCCTGTGGCTCCAGGACGCGATGGAAAAACCTATAATATTAATGCTGATATTTTTGCTGGGGCTATTGCTGGTGCATTAGAGGCTAAACGCCTTTTATTTCTCACTGATGTTCCTGGTGTTTTGGATAAACAGGGCCAACTTTTAAAAGAATTGACAGTTTCTGAAGCAGAGAAACTTATCAAAAATGGAACAATTTCAGGAGGCATGATTCCAAAAGTAGAGACTTGTATAAAAGCCCTTCAAAATGGTGTGGAAGGTGTTGTCATTTTAAATGGTAAAACTCCTCATTCTGTTTTACTAGAACTGTTTACCGAACAGGGAGTTGGAACGCTTATTGTTTCATAAATTGTGCGGAAAATTGGAGGAGAAAGCCTTTCATGACAAATATAAAACAGCTTAAATATCCTTTATTAAGTAAGCCAGAATTAGCAATATTTGCTGCAACAATATTGTGGGGTATTACGTTTTTAGTCATTCATATTGCAGTACGCTATAGTGGTCCCCTGTTTTTTGTTGGATTTCGTTTTATTGTTGCATCTCTTATATGTGGAGCAATTTTTTGGCGCTCTATAAAAGGTATAACGGTTTATGAAGTTTTCGCTGGGATGGCGATTGGTTTAGCCATGTTTTTTGGTTATGCTTTTCAAGCAGCTGGACTTCAAACAATTATTAGTAGTCAGTCAGCTTTTATTACAGCGCTTTATGTACCTATGGTTCCAATCTTGCAATGGATTGTTTTTAAAAAACCTCCCCGTTTTGCTTGTTGGGTTGGTATTGTTTTCGCTTTTATCGGGCTTGTACTTATTTCAGGACAAAAGCCGGGAAATTTTGATTTTTCAAAAGGCGAAATTTTGACTTTGTTAGGTGCTTTAGCGATTGCTGGAGAAGTCATACTCATCGGAATTTTTGCCAATAAGGTTGATAGTCGGCGTGTGACCATTATTCAGTTATTTTTTAGTGGTTTTTTTTCATTTGCTTGTATGCCTTTGATGGGTGAAAGCATCCCTGAATTTTCGTGGGTATGGTTTAATATTGGTATAGGATTGGCATTAATGAGTGCCATCATTCAATTAGCTATGAATTGGGCACAAAAGTCCATTTCCCCTACACGTGCGACACTCATTTACGCAGGTGAACCGGTATGGGCTGGTATTGTTGGGCGTTTGGCTGGAGAACATTTATCTCCCTTAGCTTTATTGGGCGGTTTGCTTATTCTGATTGGGATCATTGTGGCTGAATTACAACCTTCACAATGGCGTAAAAAAAACAAAGCAATTGAAAAAATTGATTAGCTATGCACCTTTTCTATTATGATTTTATTACATGAGATTTTTGCTTGCAAAGTTTTCATTTTTGAGGCTTTTTTTAATATGAAGATAAAGGAGGCTTTATAAGCTATTCCAGCTTTTGTATAGTAAATTGGAGCAATAATATTTATCTGTCTTCTTAACCTCTGAAACGGGAAGTCAACGTTCATTGAGTCAAAGCATGAAGTGGTAAAGACAAAAAACAGCTTTCATCTTTACTGTTATTGTTAAATTTAGCTTTACAATTTTCAAAAACATCCATGGTAATGTTTTTGAATAATGAAAATTACGCACTGTCGCACTTTATTTCTTTTGTTATTTCATGGGATCACGCTTTTCACGTAAAATAGAACGCCTAAAGCAGCCTCCCATAATGTTGTATATTAACGCGTTTTTTAAAAAGACAATTTTCTTAATATACATCATATTCATTGACGGTCCGCGTGAAGTATAGAAAAACTACAGAGCATCATCGTTTTACTTAAATAAAAGGCACTAGCATTTTCTTTGTCAGTTCTCAATATTATGACAGCCTTTGGCATTTGAAAGAGAGAGAGGCATGTTTACTCATTTCTTAAACGTTTTTATCCATATACTAGCCCTGTTTTATAATGGGGAAGCAAAAAATTTGATTGATTCACTATGAAAAGATTTAAAATGAGAAAGGCTCGCGATATTCATGTTATTTTATATAAGATTGCTAAAAAAAGCAGGTTATTGCGTATAAATAAAAAAGCATTTCTTGCGAATTTTATTGCAAGCTTAAGTGATATACACGCCCATCATATAAATATTATAACACATTGATTTGTAATTATAATATAGAATTATTCACATTGAATTAGAACCCTGAATACCGTAAAATTTTCTCACTTCAAATCGTTTTCATATTAAATCAATCCAAATCTACTTGCTGACACGTTACAAGCAGGTAGTCCATGTGGGTAAAAACTGTACAGGAAAGGCATATCTCTTATAAACTTTTTCAAGTGTAAAGGATTGTTGCAACATTGGAGGCTGGCAAAATGTGTGATGGTATCGGTTTATCCAGCATATGAGTCATAAAATAAGATGTGAAAATATCATTTTAGCACCGTTGGATTTAATTTAGCAAATAAAAGCCTTATTTTTTAGGTTATGAAAAGTTGTGTTTTGAGAAGCTTTTTAGGTTTATATTCTTTTGATAGAAGCCGGAGCATAATTGGTCTTTGCGTTTTGTATTATTCTTTGCTAAATCGCCTTATATGACAATAGATCGTAATTATATTCGTAATTTTTCCATCGTGGCGCATATTGATCACGGCAAATCCACTTTAGCTGATCGTTTGATCCAAATAACAGGTGGACTTGATACACGTGAGATGAAAGAACAAGTACTCGATTCCATGGATATTGAGCGTGAACGTGGAATTACTATTAAAGCACAAACGGTACGTTTACACTATAAGGCAAAGAATGGTGAAACCTATATTTTAAATCTTATGGATACACCTGGTCATGTGGATTTTGCTTATGAGGTTTCGCGTTCATTGGCAGCTTGTGAAGGTTCTCTGTTGGTGGTAGATGCAAGCCAAGGTGTAGAGGCACAGACGTTAGCAAATGTTTATCAAGCGATTGATAATTCGCATGAATTGGTTGTTGTACTCAATAAAGTTGATCTTCCAGCAGCAGAACCTGAGCGTGTTAAAGAACAAATTGAAGATGTGATAGGCATTGATACATCTCAAGCAGTAGAAATATCAGCAAAAACAGGTTTGGGTGTTCCTGATGTTTTGGAGGCAATTGTTACACAATTACCACCTCCACATACAGGCGATGTTGCAAATCCCTTGAAAGCAATGTTGGTTGATAGCTGGTATGATGCATATCTTGGTGTCATTGTTTTGGTACGGGTGATAGATGGTATTTTAAAAAAAGGCCAAACCATTCGTATGATGGGTACGGGAGCAAAATATCCAGTTGAGCGTGTTGGGGTGTTTACACCTAAAATGGTACAGGTTGATGAGTTAGGACCAGGCGAGATTGGTTTTATCACTGCCTCTATCAAAGAAGTAGCAGATACACGGGTTGGGGATACGATTACTGAAGAGCGCCGTCCTTGTGAAAATGCTTTGCCTGGTTTTAAGCCGGCGCAACCAGTTGTATTTTGTGGTCTTTTTCCAATAGATGCTGCCGATTTTGATGATTTGCGTGCAGCCATGGGCAAATTACGCTTAAATGATGCGAGTTTTTCTTTTGAAATGGAAACATCCGCGGCTTTGGGATTTGGTTTTCGCTGTGGCTTTTTGGGACTTCTTCATCTTGAAATTATTCAAGAGCGGTTAGAGCGTGAGTTTAATTTGGATTTAATCGCGACAGCACCTTCGGTTGTTTATCGCATGAATATGAATGATGGTTCTGTTAAAGAGTTGCACAATCCAGCGGATATGCCTGATGTGGTTAAAATTTCTTCAATCGAAGAACCATGGATTCGGGCGACAATCATGACTCCTGATAATTATCTTGGGTCGATTTTAGAACTATGCCAAGAGCGGCGGGGGGTACAGGTTGGTTTGTCCTATGTTGGAACCCGTGCTATGGTAACGTATGATTTACCACTGAATGAAGTTGTTTTTGATTTTTATGATCGGCTAAAGTCAATCTCAAAGGGTTATGCTTCTTTTGATTATCAGATGACCGATTATGCGGAGGGGGATTTAGTTAAAATGTCTATTTTGGTAAATGGAGAGTCTATAGATGCATTGTCTATGCTTGTGCACCGCACGATTGCAGAAAAGCGCGGGCGTTCCATGTGTGAAAAACTGAAAGATCTTATTCCCCAACATATGTTTCAGATTCCAGTTCAAGCGGCTATTGGTGGTAAAGTTATAGCGCGTGAAACAATTCGTGCTTTGCGTAAAGATGTAACAGCGAAATGTTACGGGGGTGATGTCACGCGTAAGCGCAAACTTTTGGAAAAGCAAAAAGAAGGCAAAAAGCGGATGCGCCAATTTGGAAAAGTAGAAATTCCACAATCGGCATTTATTCAAGCGCTCAAAATGAACAAATAATGAAAAAAGGAGTATTTTCTCTCATTGATTGTGCTTTTGCTTTTGTCGATTGGTTCAGATGCTTAAAGAACACTTTTAAATAAAATTGCGCTGTGCTTCATATTTTTGTGTATTGCGTAATGGTGTCATGCTTCTCACGTAAAACAGAATGCTTTAAACGAAATACATTTATGTTGCATATTGGTGTGCTTGTTTTAGTGAATCATCACTCAATGCATCAAATTCCATTTCACAATGGGGCTGTAAAAAATATAAAGTAAAATACACAGTGAATAATATAAAATCCCTTTGGCATCAGCGTCTTTACGCGTCATAAAGGTGTAAAGCGCGCCCATCATACTCTTTTTCAGCTCAAAATATTATGGCAATCCTTATCACTTAAGAGAATTCATTAAAGATATTTTTACTCTTTACTTAAAGTGTTTCTTACCCACACACTAACTGCGTTTGTAACGTGCAAGGAAATGATAGTGATTGATTCACTATGAAAGGATTTGAAATGAGAGAATCCTTGTATTCGAGGTTATTATTCAAGTTAAAAAACGATGAAATATTATTATGAATTAATCTTGTGTTTAAGAACGTAAAAGATCATTAATGGATGTTTTTTCTCGTGTTTTTTGATCAACGCGTTTTACGATAACAGCGCAATAAAGGTTTGGTCCTGCATCACCATTTGGTAAAGGTTTTCCAGGGAGAGAACCTGGCACGACCACTGAATAGGCTGGTACTTCACCGATAAAAATTTCACCTGTTGTACGATCAATAATCTTTGTAGATTTTCCAATAAAGACTCCCATTCCCAAAACAGCACCTTCACGGATAATGCAGCCTTCAACAATTTCAGAGCGAGCACCGATAAAGCAATGATCTTCAATGATTGTTGGGTTTGCTTGCAGTGGTTCCAAAACACCTCCAATACCAACACCGCCAGAAAGATGGACATGTTTACCAATTTGTGCACAAGAACCAACGGTGGTCCATGTATCAACCATTGTGCCCTCATCTACAAAAGCACCAAGATTAACAAAGGATGGCATCAATATAACGTTGGGTGCAATGTAAGCAGAATAGCGTACAATGGCTCCAGGAACGGAACGGAAATCAGCACTTTTAAAATCTGCTTCTTGCCAACCAGAGAATTTTGAAGGAACTTTATCCCACCAATGTGTTCCATTGATTCCACCAGTAATAAGTTGCATAGGATTAAGCCGAAAAGAGAGCAAAACCGCTTTTTTCAACCATTGATGAACATGCCATTGTCCATTTTTTTGTCGTTCTGCAACACGGATTTCACCTTTATCAAGAAGGTTCAATGCATGTTCGACACTCTCACGGATTTCGCCTTTTGTGGTAGTATTGACAGAATCGCGATCGTCAAAAGCTTGTTCGATAATCATTTCAAGTTGTGTGAGATGGGTCATGACGAGAGTTCCGTTAAACAAGTTGAAAGCTTCAAGGTTTATTCTCTATGAACTACGCGAAGAAATGTGTTCAGTCAATAAAACGATGAGGAAGTAGAACAGGTGCATGAAAAAAAGCTGTAAAGAAAAAAGAAAAGAGGAGCAAGAAAATTGGACACCACTTCTCCATACGAAGGATGCTCTACAACAAATACATAAAATCTCTAATTCAGCACAAATGCGTTCGTCTACTTATCGTTTAGCCTATATCGATCAAGATTTTATAATGCGTCCAGAGTTGCGCTCACAACGTATTGGTCTTGAATTTTTAAAGCCGGAAATAACCCTTAAAGAATATGACATTCAATCAACAGTTGTTTTTTTTGGTGGTTCGCGTATTCCTGAACCTGGGCAAGCAGCGTGGGCTGCAAAAAATGAAATACAAAAGAAAAATTTGCATGCTATGTCACATTATTACGATGAAGCAAGAGAGTTTGCGCGTTTGTGCTCACTTTATTCCGCTACGACAGAATATCGTGAATTTGTGGTTGTTACGGGGGGCGGACCAGGAATCATGGAGGCGGGAAATCGTGGTGCTTGTGATGTTGGTGCCCCAACGATTGGCTTGAATATTATTTTACCACATGAGCAAGAGCCTAATTCGTATGTGTCGCCGCATTTGTGTTTCAATTTTCATTATTTTGGGATGCGCAAAATGCATTTTTTATTACGAGCGAAAGCATTAGCTATTTTCCCTGGAGGATTTGGGACTCTGGATGAACTGTTTGAGACGTTAACTTTAGTACAGACGGGGCGTATGAAACAGGTACCAATTTTATTGTTTGGCAAAGAGTTCTGGAGCAATGCTATCAATTTTGAGTATCTGTCTGAACAAGGTACAATTTCTCCTACTGATGTTAATTATATGAAATTTGTCAATACAGCAGCAGAAGCTTTTGAAGAAATTCGTTCTTTTTATAAACTGCCTTAACGACTTTTAAGACGTTCATTCTTGAAGGATAATTAATACTCTACTTTAGTTAAATAAAGTCCTGAAGGAGGAGCAACAACACCACAACGTTTACGATCTTTAGCATGAAGAGCTGCTTCGAGATCTTGAGCTGTCCAACGTCCAATACCCACTTCCATGAGGCTTCCTGCGAATGAACGGATTTGATGATGAAGAAAAGAACGAGCTTGCGCATAAAGGAAAATTTCTTCACCTTCTCTTTGAATATCGAGGCGTTCAAGGGTGCGAATAGGGCTTTTGGCTTGGCAATGTGCTGAACGGAAAGTGGTAAAATCATGTTTTCCTACAAGCTTTTGAGCAGCTTCATGCATGGCTTCAGCATTAAGAGGCTTTGGCAACCACCACACGCGTTTGGCATTTAAGGCTGGTGGAGAGCGACGATTAAGTATTTTAAAAAGATAATGGCGTTTGGTTGCGGAAAATCGTGCATCAAAGTCATCAGGGACATTTTGTACGTTTAAGATTGAAATCGCTTCTCCCTGTTTACGTAAAAGAGCATTGAGCGCATCACGTACAGTATGGGGATGCCAGTTTTTTATGAAATCAACATGCGCAACTTGTCCCGTAGCGTGTACGCCCGCATCGGTTCTTCCTGCTGTTGTTATGGTCAATTGTTGTCCACTAAAGGAAAAGAGCGCCTGTTCAAGAGCTCCTTGTATAGTGAGAAGTTTTGCTTGACGCTGCCAACCAGCATAATTTGAGCCATCATATTCAAGAGTGAGTTTAAAACGTGGCATCTTAAAAAACAGCAGAAATATGAGCGCCTCGCAAAAAGGTTGCGCTATCAAGGACTTTACCACCCGATCTTTGGAGAGAGGTTATTTCTATCCGCCCTTGTCCACAATGGACAATCAAAGAATCTGGTTCTATTCGTCCAATTTCAAGAGAAGGACCTGTTGTTAAGCGACTATCAAGAATTTTTACACGTTCTTCTCGTCCCCCAATATTCATATTGCACCAGCAGCCAGGAGAAGAAGAGAGCGCACGGATATGCCTATGAATAAACTCTGCAGGTTTTGTCCAATTAATGCGGGTCTCTTCCTTTTTGATTTTGGCAGCATAGGTGATGCCTTCCTCTGATTGTGGGGTCAGTTTAAGTTGTCCTTTTTCAAGAGTTGATAGGGTTTCTACCATAAGTTCTGCGCCAATATGTGAAAGTTTGTTTAAAAGCTCAGCAGTGGTGGTGTTATCAGTAATGGGGATGGAGCGAGAAAGAGCGATAGGTCCCGTATCAAGTCCTTCATCCATTTTCATGATCATAATACCTGTTTCTTTATCACCAGCCATAATTGCTCGTTGAATAGGCGCAGCACCACGCCAACGTGGTAAGAGTGAAGCGTGGGCATTAAAACAACCAAAACGCGGCGTTTCGAGAATAGCTTTGGGTAAAAGGAGTCCATAAGCCACCACAATAGCAGCATCAACAGAAAGTGCTGCAAATTGCTCCTGTTGTTCGATTGTTTTGAGTGTTTGTGGCGTAAAGATGGGAATAGATTTTTCTTGCGCTGCACTTTGAACAGCTGAGGGGATTAATTTAAGTCCTCGACGTCCTGCTGGGCGAGGGGGTTGACTATAAACAGCAACAACATCATGACCTGCATCCAATAAAGCATGTAAAATAGGAACAGAAAAATCTGGAGTCCCCATAAAAGCTAATCGTAAAGCCATTACAAAACTGCTTCCTGCATGTTTTTTTCTTTTGCGCGTTTTTTAAATTTTCGTATCACCATATCGCGTTTGATCTTTGAAATGTAATCAATAAAAAGGCGCCCATCTAAATGATCAATTTCATGCTGCAAGCAAGTTGCTAAGAGATCGTCTGCTTCAATTTCTGTTTGTTTTCCTTCACGGTTCTGATAGCGAACACGAAGGCGTTTAGGACGTTCAACCTCTGCAAAATAGTCAGGAATAGAAAGACAACCTTCTTTGTAAATATTACGTTCATCTGAAAGCCATAAAATTTCAGGGTTGATAATAACAAATGGTTTTTTCTGCTCATCTTCAGAATTTCCAGAGACATCTATAACCAACATACGTAGCGGTATACCAATTTGAATAGCAGCAAGACCAACGCCTTTAGCATTATACATGGTTTCCAACATATCATCCGCAAGTTTTTGGAGAGCTGAATCGACCTGCTCAACAGGTCTGGACACTTCCCGTAAAATCGGATCAGGTAAAGTAACTAAAGATCTCATTGGCATAAGTAGAGATTAATCAATGGTTTGTTATTGGTCAATATTGAATAACGGATTCTTGCGTTTTTTTACAACAAGAGCGTTATATTACAATTTATGTTTGATTCGTTTTTTTCCATACTCGTTGGTGAGTTTTTTTCTAAACTAATGCTTTTGCTTTTATTTATATTTGTCTGTTTGGCATTTTTTATGTTGATACATTCTCATCGAAAAAAAGCATTTTTGGAAAATGAAATTGCTGAACGCGCACGTGAGGCACAAATGCAGATGGCTACCTTGCTGAAAACACAAGCTGAAATGCAAGGGCGAATGCAAACGATGGCGGAAATTTTTGGTCAACGGCAGGCTGAATTGAATAAATCACTCAGTGAGCAACTCAATGGGATGACAACAAGCTTAGGCCAAACACTTCAGGTACAGACCAAATCCACTTATGAAAATTTGAATCGTTTGCAAGAGCGTTTAGCAGTGATTGATGCGGCGCAAAATAATATTCAATCGCTTACGGGACAAGTTGTTCAATTGCAGTCCATTTTAAGCAATAAGCAGACACGTGGTACTTTCGGTCAGGGGCGAATGGAAGCCATTATTGCCGATGCCTTACCAACAAATGCTTATGCTTTTCAGGCTGTTCTTTCCAATGGAAAGCGCCCAGATTGTCTCATTCATATGCCCAATAAAGCCCCTTCTCTTGTTGTTGATGCTAAATTCCCTCTGGAGGCTTGGAATGCTATGCGTAAGGCAGAATCAGCACAAGAGCGTCAAGAGGCAGAACGCCAATTTCGTACCGATATGGAAGTCCATATTCGTGATATTGCACAAAAATATTTGATTCCCGGAGAAACCCATGACACTGCTTTCCTTTTTGTGCCATCTGAATCGATTTTTGCAACAATTTATGAGGATTTTGAGGCATTGGTACAAAAATCCAATAGAGCCCATGTGATTATTGTTTCACCATCTTTGTTGATGCTCTCTGTCCAAGTAGTACAAACCATTATGAAAGATGCACGGATGCGTGAACAAGCGCATTTAATTCAATCAGAAGTAGCAAAATTGATGGAAGATTTTGGACGAATGGATATACGTGTTCGTGCGTTACAGAAGCATTTTCACAAAGCAGGTGAAGATATAGAGGGAATTTTGATATCATCCTCCAAAATTATGAAACGGGCAAATCGCATTGAAACTGTCGAATTAAAAGAAAATTACTCTGAACCAACAAAAATAACAACATTGGCTCAGTCGCAAACATTGCGTTTTGCTGATGAGGAATAAAGCAAAGAAAGCTTCTTAGATATCACAAGTCAGATCATGTTCTTTATTGATTGGTAATACTTTTTTAGTATCTCTATCTTGTTTTATTTCTTAAACGAGAGGAATAGGAATATGCGACACCTTTTGTTTTTAGGGGCACTGGTGTTTTTGCTAGAGGGATGTGCAACAACCACTCCCATCCACACAAACAATGCTTGTGCTATTTTAGCACAAAAAAATGGTTTTTTTGACAATTGGGGTAAGGTGTCTCAAAGAGCGGAAATGCGCTATGGGATTCCTATGCCGATTATTCTTGCAACTATTAAGATGGAATCGAGCTTTCGTCACAATGCACGTCCTCCACGCAAGAAACTACTTGGTTTTATTCCATGGAAGCGTCGGTCGACAGCTTATGGTTATTCTCAAGCGCTTGACAGTACATGGGCAATGTATCTTCGCTCTACGGGCAGATCTTTTGCATGGCGTACGAATTTTGCAGATTCTGCTGATTTTGTTGCTTGGTACCATCGCCAAAGTGTTCAACGCAATGGGGTGAGATTTGATGATGCATATAGCCTTTATTTAAATTATCATATGGGACATGGTGCTTATGCGCGTGGCGGGCGTGTCACTGCTGCACTTTCACAGGCAGCACAGCGCATGGCAAGGATATCAAGGCTCTATGAACAGCAATTAAAGAGATGTGGATGGCATTAGGGAAGATTTTTGAAAATCTCAATTAGGGAATTGTTGCGGTAAAATTATTTGAGAGCCAAATTTCTTATGGCGTAATAAGGTTGTATCGTTTTTCTGATTGTTAAATGAAATAAATTGTTATTTTTTAGAATAAACCCAAGAGACAGAAAGCTTTTGCAATGCTCAATATATTTGACTGTACTCTCGATATTTTTACCTTCTTTGTTTAAAAAATTTACAATGGAAACTATATCCTATTTGGCTCAGGCATTTCGCACAGGTCTAAATATCAGAGATTATTAAAGAAAAATTTTAAAGTTTAATATCATTTTTTATTTTCATTATGCGTATTACTGGCTGATTATTACATGAATATTTTCTTTGTTAAGCGTATAAAATAGCAATCAAAAAAATGCAATTCGAGCATCATATTCAAAGTAAGAATCTCGAATGGCGTAGGGTTTTATCATTTCAGATCTCTTGAGATTAAATCAATAAAAACTATTGGCTTGCACATAACAAGCGTAATTGGCATGTGGATAAAAACTGTGAAAGAAAAGACTAAAAATGTTTTTTATGAACATTCTCAAATGTAAGAATTATCGGCAACATAGGGAATTAGCACATATAATGATGGCGCCACTTTGCTTTCACAACTCAACCTTGCTTGTGACGGGCAAGGAAACAAAATTAATTGATTCAATATGTTATTTAAGCGTGAATATACCTTAGTATTGAGCAGGTAGATGCTACTCAAGGTGGGCAATTTTTTAATTTGCAGGACATCTGACTAGGGTAAAAATACTCAAAAAAAGTTCTCATTCGCAATAACTGAGAAGTATATTTTAATATTTTATTCTCTCATCTCTGTTTAGGTACTTCGTACCTTTTAAAAAGATATAGATAACCAACATATTATGATTTTGTGGAAATATTGTGATAAAGGGAATTCAAAATTTGTCCTTTAAAACAAAGCGTAAGTTAAACAGCTCATCGTCTATTTCTATGCAAAGCATAAAAATTATCTACTTTTACAGTTACGACAGTAAAATTTTATAATCCAACAAATGATTAAAAATGTGTTATAATATCATAAAAATGCAAGGAATAGGCGCTATTGGAATGATGATTAAATAGCACATAGACCTTTTAAATTGATGCACACATTCTCTATTATAATTAACCCTTGATAGGATAGCTGGTCCTTTTGGTGGAGCTAAGCGGGATCGAACCGCTGACCTCTTGCATGCCATGCAAGCGCTCTCCCAGCTGAGCTATAGCCCCTACAAAAACAATCTTTCCCAAAAGGGAAGTATACAATTTCAGCTTTTCTAGAACGATCAAAATTGAAGATCAAGAAGAATTTACATTCAATGGAAAAGATATCCTCTTTTACTTCTCTTAAGCATCGTCATCATTAGAAACACCGCCTCCGAGAATATCAGTAACGTCATCATCTTCATCGTCATCATCATGAGATAAAAATGTATCATCGTCATCACCGAGATCTACATCACTATCTTCTAAATCAGGAAGATCGTCATCTTTAGAATCCTCATCATCCTCTTCAAGAAGCATAAAAGCAGATTTTTCAAGTGCTGTATCAAGCTCTTCAGCATCAACGTCTTCCTCATTGTTTGCTTCAGCTGCTGCAACTTCAAAGTAAGAACGCGGATAAGAAATTCCTGTATAGGGCGACACAATAGGATCGCGATTTAGATCGTAAAATTTTTTTCCCGTTTCTGGATCAACACGTTTAGTTCCAAGTTCTTGTTTTGCCATAAACCGTGCCTCTTTGATTAACTATTATTCCATTAAAAGATAAATTGTATGGTGCTTAATCGAAAAATAATGCCTTTGTCAAAGATAAATACACTGTTCCACAGTGATTTTTTCATGACGTCTTTTAAAGCATGTGCTAAAGGATGCACAATTTCATAAAAGTTAGATAGAATTAAATAGAATTTCCATGCAAAAAGCAATCCCTATAACCACCTATAAATCGAGTAGTCTCTCTGGAAAAATTAAAATACCAGGAGATAAATCAATCTCTCATCGCTCTCTTATATTGGGAGGATTAGCAAGTGGTGAGACACATATTCATGGATTACTTGAAAGCGCTGATGTACTCAATACAGCTGCTGCTATGCAAGCTATGGGTGCCTGTATTATTAAAAAAGATGGCTTCTGGACCATACGAGGAACAGGGAATGGTTGCCTTTTAGCTGCACAAAAACCTTTAGACTTTGGAAACGCTGGAACGGGTGCTCGTTTGGTTATGGGAATGGTTGGTCCATATCATATGAAAACAACCTTTATTGGTGATGCTTCTCTCTCTAAACGTCCAATGGGACGTATCCTTGATCCACTGCGTCTCATGGGGGTTGAAATTGAAGCAACGCACGACGATCACCTTCCTTTAACGCTTTATGGCCCGAAAATGGCTAATCCGATTCGTTACCGTGTTCCAATAGCTTCCTCTCAAATTAAATCAGCAGTCTTGCTTGCTGGACTCAATACCGCCGGCATTACAACTGTTATTGAACCAGTTCTGACACGAGATCATACGGAAAAAATGTTAAAAGCATTCGGTGCACAACTTGAAATAGAAAAAGATAATGAAGGTGCGCGTTTGATTCATCTTAACGGTCAACCCCATCTTATTGGGCAAACAATTCATATTCCGGGTGATCCTTCTTCTGCTGCTTTTCTAATTATCGCAGCCCTTCTTGTAGAAGACTCTGATATCACCATTGAAAATGTTTTGATAAATAACTCTCGAATGGGACTTATCGAAACATTGTGGGAAATGGGTGCTCAAATTGAATTTTTGAACCGACGTCAAACAGGTGGAGAGGATGTTGCTGATCTACGGATAAAATCATCGGTTCTTAGAGGCGTTACGGTGCCCAAAGAACGTGCTCCATCGATGATTGATGAATATCCTGCTTTGGCAGTAGCAGCAGCCTTTGCAGAAGGCAAAACAGTGATGTTAGGAATTGAAGAATTGCGTGTAAAGGAATCAGATCGACTGTCTGCTGTTGCTCAAGGATTAAAAATTAATTGCGTAGACTGTGAAGAAGGTCAAGATTTTCTTATTGTTTATGGGAAAGGTTCTGCCAAAGGTTTGGGTGGTGGACATGTCTCCACACATCTTGATCATCGAATTGCTATGTGTTTTCTCATTTTTGGGCTTGTATCAGAAAAACCTGTTACCATTGATGATAAACGAATGATCGCTACGAGCTTTCCAGAATTTATTCCTTTTATAAAACAACTTGGGGGGAAAATCGCTTGAAGCCTTTTGTTATTGCCATTGATGGACCTGCAGCCTCAGGCAAAGGAACCTTAGCACGCAAAATTGCTGTACATTATCGTCTTCGCTATCTCGATACTGGTCTTACTTATCGTAGTGTTGCTCATACGCTTTTACAACAAAATTTAGCTCTTAATGATGAAAAAAATGCTATTATTTATGCTAAAGAACTCGATTTTAACACCTTAAATCCTTCTCTTCTTTCTTCTCATGAACTTGGTGAAGCGGCTTCAAAAATAGCGATTAACCCTGCTGTACGCAAAATTCTTGTCGAAAAACAACGCAACTTTTCTAAAGTTTTACCCGGCTGTGTGCTTGATGGGCGTGATATCGGAACTATTGTTTGTCCTGATGCCGATATCAAGTTTTATGTTCTAGCCAATGTTCAAACACGCGCCAAACGTCGCTATCAGGAGATTTTAAAAAAAGGTGTTCAGGCAAATTATCATGAAATCCTAGCTCAACTTGAACAGCGCGACAGTCGCGATATAACGCGCAAACAAAGTCCACTAAAACCAGCAAAAAACGCCCACTTGCTTGATACGTCAGAATTGAGTATAGAAGCAACATTTGAAATTGCATGCAGTTTTATTGATCCAATCATAAAAATGCATATAATTGGATAAATTCGTTAAGGTAACTTCCAGCCTAGCGCTAACTTTTCTTCCTTTATTCAAGGAAAAAGGCTAGGAGTTGCTTATGTTAACACTAACCTAGCGCTCATACCTTATAATACAAGGTATATATTAGGAGTTCTTATGTCACAATACAATCCCACAACAGCGGATTTTGAAGCCCTTTTAACAGAATCTTTTCAAACTAATGATCTTAATGAAGGATCTGTTGTTAAAGGCCGTGTTATTGCAATCGAAAAAGACATGGCCATTATTGATGCTGGTCTTAAAGTCGAAGGACGTATTCCTCTCAAAGAATTTGGAGCTAAAGCAAAAGACGGTTCTTTGCAAGTTGGCGATGAAGTTGAGGTTTACATTGAACGCATTGAAAATGCGATGGGTGAAGCTGTTTTATCGCGTGAAAAAGCACGGCGCGAAGAAAGTTGGGTCCGTTTAGAGGAAAAATTCAATGCTGGTGCGCGCGTTGATGGAGTGATCTTTAGCCAAGTAAAAGGTGGTTTTACAGTCGATCTTGATGGTGCCGTTGCTTTCTTGCCGCGCAGCCAAGTTGATATTCGTCCCATTCGCGATGTTTCACCTCTCATGCATAATTCACAGTCCTTTGAAATTTTGAAGATGGATCGTCGTCGTGGCAATATTGTGGTCTCACGTCGCACTGTTTTAGAAGAAAGTCGCGCTGAGCAACGTTCAGAAATTGTACAAAATCTTGAAGAAAACCAAATCGTTGAAGGTGTGGTGAAAAATATCACAGATTATGGTGCCTTTGTTGATCTTGGTGGGATTGATGGTCTCTTGCACGTTACAGATATGGCATGGCGGCGTGTTAATCACCCATCTGAAGTGCTCACAATTGGCCAAACGATTAAAGTGCAGATTATTCGCATTAATCAAGATACGCACCGTATTTCTCTTGGAATGAAACAGCTTGAAAGTGATCCTTGGGAAAGCATCAGTGTTCGGTATCCGATTGGTAAAAAAATTACGGGTGCTGTTACCAACATTACTGATTACGGTGGTTTTGTTGAAATTGAACCAGGAATTGAAGGGCTGATCCATGTTTCTGAAATGAGCTGGACAAAGAAAAATGTTCATCCTGGAAAAATTCTGTCTACATCACAAGAAGTAGAAGTGGTTGTTCTTGAGATTGATCCTTCTAAACGGCGTATTTCTCTTGGCTTAAAGCAAACATTTGAAAATCCATGGGAAGCTTTTGCCAATAAATTTCCTGTCAATTCGCAAATTGAAGGAGAGGTTAAAAATAAAACAGAATTTGGTCTGTTTATTGGGCTTGAAGGCGATGTTGACGGTATGGTTCATTTGTCTGATCTTGATTGGAACCGTCCTGGTGAACAAGTCATTGATACTTACAATAAAGGCGATATCGTTAAAGCTGTGGTCCTTGATGTTGACATTGAAAAAGAGCGCATTTCTCTTGGAATTAAGCAGCTTTCCAGCGATAAAGTTGGAGAAGCAGCTGCTTCTGGCGAATTGCGAAAAGGTGCTGTTGTAACATGCGAAGTGATTGCTGTTAACGACAATGACATTGGTGTGAAATTGATTGACCACAACCTTGAGACAACCATTCGACGCGCTGATCTCGCGCGTGATCGTGATGAGCAACGTCCTGAGCGTTTTGCAATTGGGCAAAAGGTTGATGCTCGCATTACAGCATTTGATAAAAAAACACGTAAAATTTCAGTATCGATTAAAGCTTTAGAAATTGCAGAGGAAAAAGAAGCTGTTGCACAATATGGTTCTACAGACTCAGGTGCTTCTCTTGGTGATATTCTTGGTGCAGCTTTGAAAAAACAAGAACAAGATTAATCATCAATCACTAAAGTTGACGGTGTTATTAAGGTCACTCATTTTAGGGTGACCTTTTTATTTTCTAAAAAATTGTCTGCTTATTTTCTAATTATTGGCGTCAAAAATTATAAATGCTTGCAAATAAAAACAAAAAGTTTGTTTTTTGTCTATCAACGGTTCACTATTCAGATAAAATGCTTACAATTTAAATAAAAACGATGTAATTGGATAACAATGGGACATTATGACGTGCATAATACCTTTCATAAAGTGCTTTTTTTCTCAAAAAGAGAAAAAAGGCTATTTTATTAATACGGATTTTCCTCTTCGTGCAATTTATAAGGTACAGGAAGATCTTTATAACTTAGGGCATGATATAGCTTCTGGTAAAGAAATTTTACTCCCTGAATATGACGGAGTAGAAGATTTTCGCAAGAGATTGAATGAAAATGCTAAACTTATTCTTCATGCCTTTCATACCAGTGATTTTGCTGCCCGAAATGATGAGACCATCGCACCGTCTGCTCAATGGCTCATTGATAATCATTACACCATTGATAAAACCATACAAAAGCTACGTCGTAATCTGCCCAAGTCTTTCATAAAGCAACTTCCTCTTTCTACACACAAAGCGGGAATACCACGAATTTTTGCTTTAACTTGGCTTTATATTGCGCATACCGATAGCAGCTTTTCACAAGAAACACTCACTGCTATAACCAACGGATTTCAAGAAGTTTGTGCGCTCACAATTGGTGAATTGTGGGCTCTTCCTTCTGTTATGCAAATGCTGCTCATTGAAAATGTCCGTCGTCTTTCAGTCCGTATCGAAAAAGCGCGACATATGCGCCATCTTGCTAGTCAAGTGGCTGATAAAATTTCTCTTGTAGAAAATAAAACAAATCTACACTCTCTTTTTACGCAGTATAAACCATTTACTGTTGATCCAACTTTTTCAGCACATTTATTCTATCGCCTGCGCAGTGCATCTGTCGATTCAACCGTAGCATTAACTTGGCTTGAAAATCAATTGAAAAGCCAAGGCAGTAGCTTAGAGATTGCAACAGCCGATGAACATACCAGACAAGCAGCAGATGGTGTGACCATGGGAAATATTATCCGTGCTCTTAAAGCTATAGATGATGTTGATTGGACAGCATGGTTTGAAACAGTGAGTTGTGTCGATTCTATTTTGCGTAAAAATAGTGATTTTTCTGAAATTGATTCTCACTCACGCAATATTTATCGACAAGTCATTGAAAAAGTTTCACGCTTTTCGCCTCTTAATGAACTGGAAATTGCACATAAAGTTGTAGAAATGGCAAATTCCACTTCTAAAGATATGCCTCATCATTCTTGTGTGGGGTGGTACCTTGTTGATGATGGTCGTGGCATATTTGAAAAGGCTTGTGGATATATCCCGCCCTTTCTCATAAAATGGACACGAGCTTCTTGCTCAAAATTGAGAGTCATCGCCATTCCTGTCTCTTTTCTGACGCTCGCTCTTTTGCTTGTAATTTACGCCCTTTTACAAATATCTGGCATGACATCATGGATGTCTTTTTGCTTTACTGTATTAGCGCTTTTTCCTGCTATCGATGCTGCTTTTGCTTTATTTAACACTGTTGTTTCATGGTTTGTCCCATCAAGACAACTCATTGGCTATGAATATAAAGAAGGTATTCCAAAACATGCACGGACAATGGTTGTTGTACCTACTTTGATGACATCACGCGATGATATTGATGAACAATTACGCAGTCTTGAAGTGCACTATCTTTCCAATCCTAAAGGTGCCATTCATTTTGCACTCATTACAGATTGGGTGGATGCTCCATTGAGAGAAACGCAAGATGATCTTGATTTATTGCACTATGCGCAAAAGAGTATTGATAAACTCAATAGTCGTTATCATCGTGATGAACTTCCTCTTTTTTTCCTTTTACATCGCCGACGCCTTTATAATACAAGCGAAAAATGTTGGATGGGATGGGAACGAAAGCGAGGAAAACTTCATGAACTCAATCGGCTCTTAAGAGGCGATGAAAACACAAGCTTTTATCCTCCCAATCCACATCTTCCTATGGATTGCCGTTTTGTTATGACGTTGGATTGTGATACACGTCTTACTCCAGAGAGCGTCGCAAAACTTGTTGGAAAGCTTAACCATCCACTCAATCATCCCATTTTTGATCCGCAAAGTGGAAAGGTTGTAAAGGGCTATAGCGTTTTACAACCACGCATTATTCCTTCTCTTACAACAGGAAAAAAAACATCAATTCTCCAACGGGTTTTTTCTATCAACCGTGGCATTGATCCTTATGTTTTTGCCGTTTCTGATACTTATCAAGATCTTTTAGGAGAAGGTACCTTTATCGGTAAAGGTCTTTATAATATTGATGCATTCGAACAAGCGCTTGATGGCAAAATTAAAGAAAATACTATCCTTAGTCATGATCTCTTAGAAGGAGGTTATGCTCGTACTGCTCTGGTGAGTAGCATAGAAGTCATTGAAGATTATCCAACCGCTTATAATATTGATGTTATGCGTTATCATCGCTGGATTCGCGGTGATTGGCAGCTTTTGCCTTATCTTTTTTTCCACCGTCAAATAAGTTTCGTGACGCGTTGGAAAATGCAGGATAATTTACGTCGTTCTCTTACTCCACTTATGTGGTTAATCGCAGCATTTGCAGGATGGGCTTTTTTGTCTTTCAAGAGTGCAATTGTCTGGCAAATATTCTTGTTGTTTAGCTCCTTCATTTCTCCCATTCTATGTGTATTAAAAACGCTAGTCTCGTCCAATATAGATCATTCTTTGCGTGGACATTTTCAATTAATTTGGAACAAAACTGCTCTTACAAGCGCTGATATATTTCTTAAAACGACGTTTCTTGCTCATTCGGCGTATTTTATGACCGATGCGATTATTCGTACACTCTATCGTATGACGATTTCAAAACAGCATCTTCTTGAATGGAAAACTTCTGCCGCAACAAAATCAATGCCCAATAGTTTGCGTTTCTATGTTTTTACAATGGCACCAGCATCGCTTATTGGTATCCTTACTATAGCACTCCCTCTTTTTTCTGATAGTTTTGCAAGCTTGATTGCTTTGCCTTTTGGGATAGCATGGTTTTTTTCACCCTTCATTGCTTGGATTGTGAGTCAACCTTCAACCTTTCAAGATAGCCTTGATCTTTCTTCAAAAGATGAAAAAAAACTTCGCTCTATTGCACGGCGTACATGGCTTTATTATACAACCTTTGTCAATGCACAAAACAACTATTTGCCTCCCGATAATTTTCAAGAAGATCCTGAACCTCTTGTTGCTCAACGTACATCTCCTACGAATATTGGCGTTTATCTCCTTTCTATTATTGCGGCACGTGATTTTGGCTGGATTGGTTTTGAAGAGACCATTACCCGTATTGAGTGTACATTACGCTCTCTTACAAAAATGGAAAAGTTCCGTGGTCATCTCTATAATTGGTATGAAACGGATACACTCAGGCCTCTTTTGCCTACTTATGTATCAACCGTTGATTCAGGAAATCTTGCCGGTCATTTGATAACACTCTCTTCTGCCTTAAGTGAATGGGCTGAAAAACCGCATCTTTTTTTTCAAAGTGATCGAGAAGGCTTATCGGATGTTCTTGCTATTCTTGAAGAAACTGTCAGAGAAATTCCAGATCATCAACCCAATTTACGCTCTTTACGTCAAAAAATTGAAGAAAACATCACTCGTTTTCATGACTCTGTCCTCACTTTTGTAGAACAAGAAAATACGATTCCTTCTCACATCACAGACCTTTCACATGCAGCCCACGATATTGTGCACTTAGTCAGTGAACTTGACCACAAAATTCAAACGATAGAATCTGCTCATGCGCTTTCTTGGGCTAAATGCCTTATCGATACCTGTAACGCTTATCATTATGATGCGACTGCTCATTGTGATACTGACAAATTACGTAAAAAATTAAACAGACTGGCTATAGTGGCACGGCAAGTAGCCTTTGATATGAAATTTGACTTTTTAGAACAGCCTAAACGGCATCTCTTATCTATTGGATATCGTGTTCAAGAAAACAAACTCGATGAAAATTGTTATGATCTACTTGCTTCAGAAGCACGTCTTGCAAGCTTTTTTGCTATCGCAAAAGGAGACATAAAACTTAAACATTGGTTTCGTCTTGGTCGACTCCTCGTACCCATAGGTTGGAAAGGTGCGCTCCTATCATGGTCTGGATCGATGTTCGAATATCTTATGCCATCTCTCATAATGCATGAACCTTTAGGATCTCTCCTAGATCAAACAAATCGATTGATTATTCGTTGTCAAATACAATATGCCCATAAACGGGAATTGCCATGGGGTATTTCAGAGGCCGCATTTAACGCTCGCGATCATTTAATGAATTACCAATACGCTCATTTTGGTGTTCCAAACCTCGGACTCCAACGTGGTCTTTCACGCAATGCTGTCATAGCTCCCTATGCCAGCCTTCTAGCGGCACAATATGCTCCTGCTTGTGCTGTTGCTAATTTAAAACGACTCCGTGATCTTGGAGCTTTAGGAACATATGGTTATTATGACTCTGTCGATTTTACCCCTTCACGCGTGAAAACAGGGGAAAAATACGCTGTTGTACGCAATTATTATGCGCACCATCATGGCATGTCTATCCTTGCTCTTAACAATGTTATTTTTCAAGGACGAATGCGTGATCGTTTTCACCGTGATCCCGTTGTTGAAGCAACGCAACTGCTGTTACAGGAAAGAGCGCCTCATCTTATTCCTATTATTCATACCAAAGCTGTTAATCGTATGCGCAACAAGTCTCAAGTATTTGACGCCGCCCCTTTGCGCATTATTACAAACCCGTTGTTCAAACCACGAGCAACTTTACTTTTGTCTAATGGCTTTTATTTTACTATGTTAACAGCGAATGGTTCTGGTTACAGCCGTTGGCGCGATTATGCGATTACGCGTTTTATTCCCGATGCAACAGAAGATCAACAAGGTACTTTATTCTTCTTACGGGATACGCATAGTGGACGGTGGTGGTCTGTTACTGGTGAACCAACACGTGTTATTGAAGAAGAAGCTGTCAGCATTTTTACAGATGAAAAGGCTGAATATACAAAAATGGTTGATGGTATAAAATCAACACTTGAATGTCTTATTACATCTGAAGGATGTGGCGAAGGTAGACGTATTCAACTGATGAATACGACAAATAAAGAGCGCCTCATTGAAGTGACTTCTTATGGTGAATTAGCGCTTGCCACAATGGGCACAGACCAAGCTCATCCTGTTTTTTCCCGCATGTTTATAGAGACAGAAATTGCTGAGGAAGGTAAAACAATTTTTGCCAAAAGGCGCAAACGCTCACCTAGCGATCCTGAAATCTATGTTGCTCATTTTGTCTCCAGTACAACAGATACTCTCCGAGAGACAGAAGCTGAAACGGATCGCTCTCTGTTTATTGGGCGGGGCCGATCCATTCATCGGCCCGCTGCATTTGATCAAAATGCTCGTTTCAGTAACAGTCAAGGTTGCGTTCTTGATCCTGTTATGTCATTGCGATGCCGTATAAAAATTCCAGCCCATGAAAAAGCAGAACTTATTTTTTGGACTTTTGCTGCTCATACAAAAGAAGCACTAAATAATCATATTAAACATTATCGACAACCTGATATGTTTCAAAAAGAACTTTCAATGGCATGGACGCGCTCACAAGTTGCACTGTATCAGAGCGGAACCCAGCTTAAAGAAGCTATTGTCTATCAAAAATATGCAACACCGCTTATTTATCCAGAAAGAACGTGGCGTCTTCCTTCTGAAATATTAGCAAAAACGCTAGGAAAACAGTCTGATCTTTGGCCCATGTCTATCTCAGGAGACAATCCACTCTGTCTTCTTAGATTAAATAACGAGGGAAATATAACCGTACTGCGCGAGCTCCTTAAAGCACATGAATATTGGCGTATGCGCGGACTCATTGTGGATTTGGTCATTCTTAATGAACAAACATTTTCCTATATACAAAATACACAACGCGCTCTTGAGTGGGTCTGTGAATCTTATTATCACCACATGCAAAAAGCAGATGAACGCCAACATATTTTCATGCTTCGGCGCGATCAAATGAGTGAACAAAGCTTTAAAACGCTTCTTGCATCAGCGCGCATCGTTCTTGATGCCCAAAATGGCTCTTTATCTGAACAGCTTAAACGATTTGATGAGAGTGATTTTGATCTTACAATTCGTAAAAATTATCAAGAATCTTATGATCAATTAGATTACCAAAAATATAACGAAGGAAGGCAAGTTACAACACAAACTGAACAAAATTTTTTTGCTTCCATTGGTCTTATTAGCCAACGAAAACCATCTTCTTTTCCCATAAATGGAGAAGATCTAAAATATTGGAATGGTTACGGTGGTTTTAACCAGTATAACCATTATGTAATACGTCTTCATGGACGTACAACTACACCGCACCCGTGGATTAACGTCATCGCTAATCACAAATTTGGTTTTCATGTCTCTGCTGAAGGTGCAATTTTTACTTGGGTTAACAATAGCCGCGATTATAAATTAACTCCTTGGGCAAATGATCCAACATCTAACCGGCCAGGAGAAGCACTTTATCTGGTTGATCGCCAGTCTTTAAAACGTTTTTCACCCGTTTCTACTGTTGAATGTGATGAAAATATTGTCTATGAGGCTTGTCATGGGTTTGGATTCTCAACTTTTAAATCAACACATTCAGAAATCGCATTAGAACTGACTCATACACTTGATCCCGAAAAACCTATTCGCTTTTCACGTCTTATCCTTACGAATGAAGGGAAAGAACCACGCAGTTTACGCCTTTATAATTATGTTGAATGGGTTTTGGGAAATACCCGTACAAAATATGCCCCCTTCATTATTTCCTCTTATGAGGACAAAAGGGGTGTACATTTTATTCAAAATCCTTATCACATTGAAAAATCTCAACAAGTCACATTCTTATCGGCATCTGAAATGCCAACCAGCACCACAACCAATCGTGCTGAATTTATTGGTGCAACGGGAACCGTAACGCATCCAACTGCGATCCGTAAAGCTGGTGCTCTTTCGAATACCATTGAAGCAGGATGTGATCCTTGTTCAGCATTTTCCTATGATATTGATCTTCAAGCAGGGCAAACAAAAGAAATCATCTTTTATCTTGGTAGTGCTGAAAATAGACAAGAAGCTGAAAAATTACTCAATCAAGTACGTGCAAGTGATTTTGAAATTCTGCTCACAAAACAAAAACAGCAATGGAGCGATTTTGTTTCTCCTTTTCAAGTTAAAACACCGGATCCCTCTTTTGATATTATGGTCAATCATTGGCTCCCTTATCAGACCTATGCATGCCGCATCATGGCACGCGCAGGATTTTACCAAGCTAGTGGTGCATTTGGCTTCCGTGACCAATTGCAAGATAGCTTGTCTTTACTCCTCCTTGAACCACAACTGGCACGTGAACAATTGTTAAACGCTGCAGCCCATCAATTTCCCGAAGGTGATGTACAGCATTGGTGGTTGCCTGACACCAACGCAGGCGTTCGCACACGCATTTCTGATGACATTGTTTGGCTAGCCTATGGTAGCGCCCTTTATGTTAACACCACTGGTGAGTACGACTTTCTTGATATTCCCATTGCGTTCATTGAAGGCCCTCCTCTAGAGATAGAACAACAAGATGCTTATTTTCAACCCACGCAATCTCAAAAAACAGCAACACTTTATGAACATTGTTCTTTAGCTTTAGATCTTGCCATCAAACGTTGTGGTCAACATGGTCTTCCTCTCATCTTAGGCGGAGATTGGAATGATGGCATGAATTTAGTGGGCATTGGAGAAAAAGGGGAAAGTACTTGGTTGGGTTGGTTTCTTGGCACTACACTACAAGCATTTATTCCTCTTGCCAAAAAACGTGGCGACCATAACCATGCTAACACATGGAGTGCATACCTTAAACATTTGACTACAGCTTTAGAAAAAAATGGTTGGGATGGCGCTTGGTATCGACGTGGTTATTTTGATGATGGAACACCCCTTGGTTCTAAAATAAATGATGAATGCCAAATTGATACCATTGCGCAATCTTGGGCTGTCATTTCTCAAATGGCATCACTTAAGCGCCAAAAACAAGCAATGGCTTCTATGCTTGAACATCTATGGGACAAAAAAGCCGGCATTATACGTCTTTTTTGGCCTCCTTTTGATAAAAGTACTCTCGAACCTGGTTATATAAAAGGTTATCCTCCAGGCATTCGAGAAAATGGTGGTCAATATACGCATGGTGCTATTTGGAGCATTCTAGCGCTTGCTGAGATGGGTGAAGCAGACAAAGCTTATTCTCTATTTTCTATGATCAATCCAATCACCCATGGTAAAAATCCTGAAGTTTATCGTGTTGAACCCTATGTTATGGCTGCAGACATCTACGCCATTGAACCACGTCGTGGACAAGGCGGTTGGACATGGTATACAGGTTCAGCAGGATGGTTCTACCATACCGCGATACAAGCCATTCTTGGGATTCAACGTCAAGGCAATCTGTTGTTTTTAAAACCACATTTACCCTCCTCTTGGCCTAAATATGAAACAAAAATAAAATTTTATGATGCCATCTATACTATCAAAGTAAAATGGGGATCTGAAAATATGCTTAGTGTTGACGGTAAGAAATATGCCAAACTTAACGCAGGAATAAAGTTAAAAAAAATAGGTCAACATGAAATCATACGTATTCTTAAATCTTAAAAACAGAAAAAATAACAGGCTTTTTTATTCTTGCTCAAAGCCACAGAATTGTTATATTTTCTGCACTCCCTATATTGACCATATTGGTGCACAATAATTTTAGATTCTATGAGACTGAAAGAAAAAGGGTTATGAATCATCCGGATATTGCTAGACGTGTTTACAATCATACTTGGAAACTTGATCCCATTATTCGTTCACTTCTCGATACGGATTTTTATAAGCTTCTTATGGTACAGATGATTTGGGGGTTGTATCCTGATGTTAATGTTACTTTTTCCCTCATAAATCGCTCTAAAACAATACGTCTTGCCGATGATATTGATGAGAGTGAATTACGTGCTCAACTTGATCATGCTCTTAGTTTGCGCTTTACAAAAAAAGAAATGATCTGGCTTGCTGGTAATACATTTTATGGACGCAAACAAATTTTTGAACCGGATTTTCTTCAGTGGCTTGAGAATTTTCAACTCCCAGAATATGAACTAACCCGCAAAGATGGCCAATATATGCTTCATTTTTATGGTTCGTGGGCTCATAGCTCTATGTGGGAAATTCCAGCCCTTGCTATTATCAGTGAATTACGTTCACGTGCAGCTCTCAAAAAACTAGATCGTTTTGCTCTTGATGTACTTTATGCGCGTGCTAAAGCAAAAATGTGGAGTAAAGTTGAACGTCTCAAAAAATTGCCTGATATTAAAATATCTGACTTTGGGACAAGGCGTCGCCATTCTTTTTTATGGCAGCGCTGGTGTGTGGAAGCATTAAAAGAAGGCATTGGTAATTCTTTTACTGGAACTTCTAATGTTCTTCTTGCCATGGATACGGATTTAGAAGCTCTTGGAACCAATGCACACGAATTGCCCATGGTTATTGCGGCTCTCAGCAACAACGATGATGAATTACGCAGAGCTCCATATCAAGTCTTGCAAGATTGGAACCGTTATTATGGTGGAAATCTTCTCATTGTTTTACCTGATACCTTTGGTACAGAAGCATTTTTACGCAATGCACCAGATTGGGTCGCTGATTGGACAGGTTTCAGACCCGATAGTGCGCCCCCTATTGAAGGTGGCGAACGTATTATTCAATGGTGGAAAGAAAAAGGAAAAGATCCACGCGAAAAACTTTTAATTTTTTCTGATGCTCTTGATGTCAATACAATTGAAAAAACCTATCATCATTTCCATGGTAGAGTGCGCATGAGTTTTGGATGGGGCACGGATCTTACCAATGACTTTACAGGCTGTGCACCTCAGGAAATCGAAACTCTTGATGCTCTTTCCCTTGTTTGTAAGGTGACCTATGCTAATGGTCGACCAGCCGTAAAACTTTCAGATAATCCTGAAAAAACGATCGGTAATTCAAAAGAAGTACAACGTTATCTCAATTTTTTTAGTAATAAAAAGCGAATTGCTAGATCTATAAAGACGTAGTTTCCGGTTCTTTAAAACGAGTATATTGACTCACCATATTGTTTATAAGATTGATTTTTGTCCTGCCCTAAAGATGGGGTTCTTAACCTTTGCTGATCTGTAAATAGTTCGGCTGTTTTTTGAGCAGATTCTACTTGGGCTACCACGCATACGCTTCACTTACATAAGGATCGACAGATCAGATTTAAAAAAATACTTAACGTGCTAGGGAAGTTTAGCCAAGGGGGCTTCCTTATATCATTTTCATAAATAACGGTGTTATACGGCATAACAAGATACTATCATTTTGCATGTTGAATGAGCGCGAATATCATAAATTTTTCTCATTTCAACCCTGTTAAATCAAGCACACTAATCTCCTTGCGTGTATGAAGATTTTCAATTTTTAAGGGTTGTTGTTGTAGCTCGACAGTAGGTTTTGTACTAAGTGGGAAGAGATAGGATTAAGTAGGAATACGTGGTAATTTGTTGTTTTTATGTACAATTTTGACCATTAAATGCGCATTTTGTCAAAATAAATTTTGACGCCTAAAATTGCAAAAATTACCGAAAATCAGAAAAAATGCGTTTCCATAGTAAAAATGAAAAAAGGCTTTGAAACCCCTTTGAGAACACCTTTAAAATTCTTTGAAAAAAAATAAATTGGTAAAAAAACTAGCGTCAAAATATACAAAACCAAATGATAAGCTACAATTGTAACATTAGGAATTGCTAAGGCAACATTGGAGGATGACAAATAGCATGGTGACTATCAGTGTGCATTTTGCAAGGCAAGGATGATAGTGCCCAAATAGATTTTATAAACTTTACAGGAGATTTTACTTTATCCAATGTATGGTCTGCTATCATGAAATGCGTAAAGCGTTGAGAAATGTTTCATAAAAATAAATGTGTAAATAACATGATTTGGGAGACCTTTTGTTTTACATGGGGGGCATGACCTCATTAACAAACAGAGAATGCAATAATATTTTTATTTCGAATAAACTTATACAAAGATAGAGAATTTATTTATTCGCATATTATAATAAGAATGCGTGTATGCATAAAACCATCTGAAAAATTCTGTTGTTTTTTAAGAATTATCCTTAAGCTAAGAACAGATGTAACATTAAAGATTAATATAATAGACCGGTTTCTTAACTGTATAAGTATAAAATGATGATGTTTAGTAAGCTTTGTATTATATCCTCATTAAGAGATATGAAAACAAACGAAACGTCTTTTTAGAAAGAAAAGGCTATCATATCAATGACTTTTCAATGACGTATATATAGAGATTCATACAAACATGTCTTATAAAAATAATGACTCTCTTCCATGAATGTGGTTTATCCAAGTGAGAACATTTTGAGTGTGCGTAAACAGTCTTCTTTGTTCATAAAAATCATTTCACAAACATATTATTAATTAATTGCTTTCAAAAAGCTTACTACTTCATATGCATTTTGGATATGGAGAGCTTATATTCAAAACTTAAAAGTCCTCATAGTTTTTACAAATAAGTCGAAGCTAAAAAGAATATCTCATAAAGCCTTTTCTATCCTTATGAAGATGGACGTGTTACAATATAAATGCCAATTAGCAATAATATAACCGCAGCAAGTAAGGAAATCCATAAAGGAGGGTGTACCATTACGAAAAAGGATAAAAATCCTCCTGTCATACTCATCATTGCAAAAACTTTAACGAATGGAGAGATTGCTTTTTTTTCTTCCCATCGCTTAAGAGGGGGACCAAAAATACGATGATTATTCAACCATTGATGAAAACGTGGAGAAGAACGCGTAAAACACCATGAGGCAACCAATAAAAAAGGCACAGTTGGCATAATAGGTAATACTACACCGATAATACCTAATATAACCATTATCCAACCTGCTATATAATAGCAGATACGCAAAAGATGCGATATCTTCAAATCGTTTTTCATTTTCTCGTACTATTTTCCTCTACGCAAAACCTTCTACAAAAACATTGTATCTGTTTTTTTCTGTTTACATGTCCGAGTGCACAATTACGTTCTACCCTTTTATGCGTAAGCGTCTTTGCTGTTATAAGTTCCTTGAAAATACCGAATAGCTTACGCAATATGATAATCATTTTAAATGATTTCAAGAAAAGAGAAGAGATTTTAGAAAATCAAAAAAATAAAAAGGCTGCAGAATAAATCAATGCAGCCTCTTAATTAAGAATGCAGCGTTGGGGGGGGGAGAAAATGCACTGCATTCACCTGCTAGACATTAGGAGGAAAAATAACCTAGCACCCCGAACTCTAATTAAAATAAAAATGAGAAACAATATATAAAAATGCATGGCTGATATGCATGAAATTTAACACTTTCAAGTTTCTTGAACTGTGTTTTGACGAAAGAAAATCATCATGAAAATAGCCATAAAAATCAACGTCAAGATCAACACAATTGTGGAAGCAGAATCAGAGCCGATAAATAAGCTGAGATAAATCCCTAAAAAACCAGAAAAAGCTGCAACAAGTATCGCGATCATTAACATAAAAGAAAACCGCTTTGTAACAAGATAAGCAATTGCTCCTGGTGCTATCAGTAAAGAAATAACGAGCACGATACCTACAGCTTTCAGAGCCGCAACAATTGTAAGAGAAATCATCGTTAGAAGGGTATAGTGGAGTAGAGATATTGGTAACCCCATTGCATGTCCTTGAACTGTATCAAAAATATACAGCATAAAGTCGCGCCATTTTGCTGCTAAAATGAAAGTGACAACAGCAGAAATAATCGCCGTTTGTGTTATATCAAGCCAGTTAACACCCAAAAGATTACCAAATAGAATATGATTCAAATCTAAGCTACTATAAATAGACGTGGCTAAAACAAGCCCCAAACCAAACATCGAAGAAAATACCACACCCATTACCGTGTCCTGTTTGATACGGCTATTGCTCCCTAAAAAACCCGTTAATAGTGCACACACCATTCCTGCAACAAAAGCACCGCAAGTAATCAGAGTCATTGTAATGTTCTCTGGACGCATATGCTGAAACCAAGCAAATGGCAAAGAAGTTAAAAATGCGATTACCCATGGTGTTGTCATATAGCCAACAACAACACCTGGAAAAACTGCATGAGAAATGGCATCGCCTAACAGCGCCCATCCTTTCAAAATAAGAAAACAGGAAAGCATCGCCATGGGAATAGAAAGAATCATGACAATAAGCATACCCTTAAGCATAAAAGAAAACTGAAACGGAAGCAGTAATTGATCAATCATGATAATATTACACCCTTTTTTGCCGCATTTATGCGTAAGCGCGCAGCAATATACCCATGTTTAGGAGCAAAAATAAAAGCCAAAACAAATAAAGATGCTTGAAAAAGCACAACAACCCCCCCCGTTTGTGCATTTAAAAAATAACTCACATAAACACCCAAAACACTCGTAAATGTTCCAATTATAACTGCAATAACCAAGATATTCACGAAACGATCACTTAAAAGATAGGCTGTTGCCCCAGGTGTCACAACAAGACAAATAACCAAGAACGCTCCAACGGTTTGCATAGCAGCAACAGTACAAGCAGCAAGTAATGTGAAAAAGAGAATCTTTAAAAACTTTACATTTAATCCAATGGCATGCGCATGCGTTTCATCAAATAACGAAACAAGAAGATCTTTCCATTTCAAAAGCAATATAAGCAACGAAAAAAAGCCGATAAAAGCCAATTGTAGAATATCTGATGAACTGACGGCTAAAATATTTCCCAAAACAATCGTATCAATATTAACAGCCATTGGTTTTAATGATTTGAGAAACAACCCAAAGGCAAAAAAGGAAGAAAAAATGAGTCCAATAATGGTATCTTCTTTCAGCTTTGTCCGGTGGTTAAAAAAGAGCATTGCTGCTGCTGCAAGACCACCAGAAAAAAAAGCACCGAGTGAAAAAGGTAACCCTAAAAGGTAAGCTCCTGCTACACCAGGAACAATCGAATGGGAAAGAGCATCACCAATTAATGACCAACCTTTTAACATCAAAAAAGCTGAAAGAAAGGCACAAACACACCCAACCAACCCAGAAACCCACATTGCATTCACCATATATTGATAGCTTAGTGGCTCAAGCAACCAAGAAATCATGCAACGTTCTCCACTCTTTCAATATCTTCACAAACTGCAGCCTGCTTTCTTCCCATGAAAACATCATTTTTTTTTGTGCTTTGAAGATCAAAAATATGGTGGTGCAAAGACCCTCCAAAAGTTTTCTCCAGATTTTCCTTTGTAAAGATTTTTTCTGTTAACCCAGAAGCTAAAACGGTTCCTTTTATTAAAACTGTATGATCACAAAATTCGCGAACAGAACCCAAATTGTGAGTTGAAACCAAGATCACTGCTCCTTCTTTACGAAGATCTTGTAACAAAGCAATGATTTTATCTTCTGTTGTAACGTCAACCCCTGTAAATGGCTCATCTAATAAAATAGCTTTTGCTTTCTGTGCAAGAGCGCGTGCTAGGAAAACACGCTTTTTCTGTCCACCAGAAAGTTCTCCAATCTGGCGCTTGGCAAAAGCCAACATATCAACGCGTTCTAAGGCAATACGAACGGCTTCATAATCTTGTGTACGGGCATAGCGAAAGAAATTCATATGACCGTACCGCCCCATCAATACAACATCTTCGACCAAGACGGGAAAATTCCAATCAACATCTTCACTTTGAGGAACATAAGCAATAAGGTTTTTTTTCAAAGCTATATCAACGGGCAAATCAAACATGCGAATTTTTCCCTTTGAGGGGCGTACAAACCCCATAATCGCTTTAAATAACGTTGACTTACCGGATCCATTAACACCAACTAATGCCGTAATAGAACCCTTTGGACTTTCAAAATTTACTTCGCGTAAAGCTGTATGTCCATTACGATAAGTTACCGTTACTCCTTGGGCAAATATTCCAGATTCCATCATTGGCTTTTTACTCCCTCTAATAAAGCATTGCTAATACGCCCACTCGTGACACGTAATAAATCAATATAAGTGGGTACCTCACCATTTTTCTCACTTAAAGAATCAACATAAAGAACACCACCGTATTTAGCCCCTGTTTCTCTGGCAACCTGCTTAGCAGGTGCAGGGGAAATAGTGCTTTCAGAAAAAACTGCATGAATATTGTATTTGCGAACCATATCAATAACATGCTTGACTTGCTGTGGTGTTCCTTGCTGGTCAGCATTGATGGGCCATAAATAAAGTTCTTTTAGATCAAAATCACGCGCCAAATAGCTAAAAGCCCCCTCACTGGTCACAAGCCAACGTTTATCTTGTGGTACGGCTTCTAATTCAGCCCTAATTGGATCAATTGTTGCACGAATTTTCTGTTTATAAATTTCAGCATTCTCTTTATAAATTTCAGCATGTTCAGGATCATATTTTACAAAAGCATCGCGAATATTATCAACGTAAATCAAAGCAGAGGTCGGTGACATCCACGCATGAGGATTGGGTTTGCCGCTAAAGGGGCCATCACCAATTTTAATGGGTACAACACCTTTTGAAACAACAACACTTGGAACATCCTTGATGTTTTGAAAAAACTTTTCAAACCAAAGCTCTAACTCTAATCCATTCCACAATACAAGGTTAGCTCCCTGGGCACGCATAAGATCGCGTGGGGTGGGTTGATATTCATGAATTTCCGCACCTGGTTTTGTAATGGATTCAACCTCAGCGGCATCACCTGCTACATTGCGTGCCATATCAGCAATGATAGTGAATGTCGTAACAGCTTTAAATTTACCAGCACACAAAGCAAAATTGGGTGTAAAAAAAATAACACTTCCAAAAACTATGCTGAAAAACGTTTTTACGTTCATTGATTCTCTCTTTCCTCTATATGCTTTCTTTTTATTGCAAATAATTTGCATTATCATTTAGCAATAGCAGTTATCTTTTACATTTGCAATGAAGGATTAAGAGAAAAAATAACTTTTCAAGATGTTTAGAAATAGTTTTTTTCATATTGAAAAAATTGATGATTTAAGCAGCTTGTTTTGGTAAGGAGCACCGCTTTCAAGAAGCTCTATCGCTCTTGAATGCCAAATAAAAAGGGAGCACTCAAAAATGCTCCCACTTCATGTAAAATATCTCATAAAAAATGAAAATACTCAGTAGCGCAAATATGCACCTGTCATTTTGGTAACATTATCCACGATCTTTAAGGCAAGCTTTTCTAAATCTTCATCTGTTAGAGTCCGTTCTATGGGCTGAATAGTTACTTCAATCGCAACAGATTTTTTATCTTCGCCAAAGCTTAAATCTTCAAAAATATCAAAAATCTGCACTGAATGAATAAGTTTTTTATCGGCTCCACTTGCCGCACGAATAATAAGAGAAGAGGCAACAGTTTTATCCGCTATAAAGGCAAAATCACGCCGCACCATTTGAAAAGGTGAGAGTTTCAAAGGAGGACGGCTTTTGGTCGTTTTTTTCTTTGATTCTGGAATTCTGTCTAGAAAAATTTCAAAGCCGCATAAAGGGCCACTGACATCTAACTTTTCTAATGTAGCAGGATGAAAAACACCAAAAAAACCAAGAATAATCTTTGATCCAAGTTTTATGACACCTGAACGACCAGGATGATACCAATCGGGCGCTCCAACTTCAATCTGCACTTTTCCAACATCCATATCGCATGCCTCTAAAATAGCTAAAGCATCTGCTTTGGCATCAAAAACATCAACGACGGTTGCATTTCCATTCCAAAAACGACCAGCCCCTTTAAATTGCTCTGTTCCACGACGAATCCCACTAACAACACGGTGTTGTTTATCAGGGGTATCGCCTTCATAAATATTGGAAACTTCAAACAAAGCAAGATCGGAAAAACCACGATCAGCATTTCTCTGTGCCGCCATAATCAAACCAGGTAAAAGGGAAGGACGCATCATTGACATATCAGCAGCAATAGGATTAACCAATTTAAGCTCTTCTTGACCTCCTCCAAAAGCAAGAGCTTGATTTTCAGAAATAAAAGACCATGTTACCGCTTCTTTCATACCACGTTGCACTAAAGCCAAACGTGTAGCACGTGAACGAATTTGTGCGCATGTTAAAATTTGATCTTTTCCTTCTGCGAAGTTTTCCAAAGGAATAGGTTTAATTTTATCTAGCCCATAAATCCTCATGACTTCTTCCACCAAATCGGCTTTCCCCATAATATCAGGGCGCCATGATGGTACTTTTACTGTAACGACATCTCCTTTTCCTTCAACGAAAAATCCAAGTTTTGTTAAAATAGAGATGACTTTTTCAGGCTCTATTTCCAAATTGGTTAAACGTTTAATTTCAGAAAAAGGAAAAACGATCTGTTTGATTTCTTGTTGCTGATAGCCAGCGATCCTCTTCTTAGATACTTCACCACCACAAAGACTTAAGACCAATTCTGTTGCAATCTCAAGCCCTGTTTCCATAAAAGCCGGATCAACACCTCGTTCAAATCGATAACGCGCATCACTGATAAGACCTAATGCTCTTCCTGTTTGTGCAATGTTTTTCGCATCCCAAAGCGCCGATTCAATAATAACACGATGTGTTGTTTCATCACAACTCGTTCTTTCACCGCCCATGATACCGGCAATCGAAACAATCCCATCGTCATCTGCAATGACACAATTCTTAGCGCCCAAATGATAGATTTTTCCGTTCAGTGCTTGAAGCTGTTCTCCTTCACGAGCACAACGTACACACAAATTACCTTTAATTTTATCTGCATCAAAAACATGGAGTGGACGACCAAGGTCAAAACTGATGTAATTGGTCATATCAACAAGCGCATTAATCGGTCTCAAACCAATTGCATTCAAACGCTGTTGCATCCACTGTGGCGATGCTCCATTTTGAACATTGCGAACTTCACGCCAAGCAAAACCTAAACATAATGATGAATCTTGTGAAAAATCTAATGAAATATCGAGAGGTGTTTCAAAGGAAGGTTCAAATTTTGACAAGGATAATTCTTTTAATTTTCCCATTCCGGTGGCAGCAAGATCACGGGCAATACCACGAACACCTGTACAATCAGAGCGATTGGGGGTCAAACCAATATCAATAATCGGATCATCTAAACCAGCATAAGCTGCAAATGAATCTCCAATAGGTGCATCTTTTGGAAGTTCGATAATCCCGTCATGTTCATTTGATAATTCAAGTTCCGCTTGCGAACACATCATCCCAAAACTTTCAACACCGCGGATTTTTCCTACAGATAATGTCACATCGAGTCCTGAAATATAAGTGCCTGGTAGTGCCAGAACACCAACAAGACCTGCACGCGCATTTGGTGCTCCACAGACAACTTGAACAGGTGTAGAAGTCCCTGTATCGACGGACAGAATCTGGAGTTTATCTGCATCAGGATGTTTTATTGCAGTTAAAACTTTTGCAATCACAAAACCTTTTAAAGAAGACCGATCATCAACGTAATCAACCTCAAGACCTATAGCTGTTAGTTTCTCACAAATTTCATCCAAAGATGCATTTGTCTCTAAGTGATCTTTTAACCACGACAATGTAAATTTCATTTTAAAACCTCACATGAAAGCGATGACTAAGATCACATATTTCTATTAGGAAAAAAAGCAGGCATATCAAAGCAACGAAAGCCATAATGGTCTAACCAACGCAGATCGGCATCAAAAAAAGCCCGTAAATCAGGCATACCGTATTTCAACATGGCAATACGATCAATGCCCATTCCCCAAGCAAAGCCTTGATATTCATCGGGATCTAAACCAACATTTTTCAACACATGAGGATGCACCATTCCGCATCCTAAAATTTCCAACCAATCCTGTCCTTCTCCGAATTTTACTTCTGAACCAGAACGATCACATTGAATATCCACTTCCATAGATGGTTCGGTAAAAGGGAAAAAAGAGGGACGAAAACGCATTTTTACAGAGGGAACTTCAAAAAATTCTTTACAAAAGGTTTCATGTAACCACATCATATGGGCAATGGTGGAGGTTTTATCAATGACAAGACCTTCTACCTGATGGAACATGGGAGAATGTGTTGCATCCGAATCCATGCGGTAAGTTTTTCCAGGAATAATGATCCGTATCGGTGCTTTTTGTTTTTCTAGTGTGCGAATTTGTACGGGTGATGTATGGGTCCGCAATAATTTTCGTTCTCCCATTTTATCGACATCAAAAAAGAAGGTATCATGCATTTCGCGTGCTGGATGCCCTTCAGGAAAATTCAATGCCGTAAAATTATAATAATCTGTTTCAATATCAGGTCCCTCTGCAAGAGAAAAACCCAACTTCGTATAAATGACAATAATTTCCTCAATCACCTGTGAAATAGGATGAATGCGTCCCCGTTCTATAGGTGAAGAGCGAACAGGCAAGGTAACATCAACCGTTTCACGAGAAAGACGGGCATCCATTGCCTGTCTTTTCAGAAGATCACGCTTTTGCGCCCATAATTCTAAAATACGATTTTTTAATCCATTAAGAACTGGTCCAACTTTATGGCGCTCGCTAGCATCCATTTTTCCTAATGCTTTTAATTTTTCAGAGATGCTACCTTTTTTACCCAATGCTGCAATACGCACTTCCTCAAGTGCTTGTTCATCACCTGCTGCCTCTAAGGCTAAACAAATTTCTTGTTCCAGACGCTCAATATCATTCATATTTTTGCCTATTTTTTAATAAAGAAAAACCCGCACTCGCAATAGCCAGCACGGGACCTCGAATAAATGAATGCTTTAAGAGAACACGACTGGCTTATTTGACAGCGCCTTCGAAAGCATTAGGTGTCGTATCTTTTAAATATTCCAAAGCCTTTTTTGCCGAAGCTACTAAAGCAGAAAATGCTTCTGTCTCATAGATCGCTATATCTGAAAGAACCTTACGATCAACCTCAATACCGGCTTTTGATAAACCATCAATAAAACGTCCATAAGTTAAACCTTCTGCGCGAACAGCCGCATTAATTCTCTGAATCCACAAAGCACGGAAAGTACGTTTCCTATTTTTGCGATCACGATAAGCGTATTGCTTTGAACGATCAACTGCTGCTTTAGCTGCACGAATGGTATTTTTACGACGACCGTAAAAACCTTCAGCCTGTTTAAGAACTTTTTTGTGCTTAGCGTGTGCTGTCACACCTCTTTTCACACGTGCCATATTATAATCTCCTCAAAATCAAAAGCGTAAGGTTTAAACACCATTCGGCAAATAATGCTGAACGACTTTTTTAGCATCTTGTTCACACAAAACCATTGTTCCACGTGCATCGCGAATAAATTTATTCGAACGCTTAATCATGCCGTGGCGCTTACCGGCAGCTGCTACTTTAATTTTGCCTGACGCAGTGATTTTAAACCGCTTTTTAGCGGATGATTTGGTCTTCATCTTGGGCATTTTGCTACTCCATACATTAATTTATTCAATCAAACATCTTATTCACTCAAGCGGACCAACGCTTGAACAAGCATTTAAACAGCCACGGCATGCCCTGCCGGGCGGTTCTAATAGTGTTTCCATAAGCTAGTATACACAAAATAGCAAGACCGTATTACAAAAAAATCGGAGCTCCATTGCCTTGAAGCTCAACTAAAGGTGCCGGAATAGCATTTGTTTTGATAGCTGCTTTACATAGATCAGCAATAATGCATTGCCTACATTGTGCTTTACGTGCTTGGCAAACATAGCGTCCATGTAAAATCAGCCAATGATGTGCATGACGAAGATAATGGATTGGTATAATCTTTAATAATTTTTTCTCAACAATCTCTGGTGTTTTGCCAGGCGCTAAACCAAGACGATTGCTTAAGCGAAAAATATGTGTATCCACTGCCAATGTAGGCTGACCAAAAGCAACATTCAAAACAACATTAGCTGTTTTGCGCCCCACTCCAGGAAGGGACATAAGTGCTTCACGCGTATCAGGTACTTGACCGCCATAACAATCAATTAAACAGTTGCAAAGTGCATAAACATTGCGTGCTTTTGCTCGCCAAAGACCAATTGAACGGATATGATGTGCTATTTCTTCTTCTCCTAATGCAACCATTTTTTCCGGTTGATCAGCAAGGCGAAATAATTCTTTTGTCGCTTTATTAACGCTTACATCTGTCGCTTGAGCCGAAAGCACAACGGCAACCAAAAGCGTAAAAATATTTGTATAGATAAGATCACTCTTAGGCGCTGGGCGTTGCACAGAAAAACGGCGAAATATTTCTGCAATTTCATTTTCATTATATAATATACCAGATAAATTTCGCACTTTTGACAATTTTATGGTACTTTGAGGCATTGAACTCTCTTAAATCTTCTCTCTTGAAGTTATCATTTACGCTCGCCATATGAGAGGAATGCAGCGAACACTTTTATAGAGTTTGGTCAAGTAAAGCCGTTTTAAAGAGGATACTCATGAATGACACATGTGACACCTTTCTCCAATCCCTTTCTTTTAGGGTTTGAAACCGTAGAAAAAATATTGCAACGTATCGGTAAAGCTGATGAGGCTTACCCAGCCTATAATATTGAACGTTTACATAAAAATGATGATGCAAATCATATCCGGATAACTTTGGCTGTTGCTGGATTTAAGGTTAACCATCTTAATATTTTGCTCGATGATAATCAATTGGTTATTCATGGTAAACAAACAGACAACCAAAATCATCAATATTTATATCGCGGTATAGCTGCGCGACAATTTCAGCGAACCTTTGTTCTCGCGGAAGGGATGCATGTTACAAATGCAGAGTTGAAAAATGGTCTTTTATCAATTAATCTGTATCAACCAAAGTTAAAAAAAGAAATAAAACAGATTCCAATTAAAGTCAGTAGTGGTGAGTCATAAAAGTTAAGGCGTAAAGGAACAGTGAAATGGGAGAACATAAACAGAACTTGTCGTTTCAGAACACATCCTACTCTGATGCGGGACAGATTGCCTATTTAAAAAAAGTTTGTACAGATGATTTGGCTAAAAATTTTCCAGATCTTCCACCAATGACCCCAGGAATTACGATATGGGCTCTCTTTGGTGAAACAGGTTATCCTATCATTTTATCCGATGAGCGTTCTATCGCTCTTGCTGGAGCCAATGAGCATGAACTACAAATTGTAACTCTGCACTAGATTACCTTACGAGAAAACGCTGTACTCTTTGTAAATTCTATCTGTTTTTTCGTAAAGGGTGTAATGTGAGTTATAATGAGATAAGTATTGGTTTATATTCATAATTAATTTTTTACAACTGGAATGAGAGTCCCGAATATCATAAGGTTCTCTCATTTTAGATCCTCTTGTATTAAAACAATTAAAGTCACTTGCTTGTATGTCACACGCAGGGAAAGCCATTTAGATAAAAACGCTTGAAGGAAGGAATAAAAATATCTCTTGTTAATTGTCTTAATTACCAAGGATGTTCGCAATATTGGGGATGAAAAAATGTATGATGGTGTCAGTTTGCTTCTTCATAAATGTGAAGATGTCCCTTATAGATTTATATTATTCACGGGGGCTGTTATACCATTCATGGGCGCTATCGTGAAATGGGCTCGAGCGCATTGAAAGATGTTTCTTTAAAATGAGTACATGAAGGCTATAAAAGTGTATTTTGTTTGGGGTGTTCTGTTCTTCCTAAGGGGAGTAACTCCATTGAAGAGTGTAAAAACAAAAGCATGAGATAATGCGTCATCATTATTAAAAAGATATTGCTATGAATGCTTTTGAAAAGTGTAAAGCTGAATTGTAAGGAGATGATAGATTTTTACATGATGCTTTTATATTCTTTCCAAATTAGGCTGTCTTCTTGTTCCAGAAATTACGCAAACAGATAGATGCAATATACTTACCAAATCTGGCCAAATCTGGCATACAAAAATCTGGAACAGTTCGTGCCACACTGAAGCGTTTTGATATTTGTCTCAAACGTGGAATTGCACAGGGATTAGATGTTGATTAACAGGTAATAAGAAAAACAAAGGCTTTATGAAAAAGTTTATGCAGAGCTTTTAATTTTGTGCTTCAAATGCCTCAGTACAAGGTATTTTTCTCTTTTGAATATTAAAGCTCTTGTTTTTATAATGAAGTTACAGCACAACAAGCAAAATGGAATTATTTGAGGGGAAAAAAATAATGCCTTCTTACCGTTCAAGAATATCGACCCACGGGCGTAATATGGCAGGAGCCCGCGGACTTTGGCGTGCAACAGGGATGAAAGATACTGATTTTGGTAAACCCATTATTGCGATTGCGAATTCTTTTACACAATTTGTACCAGGGCATGTCCATTTAAAAGATCTTGGGCAATTAGTCGCACAACAGATAGCAGTTGCCGGTGGTGTTGCGAAAGAATTTAATACCATTGCTGTAGATGATGGAATTGCGATGGGGCACGATGGAATGCTCTATTCTTTGCCCTCACGTGAAATCATTGCTGATTCTGTAGAGTATATGGTTAATGCACATTGTGCGGATGCACTTGTCTGTATTTCTAATTGTGACAAAATTACGCCTGGTATGTTAATGGCTGCTTTACGGTTGAATATTCCGACAATCTTTGTTTCTGGCGGTCCTATGGAAGCAGGTAAGATTAAATGGAAGGATCAAGATCTAAGGGTTGATTTGGTCGATGCCATGGTCGCAGCAGCTTCAGAACAGAATTCAGAAGAAGAAGTTGCTGAAATGGAGCGTGCTGCTTGTCCTACATGTGGTTCTTGTTCAGGAATGTTTACAGCCAACTCCATGAATTGCTTAACGGAAGCATTGGGGCTTTCGCTTCCCGGAAATGGATCAATGTTAGCAACACATGCAGATCGACGGATGCTTTTTGAAGAAGCTGGAAAACAGATTGTTGCATTGGTTAAACGTTATTATGAAAAAGATGATGAAACAGTCTTGCCGCGCTCTATTGCTTCACGCAAGGCTTTTGAAAATGCAATGACCGTTGATATTGCTATGGGGGGATCAACCAATACAGTACTGCATCTTTTAGCCGCGGCGCAAGAAGGTGAAGTGGATTTTACCATGACGGATATTGATCATCTTTCACGTCGTGTTCCTGTTTTATGTAAGGTTGCTCCTGCTGTCGCGAATGTACATATGGAAGATGTTCATCGCGCTGGTGGTATTATGGGGCTTTTAGGTGAACTGGATGCGGCAGGACTCATTGATACGTCAACTTATACGGTTCACGCAAAAACAATGAAAGAAGCTCTTTACCGTTGGGATGTGAAACAAACTAATGAACCAACAGTTCGTACATTTTATCGTGCTGCTCCTGGTGGTATTCCAACACAGACAGCTTTTAGCCAATCTTGTCGCTATGAGACCCTTGATCTTGATCGTGAAAAAGGTGTGATTCGCGATAGGGAACATGCATATTCACAAGATGGAGGATTGGCAGTTCTTTATGGAAATCTTGCAAAAGATGGCTGCATTGTAAAAACAGCAGGCGTTGATCAATCAATCTTAACTTTTAAAGGTCCGGCAAGAATTTTTGAAAGCCAAGATTCAGCTGTTTCAGCTATATTAACTGATAAGATTAAAACAGGTGAAATTGTTTTAATCCGTTATGAAGGTCCACGTGGTGGACCTGGAATGCAAGAAATGCTTTATCCAACAAGTTATCTCAAATCTAAAGGATTGGGCAAGGTTTGTGCACTTGTTACAGATGGGCGTTTTTCAGGGGGAAGTTCAGGGCTTTCGATAGGACATATTTCACCAGAAGCTGCTGAAGGAGGAGAAATTGCGTTGGTAGAGGAGGGGGATATCATAGAAATTGATATTCCAAATCGTAGAATTCATATGTTGGTGGATGATATTGAGATGAAGCAGCGCCGTGCTAAGATGGAAGCAAAAGGAAAAGGTGCTTGGCAACCGATTGAGAAGCGTCAGCGTAAAGTTTCAAAGGCTCTCAAAGCCTATGCAGCGATGACCACATCTGCTGCAAAGGGTGCAGTACGTAATATTTGATGAGATGAATGACGCGTCTTATAAAAGAGAGATAGTATTCTGATTTTTTGCATCTTTTGCACGATATTCTAAGCTAATTATTTTATGAGTTTATGAACTTAACAGAATATTTCGAGTCATGATGAGTATGATTAAAAAGCTATCAATACAACTAAAAGCTGCTGAGGATTGTTTATTTTAGCAGCTAGGTAAGACAGATAAAGATAGATATGGTATGATTACTTTTCATATCATATTCCAATTTTATACGAAATTACGATTTCTTGTTACTCATATTTATGAAAGATATTTATTGTAGTGGTGGCATTATCTTGCAATACCGTAAAACACTGTCATTTAGAGCTGTGATATATGGTATTCTTCTTAATATATTTAAGTATTTTTTTAGTGTGTGGTGAATATTCTTAGATTTGTTTATCAGGCTTTGAGTTTAGTTGAATCACATGACTAGGAAGTCAAGGTAAATCTCTTAGAATCTGGACTGTTTGCAGACTTGATTCGAATGAAAATCCTTATCCTTTGAGATGCGGGAAGGAGTTCAAGGATGTTTAGGAAAATAAAATACTGCTGTGATATATTTGATTATATGGTTCATATGAAAACAGTAAAAGAGCTCTTTATAACTTAAAATGTGAAGAAAATGCGAGACCCATTATCTGTGAAGTTATTATGCAAAATGGAGTGGCATCCCAACACCGACAGCTTTAAACTAAAACTGTTGCTATGATAACAATAATATTGATTATGAAAAAGCATAATTCATTAAATATTGCGTATTTGCAAGGTGGAGGAGATTTCATGACAATCTTTGCAAAAAACGACTATCTTGTAAAAATATTCGACATTGACCAATTTTTTGTATACGGGCCAATATTGATCTAAGGAAATATGAAATATAATACATAGGATTTTGCCTCTATATGCATTACACTTATCAAAATATATTGTGTAGAAAAGCGATGGGAATACGGTAAACAACAGTTTATGCTGTGGCATATCAAAAAGGGATACTTTATCTCCTATTAAGAAAGCTTTTTAATAAAAAATAACATCCGTTTTCTATAAAGGGTTGCTCTTTTCAAGCTGTTTGAGGTGGTAAATTGCTTCTAAAGCTTGTTTAGGAGAGAGTTCATCGGGATGGATATTTTTTAAAGCTTCGTGAAGTACACAATGTTTGTTTCTTGCTTCATTGACGGGAGATGTTGCTTTAAGAGAAAAGAGCGGTAAATCATCAATGAGTTTATGTCCTTTTCCAGCCATTTCACCTTGTTCTAATTGATGGAGTACATCTGTTGCTCGTGTAATAACTGCTGGGGGAAGTCCAGCAAGCTTTGCGACTTGTACACCATAGGAACGGTCAGCAGCTCCTGGTGTGACCTCATGAAGAAAAACTACATCACCATCCCAATTTTTGACTTTCATGGTTACATTATGCAGTCTGTCAAGTTTTTCGGTAAGTGCGGTCATTTCATGAAAATGGGTAGCGAGAATAGCACGACAATGGTTAACCTCATGGAGATATTCAACGGCAGCCCAAGCAATAGAAAGTCCATCAAAGGTTGATGTCCCACGCCCTATTTCATCAAGAATAACAAGGGAATGGTGGCTAGCATGATTGAGAATCGTTGCTGTTTCAACCATTTCCATCATAAAGGTTGAGCGTCCCCGTGCAAGGTCATCGGAAGCCCCGACACGACTAAACAGGCGATCAACGACACCAATATGTGCTGAACTTGCTGGAACGAAGGACCCCATTTGCGCCATAATAGCAATAAGAGCATTTTGCCGCAAAAAAGTTGATTTTCCTCCCATATTAGGCCCTGTCAACAGCCATATTGCTGCATATTGCTGATTTTCTTGTACAGAGAGATCACAATCATTGGCAATAAAAGGTTCTGCTGCTTGTTTGCGAAGTGCTTGCTCGACGACAGGATGGCGTCCTGCTGTGATACGAAAGGTAAGTGAAAGATCAATTTTAGGGCGGCAATATCCTTGTTCTTCAGCAAGATATGCTAAAGCGACAGAGACATCTAAAATAGCAAGTGCTTCAGAGGCTTTACGAATAAAATCAACTTGTTCGGTAATTTCATGAACGAGAATATCAAAAATCTCTAGTTCAAGTGTTAATGCGTGATTGGCGGCATGGGCAATACGGCTTTCAAGGTCAGCAAGCTCTGTTGTCGTAAAACGCATAGCATTTGCCATTGTTTGCCGATGAATAAAACGTGCTTTAGCTTGTGGATTATTTGTAAGAGCAGATGCTTGTGTACTGGTTACTTCAATGAAATAACCTAGAATATTATTATGCTTTATTTTAAGCGTCTTAATATCTGTTTCTTGAGCATATTGCGCTTGAAGTTCAGCAATAACACGGCGCGATTCATCACGTAAAGCACGCATTTCATCGAGCTCTTTATGATAATTTGAACGAATAAAACCACCATCACGTTTAAGGAGCGGGAGATCATCAGCTAATGCTTGTTCTAAATGAAAATATAACGCTGTGGGTAAGTTTGAGAACATCTGTTGTACATCACTTATTTCTTGAGGCAGAAGCTCATTATCAAGAAGTTGATGCAATTCACGAATGATTTCAAAGCCGCGCTGGATTGTCGCCATATCACGGGGACCTCCTCGTCCAAGAGCCAAACGTGAAACGGCGCGGGGCATATCTGGTCCCCCTTTTAAAATAAGCTTTATCGCTTCTGCAAGAGAAGGATTACGTAGAAAAAAATCGATAGAATCCAAACGCGTATCAATAGCTGAAGGAGTGGTGAGGGGAGCAATAAGGCGGTCAATAAGAAGGCGTGATCCTCCTCCTGTTACAGTGCGATCAATAGCTTTTAATAAACTTCCATCCCGTTGACCTGATGTCGTACGAATAAGTTCAAGGCTTAATCTGGTTGCGGCATCAATAAAAAGAGTTGCACTTTCATTTTGGCGCTCAGGCTGCATGAGGGGAGGACGATGCGTTATTTGTGTTTTTTCGATATAACGAATAGCAGCTACAATTGCAGAGAGTTCGGAACGTGAATAATCAGCAACACCTTCAAGAGTTGAGAGTTTAAAATAATTGCAAATATCGCGTTCAGCGGTTAGTGCATCAAAGAGACAAGCAGGTTGAGGTGAAATGATACGGTCAAGAACATTAAAAAGTGATTTGTGAGATTTATCATGAAAGAATGAATCAGCAACAATGATTTCTTGTGGATCCACACGCATAATATCTGCTAAAAGTTTTTCTTGGCGGCTTTCTGTTACACGAAATATGCCTGTTGAGATATCAATCCAAGAAAGAGCAAATTCCTCTCCATCGCTAGTTTTTATACGGGAAAGTGTCATCAAATAATTTGCGCGTGTTGGATCAAGGAGTTTTTCTTCTGTTATAGTTCCAGGTGTTACAAGGCGAACAACATCACGCCGAACAACAGATTTTGAGCCACGTTTTTTTGCTTCAGCAGGATCTTCTATTTGCTCACAAACAGCAACTCGGTAACCACAAGCAATCAGTTTTTGTAAATAATCATCAGCAGCATGAACGGGAACACCGCACATAGGAATATCTTGTCCTAAATGTTTTCCGCGTGCTGTGAGTGTGATTCCTAAAGCCTGAGCAGCTTCAATCGCATCATTAAAAAATAATTCATAAAAATCCCCCATTCGGTAAAAGAGAAGAGAATCATGATGTACGGCTTTGATTTCTATGTACTGCTCCATCATAGGTGTCAGACGTTCTTGAGAGGAAGCAGATGAGGAGGCAGGCTGTGGAATTAAATTATTTTTATGGTTGTCTTTTTTATCCATTTGTATGAGGCCTGTTTCCTTTAAGTGAAGTTTTTACTCTTTTTTGTTTACTTCAATATCTATTTATCTCTAAATTGCAACGCATCATCAGATTTGCTAAGGCAAGAATAGCGATTTCTAATGTATGAATCAAATTTAATGACTATACGCATTATCAAGCAAAATTTACACTGTTTTTGGAGAAAATAAAGTGAGATGAAAGAGAGCGAGCAGGATCAGAAAATGTCTCAAACTGTTTACAGTGCGAGCGAACGAGAAGCTCTAGATTTTCATAGTCGTGGTCGACCAGGAAAGCTTGAGATTGTTGCAACAAAGTCTATGGCAACACAGCATGATTTAGCACTTGCTTATTCACCAGGTGTTGCAGTTCCAGTTAAGGCAATTGCTCAAAATCCAGCGTTAGCTTATGATTATACAGCAAAAGGCAATCTTGTTGCTGTTATTTCAAATGGAACCGCTATTTTAGGGTTAGGTAACTTAGGAGCCCTTGCCTCTAAGCCGGTCATGGAAGGCAAAGCAGTGCTGTTTAAGCGTTTTGCGGATATTGATTCCATTGATTTAGAAATTGATATAAACGATACAGAAAGTTTTATCAATTTGGTGCGTCATTTAGAACCTTCTTTTGGTGGAATTAATCTTGAAGATATTAAGGCGCCAGAGTGCTTTATGATTGAAAGCCGCCTACGCGAGGTGATGAATATACCTGTTTTTCACGACGACCAACATGGTACAGCAATTATTGTTGCTGCTGGTGTTCTCAATGCTTTGACTTTAACAGGGCGCGATATGCAAAATACGCGGTTAGTCTGTAATGGTGCTGGTTCTGCAGGGATTGCTTGTATTGAACTGATTAAAGCGATGGGCTTTCGTTCCGAAAATATCATATTATGTGATACAAAGGGTGTGGTCTATGAAGGCCGCAAAGAGGGAATGAATCAATGGAAATCTGCGCACGCTATTCAAACAGATAAACGTACGCTTATGGAAGCAATGGAAGGAGCAGATATATTTTTTGGGGTTTCTGCTAAAGGCGCTCTTACTCCTGAAATGGTAAGATCCATGGCACCACAGCCGATCATTTTTGCTATGGCTAATCCTGATCCAGAAATTACGCCGGAAGAGGTTATGCAAGTGCGTCATGATGCCATTGTCGCAACAGGGCGTTCCGATTATCCAAATCAGATTAATAATGTTCTCTGCTTTCCTTATATATTTCGTGGTGCACTTGATGTGCGTGCAAGAGTTATTAATGAAGACATGAAGATTGCTGCGGCAAAGGCTCTTGCTAATTTAGCGCACGAAGAAGTGCCTGACAGCGTTGCAGAAGCTTATCGTGGAAAGCGATTAAAATTTGGTCCTAATTATATCATCCCTGTTCCTTTTGATCCGCGTTTATTAACGGTTGTTTCAATAGCGGTAGCAAAAGCAGCAATGGAAAGTGGTGTTGCGCAAAAGAACATAGATGATTTAGAGGCCTATGAGCGCGATTTGAATGCGAGACGTGATCCTACTTCCTCGATGATGCGTGGGATTTATAATCATGTTCGTCAAGCGCCAAAACAAATTGTCTTTGCAGAAGGTGAAGAAGAGCAAGTTATGCGGGCGGCCGTTTCCTATGTTCATCAAAAATTAGGACAAGCGATTTTGGTTGGTCGTGAAGAGCAAGTAAGAGAAGCGGCTGTTATCGCTGGAATTGATCTGGAGCGTGAAGGTATTTCTATTATGAATGCTAAGCTTTCTTGCCGTACAGATGCTTATGCGAATTATCTTTATAAAAAGATGCAGCGTCAAGGCTGGCTGTTGCGTGATTGTCATCGTCGTATCAATAATGATCGCAATTATTTTGCTGCGTGTATGGTGGCACTAGGAGATGCTGATGCAATGGTTACAGGGGTGACACGCAATTATGAAACAGCGCTGATCGATATACGTCGTGCGATTGATGAAAAACCAAAAGAACGATTGATTGGTATTTCAATGGCTATTTGCCGTGGACGAACTGTGTTTATTGCGGATACAGCCGTTTATGAAAATCCTAATGCTGAAGAACTTGCGGATATAGCGGAACAAACCGCTTCGTTTGTACGTGGATTTGGATATCAACCACGGGTAGCATTTCTAGCATTTTCTACGTTTGGTTATATGAAAGGGCAGATCATACAGCAAATTCAGGATGCGATTAATATTTTGCATGAACGCAAGGTTGATTTTGAGTTTGATGGAGAAATGAGCGCTGATGTGGCACTCAATTCCAAATTGATGCAGCAATATCCATTTATGGGATTAACAGAGCCCGCTAATATTTTGGTTATGCCTGGATATCACGCGTCTTCCATTGCAAGCAAAATGTTACAAGAACTTGGTGGAGCAACCATCATTGGTCCTATTTTAATTGGATTGGAAAAATCTGTCCAAATTGTACCGTTTAGTGGAAGCGATACAGATGTTGTCAATATCGCAATGCTTGCGGCTTATCATGCCGCAAAAGTCGTCTAAAGAAAAAAAGCCCCTAATATACCAATAATATATTAAGGGGCTTTATGATAGCAAAAGAATAAATTTTTTAAGAGGGTTGTATTTGATTGTCGTTTTGTTCTTCAGCGAGACGCTTTTGGAAGAGGGCTGCAAAATCAATAGGATCAATCCATAAAGGTGGAAAACCACCATTTTGAGTAGCATTAGATATAATTTGGCGAGCAAATGGGAATAAAAGACGGGGACATTCAATAAAGACCAATGGCATAACATGTTCTTGTGGAATGTTTTTAAGGTGGAAAACACCACCGTAAATCAGTTCTACATGAAATAAGGTTTCAGTTTCATCATTGGCTTTGACGGAGAGAGACAAAACGACATCATAATTGTCATCACCAATTGGGTTAGCATTGACGTTAATATTGATATCAATTTGTGGTGATTTTTCACGTGTACGCAATGAACGAGGAGCACCCGGGTTTTCGAATGATAAATCTTTTAAATATTGAGTTAATACAGCAAAAACCGGCTCTCCACCACTGTTATTCATTTCATCTTCGGCCATACGACGAACCTCTCTCATTATAATATGTATATTTATTTTAGATCTAAAGACCAAACTGGTTATCACGCCTTGCAAAAGGTTGCAAGAAATGCGCTCTTTATCTTGAATATTTTTTTAGTTTGTTACAGGTTTTTTAGGCATTTCAATGGTTATCATCATTTTTGCGCCATGGAGATTCTGTCGTATCATAAATTGTGTAATCTTCTGCGTTAAGATCAATTACTTTTTCAGCGTCATTTTTTCTTTTAGTATTGAGATTCATTTTGTTTTGTAATGATGTAAAAAAATGCCAAACAACAGAGCGAATTGGTTTAATAAGAAGTAATATTCCCAAGAGATCACTTACAAAGCCAGGAAGAATAAGTAAAATTGCACTAAACATGATGAAAACATCATTAATAATATTATTCTCTAATGTGCGTCCTTGGATAAGTTCAGTTTGTATGTTTTTTAAAAGGCTAAACCCTTGAACTCGCAATAAAACAACCCCAACTATGGCTGTGAGAATAACCAAACTCAAAGTTGCTAAAATACCAATTTCTTGACCAACAAAGATAAAACCAGCGATCTCGATTAAAAGACTGCAAAGAAAGATAACAACAAAAAAACGAGGATTTATAGAATAAAATTTTATCACATGCAAACTTCCTTCTGGATGAGTAAGGGGAGAAATTCTTAAGAGCACTCCATTTAATATAAAATCTATAAAAATATTTGAATGGTAGGATTCCTTATTTTACATATTTATTGATAAATGGTATTGACTGCAATGTTTATTAGAGATTTAAGCTTTGGAGATTGACAGCGCCCATGGAATTTGACGTTATACTTGTCATAGCTCTTGTTGTTATGGTTGTTATTTTTGTGCAGCTCCGTAATGTATTAGGGAAACGAATTGGGTTTGAAAAGCCCCCCTTTGATCCTTATTCACGTCGTTCTAAAAAACAGGTTGAAGCAGAAACGACTGATAATATTGTTTCGTTCCCTCATCAGAAAAATTCACAAAAAGACGACTTTAGTGAAATTGATAAAATTGCACCGGAGGGGAGTATTTTGAATAAAAATTTGCGGGAATTGCATAAAATTGATCCTCAATTTTCTCCTCAATTTTTTATAAAAGGTGCACAAATTGCTTATGAAATGATTGTAACAGCTTTTGCCAAAGGTGATCGCAATCAACTTAGAAGCTTGCTTTGTCAGGATGTTTTTGAGAGCTTTTGTACGGCTATTGAGCAACGAGAAAAAAATAAAGAGAGAATAGAGTTCACTTTTGTTGGAATTAATAAGATCGAATTTGTTGCGGCGGCAATACAAGAAAAGGATGAACTTCTAACGATACGTATTGTCAGTGAGATGATTTCTGTTACTTATAATGAACAGGGCGAGCGTATAGACGGTGATCCTGATGCTATTGTAGAAATCAGAGATATTTGGACTTTTGTTCGCAATAGTTTATCATCAGATCCAAACTGGAAGCTTTTTGCTACAGAAAATGAAAATTAAAATACTTTTTGTTTTTCTTCCATAAGCATTCAATGATTTATGAGAAATTAAAATGTCCTCAAGTAAATGGAGACAAAAAAGAGATTTATTGGCTTCACAAGATCGCCTTTTATGGGAGACGGTTTGTCGTACGATAACACCGCTTCACGGTAAGATGCTCTCTTCTACTTCAGAAACGATTGCAAATATTAATGATAAAAAACAGCTTGTAACTCAAATCTCCTCATTGTCTCAGGAAAATCAACAACCCTCGACAATTATTAAAAGCGAAAAGAGGGCAGTTACACAAGCACAAAAGATTCATTTCTTTGATCATGTTGCACATCGTAAAATTTCCCAAGGTCGTTATCCTCTTGAGGCGCGCCTTGATCTCCACGGTTATATGCAGGAAGAAGCTTATTTTTTCTTAAAAAAATTTCTACAATCCTCTCAGCAGAGAGGATTACGTTATGTCCTTGTGATTACAGGAAAAGGACGATCCGTTGGGAGCGATGGAACTTTGTATAGATTTGTTCCGTATTGGTTATCAACACCAGCTTTTCGATATTATGTCCACGCGTTTGAGCAAGCAGGGCGTCAACATGGCGGAGAAGGTGCACTTTATGTTTGGTTGCGCCGTTTTGTGTCGGGAAAAGGAAAGTGATGTTATTGTGGTCGTTCTAGGTTTAATATTTATTTATACGTAATAATTTATTGTTTTCGTATATTTCGTAAGAGTCTTGAATACAATATCCCCTTATTTATAATTTTTTATAAATAATTATAAATATATCATTTTACATTCTACGTATTGCTTCACGCTTTTGTTTATCGCGTTCTTTAATGGAGCACATCCCTCACGCAAAACAGAATGACATTGTTGCATATATTCACAGGCTTGTTTTAAAGAAACATTTCTCAACGCTCCCAAGCCTATTTTGCGACAGCATCCGTGAAGGGTATAACGATAAATCCATTAAGCACTCCTATCTTTATACTTAATAAAAGAGCAAGATGGCATCATCACACACTTTGCTAGCTTCCAATGTTGCGACACCCCTTGAAGCCCTTGTTCCTTGAAAGCATTTATAAAAGGCATGCTTTTCTTTAAGTGTTTTTATTCTTCGCAGCTCTCATCTTGCTCGTGACGCTTAAACGAAAGATTTTGATTGATTCAATATAAGAGGCTTAAAATGAAAGAGATATTGATGGGTCTCATTTAGGTTGCAACGCGATAAATTATTTTTATAAACCACAGCATTACTCTATTAAATACACGAAGAATAAAAACATGAGAAATTATCTTATTCAAAAGATATTGCTATGGATAGTGTTAAAAGTAGTGCAACTAAATTAAAGAGAATCTTGAAAATAAACAGGAATATAACTTTACAATACATAATTGTGCAATAGCACCAAAAGATACAATTTCGTTGAATAGTTTCATGAAGAAATTTTTTCACTCATTAAAAGCTTTATTAAATTTCTTTCTCATAATAATTCGATAATTAAAATTTAATAACGAAGCGCAGAAGGCTTAGAATATGAGATTCAATCGAGGATATTACACTCTTATCCGACGTCTTTCAGATATTGGTTGAAATGCTAGCTTAGCATGAAAGGCACAATAGGGGCTATTTTCATCAGAATCTGCACCACAAAAATGAAAATCTGCTGATAATGGATCGCCAACCGGCCATCTACATGTATTTTCACTCAATTGTAAAAGATTAAGTTGACGTGATATAGGCACAACTACATTGGATTTTGTGGACATATCAACTTCTTTTACATCTTCTGCTACAAATTCTGTCTTTAAAACTGGTTCTTCAATACCTACAGATGATGTGTTTATTGGCGATACCGTGGATGTGTTGCGACGCACACGTGGAGATGATGGGCTGCTTCCCACGGGGGTTTTTTGCGTACGCGCACTTCCTTGTGGTGTTTTACCGCGTCCTGGCAACTTTAATCGGTGTACTTTGCCGATGACTGCGTTTCTGCTGACCCCACCTAATTGAGCAGCAATTTGACTTGCACTTAACCCTTCACTCCAAAGCTTTTTAAGAAGCTCAACGCGTTCACATGTCCAACCCATACCAGCACTCCATTCCGATTACGTCACTAAGATGCTCTCCCCCTTTGCATCTTCAAATGTTTTAATAATGTTTTCACTACGCTGAATGAAAGAATTTTACACTCTAAGCGAGCATAAGAAAATCATCCAACCTTTGGACTTACAAACCAAAACACATCATCTTGCTTATTATATAATAAATTACAATATGCACTCACTCTATGACAAGAGTCTTTACCTCTTGAAGAGTTTATTTAGAATGTTTTCCCCAACTTGCAAATCAATCATAGGTTAAACTTTTACTTTTGTTTAAGGATTTTTCCAAAAATGCTTATTTGTAGAACCTTCATTGACTTTTTTTCAATTGGTGTAATGATCTATTCCATAGGTGTAATCATTAATCGTAATGAAATGTTGAAAGCACCGTAACGAAATGTACCATGTTGTTTTATTTGTAGTGTTGCTTTGTATATATATTGAAAAGGTTAAAATATAAAGGAAATTATGATGGATGCCGTCTCTATACAACCACTTTATGAATGCTTCGCACGACGAGATTTGCATTTTGAACAGGGGCATGGTGTATGGCTTATTTCCGATAAGGGAGAACATTATCTTGATTTCACATCTGGCATTGCTGTTAATGCATTAGGGTATTCACATCCAAAATTAGTTGATGCGCTCAAAATGCAAGCTGAAAAACTTTGGCATGTTTCTAATATTTTTCAATCCCCTGAACAATCAGCTCTTGCTACGCGGCTTTGTGCAAATAGTTTTGCGGATAAGGTTTTTTTCTGCAATTCAGGCACTGAAGCATTGGAATGCGCATTCAAAACGGCACGTCATTATTACTATGCTGCGGGTCATTCAGAACGCATTGAAATAATTACTTTTGAAGGGGCATTCCATGGACGTACACTTGCAGCACTTGCTGCGACTGGGCATGAAAAATATCTTGAAGGCTTTGGACCTAAAGCTGGTGGATTTATTCAAGTACCTTTTTGTGATGAAATCGCTTTGCGTAACGCTATTAATAAAAATACCGCCGCTATTCTTATTGAACCTATTCAAGGAGAAGGAGGAATACGAACGGTCCCTCATGAATATTTAAGATTTTTGCGCAAAATATGCGATGATAATGGTCTGTTATTGATTTTGGATGAAGTCCAAACGGGTATAGGACGAACAGGAAAGCTTTTTGCTTATGAATGGAGTGATGTCTTTCCTGATATACTTACCCTCGCAAAAGGATTAGGAGGAGGATTTCCATTAGGTGCTTGCCTTGCAACTGATAAAGTTGCAAAAAGCATGACACTTGGGACCCATGGTTCAACCTTTGGAGGAAATCTTCTTGGAATGGCTGTAGGAAATAGTGTTCTTGATATTTTGTTAGAGCCAAATTTTCTCAACCATGTTCAGCGCATGGGGGATAAACTAAAAAGTGGACTTTTGCACATTCTCAATATCTATCCTGATATTATCTGCGCAGTTCAGGGGATGGGCCTAATGGTGGGTATTCAGTGTGTTGTGCCTTCAAATCTTGTCGTTAATGCTTTAGAAAATGAATATCTCTTAAGTGTTGCTGCCAACAACAACGTTGTGCGTTTATTGCCTCCTCTTATCATTAGGGAAGAAGAAATAGATGAAAGTTTGCATCGTATTGAAAAAGCAATAGCTTATCTTTCGCAAGTAAACAAAGAAAGACAAATATTACACACATGACAAATGCTCTTCGTCATTTCACGGACTTATCCATTTTAACGCCAGCAATAGCGCGCGCACTGATCGATTATGCAAAAATCCTTAAAGCGTCTTTTAAAGCAGGGAAAGGTTCAAAACCTTTTATGGGTAAAACACTTGCGATGATTTTTGAAAAACCATCCACACGAACCCGTATTTCATTCGATATCAGTATGCGCCAGCTTGGGGGAGATACAATCATGCTCACGGGTTCAGAGATGCAGCTTGGTCATAGTGAAACTATAGCTGACACAGCTCGTGTTTTATCCCGTTTTGTGGATATCGTGATATTACGAACAACAAAACATCAACGTATGCTCGAATTGGCACAATATGCACAAATTCCTGTCATTAATGCCCTTACAGATGATACACATCCTTGCCAAATTTTAGCAGATATATTAACCTATGAAGAGCATCGGGGGCCAATTGCTGGCAAAATATTCGCGTGGATGGGGGATGGTAATAATGTGCTCCATTCCTTAATTGAGGCCGCAGCTCTTTTTGATTTTCATTTGCGTATTGCTACTCCAAAGGGCAGTGAACCACAAGAAAAATTTATACATTGGGCACGTGAACGAGGAGCACACCTTACACTAACTCATAGTCCCCAAAAAGCAGCTCAAGATGCTGATTGTATTATGACCGATACATGGGTCTCCATGGGACAAGAATTTCGTGCTCGCAGTCGTTCTATTTTTCAGCCTTATCAAGTCAATGAAGCTCTCATGAAATTAGCAAAATCTGATGCTCTTTTTATGCATTGTCTTCCTGCTCATCGTGGTGAAGAAGTGGTTGATTCTGTGATTGATGGACCGCACTCCGTTGTTTTCGATGAGGCTGAAAATCGTCTTCATGCTCAAAAAGCAATTCTTTCTTGGTGTTTACAAGATGCGTTTTTCTCTCCACAATAGCTCCTCTACAACAAATTATATAAAAAAGGCAAAGCTATGAGTAAACAAGCTAAAGATGAAGCCTCTCTCGACAACAACTTCTTGCATGAAGATGATACTGTTATTCCCTTTCAAGTCGAAGAACTTGATATCCGTGGACGTGCCGTACAACTTGGGGAAACTTTAAATTCTATTCTTAACAGACATCAATACCCTGAACCGGTTTCTTATCTTCTAGCAGAAGCTTTACTTTTAACTGTTCTGCTTGGAACTTCTCTAAAGCTTACGGGAAAATTTATTTTACAAACTCATTCCGATGGACCGGTTAATATGTTGGTATGCGATTTTTCGCCTCCTTCCAGTTTACGTGGATACGCTCGTTTTGATAAAGAACAGCTTAAACAAGCCATAGACAATAATCAAATCTCTTCAGAAACCCTTTTAGGGAAAGGCACTTTAGCCTTCACAATTGATCAAGGTCCCCATATGCAACCCTATCAAGGGATAGTTGCATTAGATGGATCAAATTTACAAGAAGCTTCTCGTATTTATTTTGATCAATCAGAACAAATTCCTACCGATATCCGTTTGGCTGTTGCTATATTAATTAATCGTGACCAACAAGGAAAAACGCAGAAAAGCTGGCGAGCTGGAGGTATTTTGATCCAACTTTTACCTCAAGAATCCTCTCATCATAAAATAGATGTCTCTCATCAAAAGCGAGAAGAAACGAAAACCCACACCCAATTGGATAACCAATGGCAGGAAGCTAAAATACTCATGGCAACGATTGAAAGTTCAGAATTAACAGATCCCCAAGTTGGTAGTAAACAGCTCTTGTTCCGTCTTTTTCATGAACAAGGTGTTAGAGTTTTTAATCCTTTTTCTCTTGTCGATCAATGTTCTTGTTCACACGAAAAAATTAAAGGAATCCTAGAAGGATTTTCTATTGATGAACGCAATAAAATGGTTAAAAATAAATATATTTCAGTCACATGTGAATTTTGCTCAAAAACGTATTGTTTTACACCACAAGAATTTTTAGAAGAAAAAACATAATCAAATATTTTTCATAAAAAATGATGATTGCAACAAAAGCCTATTTTATTTGCGTTATAAAAGTTTACCCATAAGCTCATATAAACTTCTAGAATATTTCTTGTCTTAGAGTTTTTTAATGTATACGAGTGATCTTTCTGTTGAAATCAGTAATCACGTCACAGAGTGCTTAAAAAAGAGTTCTCTGTAAAATATATTTTCTCCTCTCGAAAAAGCTTCTTGTTTATTTTTTTCATCTCAAAAGCCTATTTCTTACAATGAATTCTTTTATAATATTCATTGATAGATTGATCATGTACTCATAACTTATCTTTTCTGTTAAATGAGATTTTTTGATTATAGTCATATTTGCTTACTCGAATTTATCTTATTAAGAGTCAAAAAAGCTTATTAGTTATAATCATAAGATAAATTATCGAAAGAATAAGAATGTATAGACTCAATATGGAATTTATGGAGTCTATTACGAACAGATAGTATAATGGGAATAAATATACCAATAACGCTGCGAAGGAATGGATTTGTTATTTTATAAAGATGAAAATAGTGGTGAAGTCCCCTCATAACAATGTGCATTTCAGATAAAAAAGCGGAGACAGAACACTATATGATTTTGAAAATAATAGTTGGTTTCTTTCACTAATCTAACGATGTTTCTATAACAATATTGTTTTGTCCAAATAATCAAAAATAAAGCTCCCAAACAGATATTTAATCGCTAAAAAAATGAAAACTACTTAAATTTTTGTCATACTTGGGAGGTTTGCTCTACAGATATTTCTTTGCACATGTTTTTGAATCAACAATGGTAATGCTCTTGTCAAATTTTCCTAAGAAGAATGAGGATCCATATAAATAAAATAGCATACATAGCATGATAAAACGTTATGTTTTTACAAACCTGCATTATTATATTTTTCAACTTAAAATATTGCCAATTATTTTCACGTTTAGACAATTCATAAAAGGTATTTTTAGTCTTTATCTTAAATGTTTTTTTGATTCAACATATAGAAATTTTAAAAATCTCATAGTATAGGGCATTTTCATTTAATAGATAAAAATGGTAAATTATTATTTATAAATCAATATGTTGATATTTTATTTTTCTTCTGTCATGAGCGCTTGTTCAATTTTTGGTAGAATTTTTTTTTGATAAATTTTCCATGTTAAGGGACCAACATGTTTGACAATAATGATGCTCTCTTTATTCAAGAGAAAGGTTTCTGGGGGTCCATATATTCCCCAATCAATGGCTGTATATCCTGAAACATCAAAGCCAATAAATTTAAAAGGATTACCAAAATTGTTTAAAAAGCGCAGGGCGTTTGTTTTGTTATCTTTATAATTAATACCAATCAGATCAAAACGTTTATCTTGTGCAATTTTCATAAGAATAGGATGCTCTTCGCGGCATGGCAAACACCAAGAGCCCCAAAAGTTAACCAATGTGACACGTCCTTTAAACTGTTTTGAATTGAGATAACTTTCTTTATCAAGAAGAGGAAGATGAATATTGGGAGCAGATTTTTCAGCTAATGCGTTTGGGAGAAGAGAAGAATCTTGAAGGTATTTTTTATCCATAAAGTTGAAAAAAAACACCATGAGAAGAAGAAAAAGCACAAATGGTCCAAAAAAAACAAGCAGAACAGGCAAAGATATATTTTTTTTAAGTTTTGGAGGGATGTTTTTCATTATACTTTTCTTTTTGTGGCAGCTCTTTTTTGTTTAGCTGTTGGAGAATTTTTTTTTGGTATAGGGCTTTACAAAGAATATATCCAATAAGACATAAGAGGGATATTGCAGAAAGCACATAGCTTAAAACAACAATTTGCTCGTGTTTAAGGGTGCTAAGGAAAAAATCAATTTTCTGAGATAGATTTCCTAAAAGTCCGCCCTGGATGCCATTTAGGTCGAGCATGATGAAGAGTCCTGTTGTTGTGCACGGCGGGATTTTTTAATCTGAAGTATTCGGATATAATGACTATTGATTTCATTTCGCATAGCCATCAAATAGAGCGCAATAAACATAAAGATGAAACAAAATAGCATTGTTATAAGAGGCCATAACATAGCATTGTCGATTGTTGATCCTCCAGCACGTAACAATGATGCTGGCTGATGCAATGTATTCCACCAATTAACGGAAAATTTAATAACAGGGATATTAACAAATCCAACAAGTGTAAGAATTGCAGTAGCGCGAGCACCTTTTACTTGGTTTTCAAAAGCACGTCCGAGCAGGATAATGGAAAGATAGATAAAAAGCAGAATTAAAACTGATGTTAAACGTGCATCCCAGACCCACCATGTTCCCCATGTAGGTCGCCCCCAAAGTGCTCCTGTCATGAGAGCCAAGGCGGTAAAAATTGCCCCAATAGGCGCCCCACATTTAAGGGCCACATCAGCAAGATGATATTTCCAAATCAGATTTCCTAATGCTGCTGCACTCATCGTTACATAACAGAATGTAGACAACCACGCAAAGGGTACATGAAGGTACATAATCTTAACAGTAATGCCTTGTTGATAGTCATCAGGGGAATGCATCACCAGAATAAGCCCTAAAATAAGGAAACACAATGTTATACCGGCCAACCAAGGTAAGACGACACTGCTTATTTTCATAAAAAGGATAAAACTTTCAGGGAGTGACCTGATTTTATATGGACGAGATAGTTCATTCATGAAATTCATAATAGGCAGAGTTTTTCAATGCGGCAATCATCTTTTATTATTCTGATAAAAGTTTAAGCGTTATCGCAGCAACAAAAGAGCCAAAGAGACTCAAAAGAAGTGAAAAAGCGCTGAGAAGAGCCAAGGACGTGAGAAAAGAAATATTTGGATTTATTGGGGCTGTAGCAGTCGAAACACCAAAAATCATAATTGGAATGATCCACGGCAAGATAATGATAAAAATAAGCAGAGTACTGTGCAACAATGAGGTTGCGAGTGCAGCACCTATGGCGCCAATAAAAATAATGGCTGGTGTTCCGCATAAAAGGGTAAGTATTGTTGTAAAAGTTATTGCTACATCTAAATGGAGCATGAGGGCTAAAATAGGTGTAGCAAAAATAAGAGGAAGCATTGTTCCTACCCAATGGGCAAGACATTTGGTAAAGACAATTAGTGTAAAACTTTGTCTTTTTCCTGAAAGGATAAATTGGTCGAGATTACCATCATCGCGATCGATTTGGAAAAGTTTGTTCAGATTGAGGAGTCCTGCAAGAAGGGCTCCAAACCACAATATACCAGGCCCTATTTGTGCAAGAATTTTGGGATCTGGTCCAATGGCAAAGGGGGTTATGACAACAAAAGCGATAAAAAACAATAGTCCTGTTAGTGAAGAGGCTTGTGGCGCTAATAATAGTTTAAGGTCACGCCAGAACAGTGCTTTCATTTTATTTTCTCCTAGAGAGGTAAAAATTTTTCCAGAGCGATTTTATGGTTTTCTGGAATACCTAGGGAATTATGAGTTGCAGCGATAATCATACCACCTTGATTGAGATGACGCTGGAAAATACGAGCAAGGAGTTTTTGAGCATGGTTATCAAGCCCAGATATTGGTTCATCTAAAATCCAAAGAGGACGATAGGAGAGCAAAAGGCGAGCAATAGCTACGCGTCTTTGTTGTCCAGTTGATAGAGCTTTAAAGGGTAAATGTTCAAGGTTAGAAAGACCAATATCGGCAAGAACCTCATGCACAAAGCGTAAATGTTGACCGTAAAAATCTGCCCAAAATTGCAAATTGTCAATGACAGATAAGAGAGGTTTCATAGCATTTTGAGGACCAAGATAATGACACGCAGTTGCAACAGGGTATATTTGATCATGGTCTTTAAGTATTATATGACCTTCAGCAGCTTCAAGAAGACCGACAATGATTCGGAGTAATGTAGACTTTCCGATACCATTAGGACCGGTGATTGTCATCAGTTGCTGTGAAAATAAACAAAAAGAAAGACCTTTAAACAGAATTTCCTCGTTTCTGTAAGCGGCTAAATCTTTGCCTGATAACACCATGTGATTACCTATTTTGTTTTTATTTTCATATTCTTTATTGCATTATAGAATAAAAAACACATTTTTTGTGCAATTGTACCTAGAATAGTTCTAGAAATAGTTCTATAAGGGATACCTTACATCAATATCTGGTGTAAAATGGTTTCTGGCGCTGATTTCCGCATTTGCCTATGAGAGGTGGAGGGGGAAATGGATAGCGGAGGTGATAGCGTCTGCGCTCAAGCTGCGACCTTGAATCGTAGTTTGTGTTGTTCATTCCTGGAAATTGGGTGGTTATAGTATGAGGGTGGACAGTCATGACTCAAATTGATAGCTTTAATTGTCGCAGAGTATTAAATGTTGGTGGCAAAGAATATACTTATTATAGCTTGATCGAAGCGGAGAAGAATGGGCTTGAAGGTGTTTCTCGTTTACCGTTTTCGATGAAAGTTATTCTCGAAAATTTATTGCGATTTGAAGATGGTCGCACAGTTAAAAAAGAGGATGTCCTCAATGTTGCTAAGTGGTTAAACGACAAAGGGAGCGCTGGGGCAGAAATTGCTTACCGTCCTGCACGTGTTCTTATGCAGGATTTTACAGGTGTTCCAGCAGTTGTTGATCTTTCTGCAATGCGTGATGCTATGGTTAAACTTGGCGGTAACGCTGAAAAAATCAATCCTCTCATTCCCGTTGATCTCATCATTGATCACTCAGTTATTGTTGATGCTTTTGGCAATTCCATGGCTTTTAAGGAAAACGTTGAGCATGAATATGAACGCAATGGTGAACGCTATCGTTTCCTTAAATGGGGGCAGCAAGCCTTTCAAAATTTTCGCGTTGTTCCTCCAGGAACAGGGATTTGTCATCAGGTTAACCTAGAATATTTAGCACAATGTGTATGGATGAAGAATGAAGAGGGCTGTGAGACGATTTATCCTGACACCTGTGTGGGAACTGATTCGCATACGACTATGGTGAATGGTTTAGGGGTTTTAGGTTGGGGTGTTGGTGGTATTGAAGCAGAAGCAGCAATGTTAGGTCAACCTGTTTCTATGTTGTTACCTGAAGTGATTGGTTTTCGTCTAACAGGTAAACTTAAAGAAGGTGTAACAGCCACCGATCTCGTATTGACGGTGACTCAAATGCTACGCCGGAAGGGTGTTGTCGGTAAATTTGTTGAGTTTTTTGGTCCTGGTTTGGAGCAGATGACGCTTGCTGATCGGGCAACGATTGGAAATATGGCACCTGAATATGGAGCGACGTGTGGTTTTTTCCCAATTGATAAGGAGACAGTGCGTTATCTCAATATGACAGGGCGTGATGAAAATCGGATTGCCTTAGTAGAAGCTTACACCAAAGCACAAGGGATGTGGCATGACGAAATGGTGGCTCATCCCATTTTTAGTGATACAATTGAATTGGATATGGGAACTGTTGTTCCTTCTATGGCTGGTCCTAAACGTCCTGAAGGACGTATTGCATTGGAAAACGTTGGGCAGGGTTTTGAGAAGGCATTGGTCGAAGACTATAAGAAGACTTCTGAACAAGATAAGCGTTATCAGGTCGAGGGTGAAGAATATACGCTTGGTCACGGTGATGTGGTGATCGCTGCGATTACGTCGTGTACGAATACATCGAATCCAAGTGTTCTTATTGCAGCGGGTCTTTTGGCACGAAATGCTGTGGCAAAAGGTCTCAAGAGCAAGCCATGGGTAAAAACTTCTCTTGCACCTGGTTCACAAGTTGTTGAAGCTTACCTTCAAAATTCGGGTCTGCAAAAAGATTTAGATGCATTAGGATTTAACTTAGTAGGATTTGGGTGCACAACATGTATTGGGAATTCTGGTCCTTTGCATCCAGCTATTTCCAAAACGATTAATGACAATGGTATAGTTGCATCTGCAGTTCTTTCAGGAAATCGTAATTTTGAAGGGCGTGTTTCCCCTGATGTGCAAGCGAATTATTTAGCTTCACCACCGTTAGTTGTTGCACATGCGCTCATCGGGACGGTGTGTAAAGATTTAACCAAGGAACCTCTTGGTGAAGATTCAAATGGCCACCCCATTTATTTGAGAGATATTTGGCCAACTTCTCAAGAAATACAGGAATTCATCGAAAAAAATGTCACGCGTAAGGTTTTTGCTGAAAAGTATGCAGATGTTTTTAAGGGAGATGAAAATTGGCAAAAAGTTCAGATTCCTACGGGTTCTACCTATTCTTGGGATGAGCAATCCACCTATGTACGCAATCCACCTTATTTCGATGATATGCAGAAAACACCTGATATCTTACCAGATATTAAAGATGCACGGATTTTAGGTTTATTTGGTGATAAAATCACGACGGATCATATTTCTCCTGCTGGTTCTATTAAAGCAGCTTCTCCTGCCGGAAAATATTTAATGGATCATGGTGTTAAAGTGGCTGATTTTAATCAGTATGGAACGCGTCGTGGGAATCACGAAGTTATGGTGCGTGGGACCTTTGCCAATATTCGCATTCGTAATTTCATGTTGGGAGAAAATGGTCGAGAAGGAGGTTATACGGTTCATTATCCGTCAGCGGTAGAACAAGCCATTTACGATGCGGCAATGGCGTATAAACAAGAAGGTACTCCACTCGTTGTTTTTGCTGGTATTGAATATGGCAATGGATCATCGCGCGATTGGGCAGCCAAAGGCACCAATCTTCTTGGTATAAAAGCAGTGATTGTACAGTCTTTTGAAAGGATTCATCGCTCTAATCTTGTTGGTATGGGCATTGTTCCCTTTGTCTTTGAGGAGGGTGTAAGTTGGACATCTTTAGGCTTAAAGGGAGATGAAAAGGTGACAATTGAAGGAATTCATAACTTGAAACCTCGTCAAAAGACAGTAGCGAAAATTACTTTTTCTGATGGTACGATAAAAACCGCTCCGTTATTATGCCGTATTGATACTGAAGATGAGCTAGATTATTTGCATCATGGGGGGATTTTGCAATATGTCTTGCGTAAGTTGGCCGTTTAAATTCTTTTATTTGTTAAGGAATGTCTATTATTAAGCTATAAAGCTGCGGATCAAAGAGTTTGGCTTCGTTTTTTTATGACTATCTTTGAAAATCTAATTGACGTTAGCTTTGGGATTGCGCTATAAGCCACACAGTTATAGGCAGCTTTATAGTTTTGCTTGGGTTGAATTTATTTATATTGGTAGAGTTGTTCTTTAGACTCATTTTACCAAGGTGTTGAAAGAGAGATTATATTTATGGCGAATACACCTTCTGCTCGAAAAGCGGTGCGCAAGGTTGCGGCGCGCACACAGGTTAATAGGGCCCGCCGTTCGCGCGTTCGTACCTTTATACGTAAGTTTGATGATGCTTTAGCGGGTGGTGATAAGGCATCTGCAGAGATTGCATTTAAGAATTTTGAGCCTGAAATTATGCGTGCGGTTTCTAAAGGAGTTTTTCATAAAAATGCTGCTGCGAGGAAAGTATCGCGTTTAGCTAAACGTTTGAAGGCTCTCAGCGTTTAAGCTTTTTCTCCTTTATTGAGAATCAAGCCAGTATCCATGAGGATGCTGGCTTTTTGTTTATTATTTCAAAAAGTTTCTATCGAAAATAAGAATCGATAATGATTCTCCTCTTGAAAAAGGAGAGAAAGTTTATAGGAGGGGTATGGTTATCCACAAGCTTTGTGGATTTTTACAGAGTCTTTTTTGTCAAGCATTTTATTTTTTTTTTTAAATCTGAAGAGATTCTTTAATTGTTGGTAAATTTAGAGAAAAAAAATGAATTGAATCAATATTTTTTTCATTCCTCATTGATACAAGCATTTTTTTCGGGTTTTTTGATTTTATTTTGACCTCTTGCATTTTACCTCTGCTGTTTTGTATGGTTCTTATGAAGACTAAAAAGCATGAAGGGGTCACACCAGCACATTGTTCTGTATTTTGTTGAGTACAAGATGTTTTGACTTAGGCTTTTTGAAGCTTTTGTGCTGGGGAGGTTTTCTGACGATTTTTTAGTTTTCTGAATAGATATGTTTACCATTTTAGAAGGGTGGGTCATATCATGAGTGCAAGTAAATCTTATTGGTCATCTTTGTTAGTGGGGTTGTGATGAGGCTATCCTAGGGGAGGGTGAGTAATCTTATTTGGGGTAGGGCGTTTTGCCTTCGCTAGATTTATTTTAGCTGTTTGGCAGGACAGAATTTTATTTTTATCAGGATGAAAGATGGTGGATAAATTGAACTCTAAAGCTAGTTCCTTTAAAAGGGTTTCGGTGAATATCCTGTCGGCAGAGAACATAATAAAGAATAGGATGACAGAGAGTGATGAGGACGTTTGTAGAAATGCTTCTATAGGGCATTCTATTGTTTCAGAGGAGGAAAGTGCGGCGGCTTTTATACGTGTTATGGCGCAATTAAAGGTGCAGGTTGGTGTTGAGGCTTATACCAGTTGGTTTGGACGTGTGAAGCTTGCTGAATATAGCCATACTCTTGTAAAGCTTTCTGTTCCTACAGCTTTTTTACGTTCATGGATTAATAATCACTATGGTTCTCTTTTGACTCATTTATGGAAACAAGAGAATTCAGCAATTCTTCGTGTTGAAGTTATTGTTCGTGGTATGGAACGCGTTTCAAGAGACGTCGTTTGTAAAAGAAGTGTTCCTTCTGCTGTGCTAGAGGAGCAAGCGACTTCATCTTTTGTTGAAAGTTGTGCAGAGCATTCAGTTAAGAGTTCTCAAACGGGAGTTTTTGGATCTCCACTTGATTCTCGCTATACTTTTGAAAGTTTTGTTGAGGGGGCTTCTAATCGTGTTGCTTTAGCAGCTGCGCGTTCAATTGCGGAGGGGCATAAAAGTGCTTTGCGTTTTAATCCTCTTTTTATTCACGCATCTGTTGGTTTAGGAAAAACACATTTGCTTCAAGCAATTGCTGCTTCTGCATTGAAGCGTTTAACGTCTGCGCGTGTTATTTATTTAACTGCTGAATATTTTATGTGGCGTTTTGCAACAGCTATTCGTGATAATGATGCTCTTTCTTTTAAAGAGCAGCTTCGTGATATCGACCTTTTGATTATTGATGATATGCAGTTTTTGCAGGGTAAGTCGATACAACATGAGTTTTGCCATTTGCTTAATATGTTGCTTGATAGTGCAAAACAAGTTGTTGTCGCTGCAGATCGTCCGCCAGCAGAATTAGAATCGCTTGATCTTCGCGTTCGTTCTCGTCTTCAGGGAGGGGTAGCTCTTGAAATTGAAGCACCAGATTATGAAATGCGTTTGCAAATGTTGCGCCAGCGGTTGAAGGTGGCACAACAAGATGATGGCATGGTATCAATTTCTGATGATATCTTGGAATATATTGCGAAAACGGTTTTAGGGTCGGGGCGTGATATTGAAGGTGCATTTAATCAGCTCTTGTTTCGCCAATCTTTTGAGTCTGATTTATCTTTAGAGCGGATTGATGAGTTATTAGGTCACTTGACACGTCCTGGTGAACCTAAGCGTATTCGGATTGAAGAAATTCAGCGTACGGTAGCACGTCATTATAATGTTTCTAAACAGGACTTGTTATCTAATCGTCGAACACGTACGGTTGTGAAGCCACGGCAAGTTGCAATGTATTTAGCAAAAGTATTAACTCCTCGCTCGTTGCCAGAAATTGGGCGTCGTTTTGGTGGACGTGATCATACAACAGTTTTACACGCTGTGCGTAAAATTGAAGATTTGGTTTGTGGTGATCAGACCTTGGCTAAGGAACTTGAATTGCTTAAGCGTTTGATTGGAGAACAGGCTGTATAGTGTTTATCGTTTCTTTCTTTGGAGAAACTTTAAAGAATTTAATGAAAAGATTTATTTTCTTCTTATGCAGGAGTGACTTGCCATTTTAAGAGAGGTTTAATAAAGTCTAGCAGGCGATTCTTTGAAGAGGATCTATTTTAATGCTAAGGAATTCTTATAGTTTTTAGTAAATCATACGGGGCTTTTATGCGTATTACAGTTGATCGCAGTCAATTTCTCAAGTCTCTTGGTCGGGTTCACCGTGTGGTAGAGCGCCGTAATACTGTTCCTATTTTATCGAATGTGCTGATTGATGCAGAAAATGGTCGTGTGCAGTTAAAAGCAACAGACCTTGATTTAGAGGTTACGGAATCTTTTGCAGTTAATGTTAAACAAGCTGGAGCAACAACTGTTCCAGCATATTTGCTCTATGATATCATTCGAAAACTTCCTGATAGCAATGAAGTTGTCTTATCCGTCGATGAGAATCAAGCAGGCACAATGTCTGTTGTTTCGGGTTGTGCACATTTTCAGCTTCAATGTCTTCCGAAGGCAGATTTTCCAGAGTCGCTTCCTGGGCAGTTTGGTTATCGTTTTTCTCTATCGGCATCAAGCTTAAAACATTTACTTGATTGTACGCAATTTGCTATTTCTACTGAAGAAACCCGTTATTATCTTAATGGTATTTATTTACATGTTATTAATGATGGTGTTTTGAAATTGCGTTTGGTTGCAACTGATGGTCATCGTTTGGCACAAGTTGAGATGGAAGCTCCTTCAGGAGTTGAGGGAATGCCCGGTGTTATTGTTCCCCGTAAAGCTGTAGGAGAATTGCAAAAACTTCTTTCAGAAGAAAATGATAGCGATGTATGTATAGAGCTTTCAGAGACAAAGATTCGTTTTTCTGTAGGTTCTGTGATTTTTACATCAAAATTAATTGATGGAACATTTCCGGATTATCAACGTGTTATTCCTCTTGGAAATGATAAAGAATTAATTGTTAATAGGCAGGACTTTTCTTCTGCAGTTGATCGTGTTTCAACGATTTCAAGTGATCGGGGGCGTGCAGTTAAATTAACGATTGAGCATGGACAGTTAAGGCTTGTTGTTAATAGCCCAGATTCGGGCAGTGCAGAAGATCAATTATCAGTAACTTATGCATCTGAACCGCTTGAGATAGGATTTAATTCACGTTATCTTTTGGATATTGCTGGGCAGCTTTCAAGTGACGAGATGGTTTTTATGTTGGCTGAGGCTGGAGCACCAGCTCTGATTCGTGATAATGATGATGCGGATGTGCTCTATGTACTGATGCCTATTCGCGTTTAGGGGCAATTGTTTTGCAATGTATGGCCAGTCATGTGCACAAAGTGGCAGTGAGGCAGCTGAAGCTTTTACGTTATCGCAATTATCCTTTTTTCAATATTCATTTTTCTGGTCAGCATGTGGTTTTTACCGGCCATAACGGTGCTGGTAAGACGAATCTTTTAGAGGCGTTATCTTTTCTTTCTCCTGGTCGTGGTTTGCGGCGTGCTGCTTATTCTGACGTTAGCTTTGTAGATGGTGGCGGTGGAGGATTTGTTGTATTTGCGCGTCTTGAATGCGCTCTTTATGGCGAAGTAAAGATTGGTACAGCTTTGGAGGTTAGCGATAACAGTCGAAAAGTCCATATTAATGGTGTGAATGAGTCGGGTGATTGCCTAACAGATTATTGTCATATTAGTGTCCTAACACCGTCTATGGATGGTCTTTTTACAGGTCCTTCGCTTGAGCGCCGTAGTTTTTTGGATCGTATGGTTTTGGCGATTGATCCCTTGCATAGGCGCCGCATAGCCGATTATGATAGAGCTATGCGCGCACGTAATCGTTTATTTTTAGATGGAAATGAAGATTGTGCTTGGTTTGATGCTTTAGAAAAGCAGATGGCAGAACTGGCGACAGCTATTTCTGCGGCGCGTGTTGATGTTATTCGTCTTTTAAATGATATGTTTACACAAATGCCATCACAGATACCTTTTCCACGAGCTTTTTTGCAAATTGATGGTTTTTTGGAAACAGCTCTTAGTGAAATATCAGCAATTGAAGTTGAAGAGCAATTTTGTGATCGATTACGGCATAATCGCGCAATGGACCGTGCTGCTGGTCGGACGTTAGAAGGACCACATCGCGCAGATTTGCAGGTTTTTTATGCTGATAAAAATATAGAAGCAACATCGTGTTCAACAGGTGAACAAAAAGCGCTGCTGACAGGTTTAGTTTTGTGTCATGCTCGTCTAACAGGTATGATGTCGGAAAAAGCCCCCATTCTTCTTCTTGATGAAATGGCTGCTCATCTTGATTCGCACCGACGTGCTGCTTTATTTGATATTCTTGATGATTTAGCTGTACAAACATTTATGACAGGAACAGATCGTCTTTTATTTGATGACTTAAAAGGACGCGCAGAATTCTTTGAGATTAAGGATGGGGCTTTATTGTCGTAAAAACATGCTAAATATTATTTTTAATAAGTGATAGGTCTAAAAGAAAAGGCATGCTATGTCTGAGATGATAACGATTTTAAATGGTCCTAATTTAAATTTTCTAGGTCAACGTGAGCCAGAAATTTATGGAACTGAGACTCTGGAAGATATTGAAAAAAGATGCAGAGAATGGGCAAAAAAAAATGATATCATAATAAATTTTTATCAAAGTAATTGTGAAGGGCAGTTGGTAGCATGGATACAAGAAGCAATAGAGGCAAGTTCTGGATTGATTATTAACCCAGCCGCTTACAGTCACACATCTGTTGCACTTCTTGATGCCCTAAAAATGTTTTCAGGGCCAAAAGTAGAAGTTCATTTATCTCATATTTACCAGCGTGAAGCTTTTCGTCACTACTCTTATACATCTGCAGGTGTAGACGCTATCATAACTGGGTGTGGAGGTGATGGATATTGGTTTGCACTTGAATATATTGCAAAACAATTAAGCAAAACAATTAAATTGTGATAGGTAAAGAATAAGCGTTTGATAAGAGTAATATAGGCATTGAATTCACTTGATAATTATTTTCAAATCTGTACAATACGAGGTATATATTTATGACAATTTTTGGTGCATATGACGGGGGTAAATAGAGATGAAAAGCTTTGTTCGACAATTAGAAATGCTTGTGATTTTAGGGGGAGCACTGCTTTTATCTGGTTGTAAAATTGATGTTATACAGCCATCAGGTTATGTTGCACGTCAACAGCTCATTTTGATAGTTGTTTGTGTGGTGGTGATGCTTTGTGTTGTCATCCCAGTTATGGTGAGTGTGGTATTTTTAGCTATAAAATATCGTGCATCGAATATGAAAGCGGACTATTCTCCTGATTGGGCGCATTCAAATAAAATTGAAGCGTTGATGTGGGGTATTCCAATTGTAATTGTAATGGTTTTAGGTTCATTAACAGCTTATTATACTTATAAGCTGGAACCTACAAATCCTCTCCCAGTGGAAGTTGTAGGTGAAGGAAAGCCATTACAGATAGATGCCGTTTCTCTTGATTGGAAATGGCTTTTTATTTATCCTGAATATGGTGTTGCATCGATTAATGAGATTTATGCACCTGAAGGGCGTCAAGTTTTATTGCAATTGACGTCAGAGAATTCTGTCAATGCTTTTTGGGTCCCCAAACTGGGTACAGTTCTTTACGCTATGCCGCAGATGAATGCTAAGTTGCATTTGGTCGCTGAAGAGCAAGGAGTATTCAAAGGAACCTCAGCAAATTACAGTGGTGATGGTTTTTCGAGTATGCGGTTTAAGTGGCATTCTGTGTCTTTGCAGGACTTTGAGGATTGGATTGTAAAAGCTCGGGCTAATGGTCGAGTACTTGATCGTGCATCTTATCGTCAACTTTCTATTGCGCCTCGTATGGGTGATATTGCTGCGAAGAAAAAAGATGCTGAAGTTCGTTATTTTGCACCTGTGGAGAAGCGCCTTTACTATCGTGTTGTTAATCGATGTGTCGATGAAAATACGGTATGTAATGAGGATTTAATGAAACGTGCTGCTGCTCAGACGCTATGGGGTGCACTATGTTCAGTATTTGATCCTGATGTTATTTAAAGAATCAGTAAAGAAAGAGCCCTTTTAACATAGGGTTTCTTTTAAACTTGAATTTCATTTGAAATGGGTTGAGAAATGTTTGGAAGACTTACAGATCCTACGGCAGGTGCTTTTCATGCACTTGCACATGAGCCGATCGTTTTATACACGTGTATTGCGATTGTTGTGGTTGGTTTAATTGCTGTTGTTGCTCTAACAGCACTTGGGTGGTGGGGGATTCTATGGCGAAATTGGATTACAACTGTTGACCATAAACGCATAGGCATTATGTACATAGTTCTTGGAATTATTATGCTTGTTCGCGGTTTTGCGGACGCACTCATGATGCGAACACATCAAGCTTTAGCTCTTGGGAGTGAAAGTGCAGGTTATTTGCCACCTGACCATTTTGATCAAATTTTTTCGGCGCATGGCACTATCATGATTTTTTTCATGGCTACGCCTATTTTATTTGGTCTTTTTAATTATCTTATACCGCTTCAAATTGGTGCGCGTGATGTTGCTTTTCCCTTTGCAAATAATCTAGGTTTTTGGATTACGGCTGCAGGGGCAATATTGATTAACATATCCCTAGGTGTTGGGAATTTTGGTCGTGGTGGCTGGTTGATGTATCCACCTTTTACAGAATTGCAAACGAGTCCAGATACAGGGGTAGACTATTATTTATGGTCACTTCAACTTTCTGGTATAGCGACAACAATGGGGGCGGTCAATTTTGTTGCGACTTTGATTAAGATGCGTGCTCCTGGGATGACGATGATGAGAATGCCTGTTTTTTGTTGGAGCGCTTTTGTTAGCAATGTCCTTATTTTAGTTATTTACCCTGTCTTAACTGTAGCATTTGCACTCTTGGCATGCGATCGTTATTTGGGCATGAATTTCTTTTCTAATGTTGGTGGCGGAAATCCGATGGTATGGATTAACTATGTTTGGGTTTTTGGTCATCCTGAGGTTTATGTTTTGGTTGTTCCTGCTTTTGGAATTGTTTCTGAGGTTGTATCAACTTTTTCTTCAAAACGCCTCTTTGGTTATACTTCGATGATATGGGCCATGTTGGTTATTTTGATTCTTTCGCTTCTTGTTTGGGGACATCATTTCTTCACAATGGGTGGCGGTGAAGCTGTGAATACTTTCTTTGGTATTGCGACAATGATTATTGCTGTTCCAACAGGTGTAAAAGTCTTTAATTGGCTGCTAACTATGTATAAGGGGCGGATTCGCTTTGAGCCTCCAATGCTTTGGTGCATGGGAATGATTTTTACCTTTGTTGGTGGTGGATTAACTGGTGTTTTGTTATCTATTGTACCAGCTGATTGGCAGTTTCATAATTCGTTGTTTTTGGTAGCGCATTTCCATCATACAATTATTGGTGGTGTCGTTTTTGCGTACTTAGCGGGGATTGCATTTTGGTTTCCAAAAGTTTTTGGTTATAAACCAAATCGAGCATTGGGTATTGCATCTTTCTGGTGTTGGTTCATTGGTTTTTACCTTGCCTTTTTCCCAGTCTATGCACTTGGTTTAATGGGTGGGACGCGTCGTCTCCAGCATTACATGGAACCTAGTTGGCAACCGATGTTTATGATTGCTGCATTGGGTGCTTTTATTATTTTGCTTGGTATCCTTTGTTTTGTGCTGCAAGTTGTTTTGGCGATTTGGTACGGTATCAAACATAAGGGACATTTACCTGTAACATTAAATGATTCTTGGGGTGATGCACGGACCCTTGAATGGTCTATCTCTTCACCGCCTCCTTCTTACAATTTTGCAATAGTTCCGAAAATACAGTCTGATGATGCTTATTGGAATATGAAGAAAAGTGGTTATCAACGTCCTACCAGTGGATTTACAAAAATTCATATGCCGTCCAATACATCGGCTGGAATTATTGCGGGATTTTTCTCATTAGTTGTTGGTTTTGCGCTTGTCTGGCATATTTGGTGGCTTGTTGCGGTCGGCTTGATTGGTTTTATTGCAACGCTTGTGTGTCATTCATTAACAGGTGACCATCATGGTTATTATATTCCGGCTGAAGAAGTACAAAAAACTGAAGATGCCTTTACAGCTGTTCTTAAAGAACAAGGAGTGACAGTATGAGTGCAGTAACAATGAATAAAGTGAGTGCTGTGGATGAACATCACCACGATAATAGTTCGGTAATGACGTTTGGTTTTTGGGTCTATATTCTCTCAGATTTGATCCTGTTTTCGACACTTTTTTCAAGTTTTGCTGTTTTTTCTGCTTCTTATGGTGGTGGTAAGGCGGGCAATGAGTTTATTGATTTAAAATTTGTTTTGGTTGAGACTGCTTTCTTGTTGTTTTCATCCGTCACTTATGGTTTTACAATGGTACAAGCACATAAAAATAACATCAGTGGTGTGCGTTTATGGATGGCTATTACCTTTGTATTTGGGTGTTGCTTCATTGGTATGGAACTTTACGAATTTCATGAACTTTTGGGTGAGGTCTTTTATTACGATCCAAATGCTTATGCTGGTATTGATCCTGCGACGGGTTTACAGCTTTTTGGACGGGAGATTCTCTCTGCTTATTGGTCAGCATTTTTTGCTTTGGTTGGCACCCATGGACTTCACGTAAGTGTTGGTCTTCTTTGGATGGTTGTGATGTTTTTTCATCTTCGTCGTAATGGCTTGGATCAGAACAATAAAACACGTTTAGCATGCCTTTCCATTTTTTGGCATTTACTTGATATTGTATGGGTTGGTGTTTTCACCATGGTTTATCTATTAGGAGCGTTGTGATGAGCATGCAAAATGAAACACATGGTCCCAGTACTGGTTCCTATTTGGTCGGCTTTATTCTGGCTGTATTTTTCACCCTAGGTTCTTTTGTTCCTGTGATGTATGGAATGATGGAAAGTTGGGCAGTTAGTACAAAAGTTGTGTATCTTATTGGGATGGCTATCATTCAGATTATAGTACAAATTGTTTTCTTTTTGCACTTGAACTCTGGTCCAGATGCCAAGTGGAATTTAAGCGCATTGTGGTTTGCTGCTATTTGCGTTTTTGTTATTATTGGGGGAACTTGGTGGGCTATCTCTCATTTGAATTATAATATGATGGGTGGTTCAGGACGTGTTATTGAACCGGAAATATCAAGTAGAGATGGTTCTTCAGTATCTGAGCAGTTATCAAACAAAGATATATCCGTAAGAAAACAGCCAGAAAAGATACAGGGCTCAGAAATGCCTATGGAGCAGGGGGGGCTAAGTACGCAGTCTCCTGTGGAGTAGTTGTTAGAAATATCTGTGGGAGCTGATGCGGCATGTATCAGCTCTTACAAGAAATTCGTAGGATATTAAAGAGAGGGGTAGGTACAAGATATCAGTGGAATGAGTATCATGATTTTGAATGTACTTTTATTTTAAAAGAGAAATTCCATGGAGTATTTAGTCAAGCCTTAATTTTTGAGATAAATAGCTGTTTGTAGGATATACAAAAAGTGATATTTATACAATTTACTACAAAGAAAGAGAATGTGAGAAACAAGTTTTTATGTTGTGTGAGATAAAAGCTACGAGGCGGTAACGTTTTTATGATTTACAGGATTTATATTAAAGATAGCATTAAAGTTATTTGTAATAATAATATGCCATTGAAATCAGAAATTTAGAGAATAATCAGAAAACTTAATGAAAACCGTTGCAATGACAGTTATTGGTGCTGGTTCTTTTGGTACTGCATTAGCGATTGCTCTTGCCCGTAATGGTCATAATGTTTTACTTTGGGGATATAAACCCCAACATATCAAAGAATTACAAGAACAACGTTGTAATAAAGTATATTTACCCGATATTCAATTTCCTGAAAATTTATTACTTGAAGCTTCGCTTGAAACTGCAATAGTAGCAAGTCACAATATATTAATCGCTGTTCCAAGCCATGTATTTCATCAAGTTTTGTATAACATTCAGCCTTATTTAGATCAGCATTCACGTGTTATTTGGGCAACAAAAGGTTTAGAACATGGTACCGGACGTTTCTTACAAGAGGTTGCTCGTGAGATTTTAGGTGAAAAAATTCCTTTAGCTGTTTTTTCTGGACCAACTTTTGCTCAAGAACTAGCTGTTGGTTGGCCTACTGCAATGACGATAGCAGCTTCTGATGTTGAGTTTGGTAAAGAATTGCAGCAACTTTTTCATTGTGACAAAAGTTTTAGAGTTTATAAAAGTTCAGATATGATTGGCGTTCAATTAGGGGGAGCAGTTAAAAATGTTATTGCTATTGGTGCAGGAATATCAGATGGCATGGGATTTGGGGCAAATGCACGAATAGCTCTCATCACACGAGGACTAGCTGAAATCAGTCGTTTAGGAGGGGCTATGGGTGCTGAGCTTTCCACATTTATGGGAATGACAGGCTTAGGTGATCTGGTTTTGACATGTACTGATAATCAGTCGCGTAATCGCCGTTTTGGAATACTTCTTGGTAAAGGAGTAGATATCAAAGAAGCGGAAAAACAAATTGGTCAGGTTGTGGAAGGGTACTTAAATACCAAGGAAGTACATACGTTGGCGCAACGTATTGGGATAGAAATGCCCATTGTAGAACAAATTTATCAAATTCTCTATTGTGGTAAAAACATAACTGAAGCGGCGAACGCATTACTAAGCCGTACTCTTAAGGATGAAATACAATGATATCCTGTTTTTTTAAATAATTTCAATTGTAAAAAATAGAAACATGCTATGATAGGCATATAAAATAGATTGTATTGATGGTTGTATAAGACAGTCATATTCTAGGAAATTATAGATTCATATCATTCGATTCTTTATGAAACATGGATGAAATATAAAAGTTTTGGCTTTTGTCTAAAAACTATCTCTTTGAAAATAAATTATCGTTTCCACTTACACATGTTTATGTAATATAATGAATTTATGCAATGTAATGAACAAGATATTTTGATTTTCTCTTAAATTCATCTCACAATGATATTTGCAAACAGAATAATACAAGACTCATTAGGTGGAAGCATCTTATTTATTAACGTATAAGCTAAAAATATCATTGCTATTATCCAATTTTCAATATTATTTGCTGCGTGTAACAGCGTTTATATCTCGATAGGGGCAGGGATATCGTGTGTCTCTGTTTGTGTAATTCTTTAAAACAAGAAGACAATCTAATTTGGGAAGAAGATGAAATTTTAAAGATGAAAACCAGTTTCCATTTCTACCATCATTTTTAAATTCAGTTTTACGCTATCTAAAGCATATCTTTTAAATAATGGAGATTACCTCACACCTTGATGTGTCAGGTAAAATAGAACGCCCAAAATAAAACACTATTGCTGTTGTATATTTACGCGCTTGTTTTAAAGAGACCTCTCTTAAAACTCCCAAGCCCAATTCGCGACGGTGACCGTAAATAGTGTAACGATAAAGCCATTGTGCACGTCCCCATCTTTATGTTTATGAAGGAGGAAGCCGAGCATCATCACACATCCTACCTTGAGACAGCTCTTGGCACTTGAGCCTGTTCCGTAGAGATGTTTACGCCTTTTATTTTCTCACATGTCAATTCTGTTTTTTATATGCAAGAAATGACTTTTGGAATTATAAATTTGAAAATCTAAAATTGAAAAAATGTTATTGTACTTATTTGTGGCTGTCATTTAAACTGAAAAAATAATGTGATTATAAAGATAAAAAATTGATTTATATGAATAATTCATTTTATTTTTGTATTGAATTAATTAAAAATATGTGTTTGCTTGTCACAAGCGGGTTAGTATGTGGATAAAAATTATTAAAAATACTTCTAATGAATCATCTCAAGCATCAAGGGGTGTTTCAACATTAGAACATGGCAAGTAAAATGATGGTGTCGGTTTGTCATTTTTATAAACATTAAAATGGTGGAGCAAAAAGGATTTATGTACTTCACGGGGATTTTTATACGTTCTACAGATACCATTGTGAAATGGAATTGCGTGTATTGAGAGATATCTTTTAAAAAAATGCATGAAGGAGCAACAGCCGTAGTGTTTTTGGGCGTTCTATTTTACCTGATATATCAGAGAAATGCTTTCATTAAAGAACGAGAAAATAAAGGTGTGAGGTAAAGCGTAACCTCCCTTATTTAAAAAAATATTGTGTGGGTGCTTTTAAAATTGTAAAGCCTCATTAAAGAATAATAGTCAGATTAATGATTGATTTCTTTACGCCTTCATATTCTTCCTAAATTAGATTGCCTTTGCGTTTCAAGAATAAATAAAACGGTAGGCAATATTTTTTTCAATCTGGTATACAAAAGCTGAAGCTAAGGATTTTAATAATCCCCTAATCTCTGTTTCACACTGCGAGGGCTGGGGATTGATTTATAAGCAACAGCAAAAGCGTATGCTTTAGTAAGGTAAATAACGTCATAAAATACAAAATTTATCAACCATGGATTGAAGAAATATTCCGGATTTTTATGAAACACTTTGCAAAACAAGGTATCTGGTTTTGTATTAGACTTATTCTTATAAAGACCTGCACACGTGCCTTACGTCATATTTTTCTAAGTGCGATGATTTTTATCCTTCCTGAGTATCATCACTTTTTTTCAGCTCTTCAAGTATTGGCATAGACATGATGTTATAGCCTGAATCAACATAATGGATTTCACCTGTAACACCTGATGATAAGTCAGAGAGTAGATAAAGAGCAGATTTTCCAATTTCATGAATATTTACGGTACGACGTAATGGGGCATTACGGCGTTGATGTGAAAATATTGCACGTGCAGCTGCAATACCATTACCTGCTAAAGTTCTAACAGGACCAGCGGAAATCGCATTGACACGGATATTTTGAGGACCAAAGTCCGCTGCTAAATAACGTACCATAGCTTCTAGAGCTGCTTTAGCAACACCCATGATGTTATAATTAGGCACAACTTGCTGTGAAGCACCGTAGGTAAGAGTTAAAAGTGTTCCTCCATTGGGCATAAGCCTACCCGCGCGCTGGGCAATTTCAGTAAAGGAATAAGCTGAAATAACCATCGTGCGTTGGAAGTTTTCACGTGTTGTAACATCAACATAACGTCCTTTTAGCTGAGTTTTATCTGAAAAACCAATGGCATGGACAATAAAATCAATAGTTTTCCATTCTTTTTCAAGTTGCTCAAAGACGTAGTCAATATTTTCAATTTTTTCAACATCACACTCTAGCACTAATTTGCAGCCAAGTTTATCAGCTAGAGGCTGAACACGTTTTCCAAAAGCATTCCCTTGATAAGTCAATGCTAATTCAGCTCCTGCTTGTGCGAGCTGACAGGCAATGCCCCAAGCAATTGAATGGTCATTCGCAATCCCCATAATAAGGCCACGTTTGCCCTCCATCAAACCTTTCATATTATTCTCCGTAAGACCGTACTTTTTTCAATTACTAAGAACGTGTGTTTATTCATAGCGTTGGAAAACAAGCGTTGCATTGGTACCGCCAAAGCCAAAAGTATTTGACAATACGGTATTCAGTTGTTGATGATCACGTCGTTTACGAACGATTGGCATATCAGCAAAAGCTGGATCAAGTTCTTCAATATGGGCACTTTCACAAATAAAATTATGCTGCATCATTAACAGTGTGTAGATTGCTTCTTGAACACCAGCTGCACCCAAGGAATGACCAGTCAGAGATTTTGTGGCAGAAATTGGCGGGCATTGATCACCTGCTCCGAAGATACGGCGGATCGCTTCTATTTCAGGAGGATCACCAACAGGTGTTGCTGTTGCATGGGGATTGATATAATCAATCTTATTTTTGACGGTCGCAAGTGCCATGCGCATGCACCGTTCTGCTCCCTCACCCGACGGAGAGACCATATCGTATCCATCGGATGTAGCGCCATAACCAACAATTTCTCCATAGATTTTTGCACCACGCGCTTTAGCGACTTCTAGTTCTTCAAGAACCAAAACGCCAGCGCCACCAGCAATAACAAATCCATCACGATTAGCGTCATAAGCACGCGAAGCTTTTTCTGGTACATCATTATATTTGCTGGACATAGCACCCATAGCATCGAATAAAACAGATAATGTCCAATCCAGATCTTCGCAACCACCAGCAAAAATGCGATCTTGTTTTCCATATTGGATTGTTTCATAAGCATTGCCGATACAATGATTGGATGTAGCACATGCGGAAGAGATTGAATAGTTTACGCCCTTAATTTTAAAAAAAGTTGCAAGTGTTGCGGATGCCGTGGAACTCATCACTTTAGGCACAACAAAAGGGCCGATGCGTTTTGGACCTTTTTGGCGTGTAATATCAGCAGCCTCAACGATTGACTGAGTTGAAGCACCTCCAGAACCCATAATAATACCCGTGTGTTCATTCGATACTTCATGCGGTTCTAGACCCGCATCAGCAATTGCCTGATCCATGGCGATGTGATTCCATGCTGTTCCACGCCCATGAAAACGTAGAGCACGTCGATCTACGAGTTCTTCTATATTAATATCAGGTTTGCCGTAAACTCTGCTACGAAAGCCTAATTCGGCATATTGAGGTGCGTAAGAAATTCCGGATTTTGCTTCACGTAAACTGGTTAAAACAGCTTCAGGTCCATTTCCAATCGCGGAGACAATTCCCATTCCAGTTACAACAACTCGACGCATTCATACCTCCTCGTTCCATACAGAATAGTGAAAAGTTCTTTCTGACGGAAATAACGTTCAATCTTCTTTGAATAAAGCAACGCGTAAATCACTCGCCTTATAAATAGTCTCTCCATCTGCTTTTAGCCACCCATCAGCTATTCCTAAGACTAAATTTCCACGCCGAATACGCTTAAAATCTATTTCATATTCAAGAATTTTGGTTTGTGGAGTTACCATCCCTGATAACTTTACTTCACCTGTTGATATCGCTCTTCCTTTTCCTGGTTCGCCTAGCCAACCAAGAAAAAATCCTGTCAATTGCCACATACCATCCAGTCCGAGACATCCTGGCATGACGGGATCGCCTATAAAGTGACAATTAAAGAACCACAGGTCTGGTGTAATGTCAAATTCGGCGCGAACCATTCCTTTATCGTATTTACCATCAGTTTCACTAATTTGAGTGATTCGATGAATCATTAACATTGGCGGTGCTGGCAATTGCGCATTACCTTTACCAAACATTTCGCCGCGAGCGCAGCTTAGAAGCTCTTCATAAGTGTAGCGAGACTTTTGTTCAGCCATTGTTACTCCATTTATTTGCATATATTTTTATTTCTGCGCTTTTCCCAACCTACTTTTAGAGCAAATTTTAAAGAGAGGGAAATGATTTTATATCATTTTTAATGACAAAAGGCCTTTTTTATGTATTCTACACAGGTAATTATTTAAAAATGGAATACAAGATTACACCATACTATTCCCATTTTTTTGTATTTTGATCTTATTTAGCAGGAATATATTTGGGTTTGTAATATGTCAGTGAGTGCAGACGATTTAGATATGAATGAAGAGCAACAGTTCACAAAAGAGTGTGGAAAAATTGTGCAATATTATTCCATTTCTATGTTAGAAAAACGTTTGCGTCAGAATGGTTTGCGTCCAACACGTCAGCGGTTGGAACTTGCGCATATGATTTTTTCTCAAGGAAATCGTCATATTACTGCTGAAGAGCTCTATGAGGAAGCGGGGAGGGCAGGTGTGCCTGTATCTTTAGCAACGGTTTATAATACGCTTCATCAATTTACGGAAGCGGGATTGTTACGGATTATTGCCGTAGAAGGCTCAAAAACTTGGTTTGATACCAATACCTCTGATCACTACCATTTTTATATAGAAGGCGAAAATCGTATTCTTGATATTCCTTACAATTTGGAAGAAGCTCCCATTATTAGAAATTTGCCTAAGCCACCAGAAGGTATGGAAATTTCACATGTTGATTTGATCGTACGATTAAAACCCAAAAATCAATCTTGTGATAGGCAGTGAGGATATTCAATGAGGAATAAAAATTAAATTTGATGAGTTTGAGCATTCACCAACCTTTTACTTTTTCATCAGGATAGATTCCCCATAACTGGGGTTGCTGAAGCCATCCGCGCGTATTATTAATGTTTAGTTCGCACCATTGTCCATCACATTGGCGGATATTGCCAATGACATTAGGTTCTACTTCTGCCACAAGCTCTGCGTTTTCGGTGGGGTTTTTTCGGAGCATCAGCCTTTTTGTTTTATCTTTTTGCCATGGAATAGTTATAGCAGTTCGCTTTCCCGATAAAAGCGATTGATACACCCACCCCTCATCGCCTTCTGCATCACGAATTTTGCGCCATTGATCATATTCTTGAATGATTTCAATAGGCAAGCCCTTCTTTTTGTAGGTAAAAATGATAGAATAGTTGCTTCCTGGTCCGACGCGCACATTAACGCTGGTGGGTTTAATCGAAGCAAATCGCGGAAGTGGTAAACCACTGGGCCCTAAATTTTGATTAAATGTTTGTGCGTGCAACAAATGAGGTGAACCCAATACAATGACTGTTGTTATTAAGATACATGATGCGAGCATTGAAACGCGAAACCAACGAGAATTTTGCACACTGAACTCCTTTATTTCGTCATATATTGGAAATTTAAAATCTGAAATATAAGACTAAAATTATGACATATCGCTCGTTAAAGAGATCTAAACAATGAAAAAATTGTTACGAGAATAGCAAAATAAGGAAAACAAAAGTTTGTATTTTTTAGTGCTTATCTTGTTTATAAGGGGATAAATATAAATAAAAACTGGATTTTTATGCAGCTGTACGCGTGATAAAACAGTAAAGTATACTGGGTCCATAGCAATTTTTGTACAGGAAATTAGGGCTAAAGTATTGCATCTCTTTTCTGAGTTTGTTTCTCGAAGTAAAAGTACATGTATGCATATTATACAAAGAGCTGTTCAGTAAAGGGGTTATCATGTGGCTTGAAAAGAAGTTTTGAATGGACAAAATAATACGATGAATAAAACAGTTAAGCTTAAAAATATGAGAAAAATTATGAAGTAGATTGATATATGAAGGGCTGATTTTAACAGGACAGTTTTTCGTGATAATCCATTTTATAAAATTTGCTATACTATAATTTCATGCCATGATAATGCTTATCGGTATGGTAGATAAGCTCGATCCATTATACCTTTAGGAGCTCTCAATGTTACGTAGTTCTTATTATTTATGGCGTTCATAAGAAGCATTTTTATTTTTTTCTTAAATAGCTTTTATTCTATTTGCATACTAACCCTGCTTATGATGTACAAGAAATAATCTTGATTGATTCAATATAAGAAGGTGTTGAGAAACTTCACGTTATTCAGAATTATTACTTAATATGAAAAACGATTACTTATAACGATAAATCAACGCGTTAAAAACTTTAACTCGTTATTTGAGTTGTAAATATATTTCCATTAAAAATGGTAATAAAAGGCACATTCATCCATATTAAAATACAGTGTTTTCTCTGTTTATTGTTAATTTTCTTTTTCTATAACTCAGTATAGAAGAAAGTTGAATGAAATAGAGGGGCTTATTCGATACACTTATGGGGGTCATTACATAAGTGATGAATAGAAGAAATTTATCAAGAAAAAAGAATCTGTAGTGCAGTGGTTGAAATTCGTCATCGTTTAGAGAGACAGAGTCAAGGGATATAAAAAGTTATGGAATTATATCGTTTTGTTACATAACTGAAGGGAAAGAGGATTATGCATTTGATATCATATTTGTATACACAATCGCATATTGCGATAGTTACTTTTGTTTTGCAATCTGATCTAGCATCTTCGAAAGATGTAGAATATTTAATGACAAAAAAAGAAAATCATCATGAAATTTATACATAAGAAACAGTTACTTAAGAGATATCCGGAAGGAGAAAAATTATAGCGAAAAGTGATAATAAAACACCCTACACTCAATTCACATAAGAACAAGTCGCTTAAATATCTAAAGCGTAATTTGTTATCTGTTTTTTGAAATATAAGAATGAAAAAACCACCCCTATGACAGAAACCTTATTATTTTCAGATAACTAACATATTAGATAACATTGTACACAAAAAACCATACACAAGCAATTTATTGCAACCGCCTATGAAGATAAAATTTTCTGGAAGCTTATTATCTACTGCTTACGCAATTGCATAAAGTATATTACTTTACCGCAACAGTTCGTCCGTTACTAACAAAACCTTCTCTTTGCGCACGCTTACGAGCAAGCTTACGTGTACGACGAATAGCTTCAGCTTTTTCACGAGCACGCTTCTCAGATGGCTTCTCATAATAACTACGCATTTTCATTTCACGGAAGATACCTTCACGCTGCATCTTTTTTTTCAACGCACGGAGCGCTTGGTCAACATTATTATCACGAACGAGTACTTGCACTATCTATCCTGCTTTTTTCAGTGTCATAAATGATAGGAAAAACCTACGTCCTTTTAAAGGCATATCCAAAAGGACAAGCACCTATATCATATAAATAAGACATTTGTCTATATCGCTTTTTAAAATTCTATTCTTTTTGCAATAAAACACTTTTTATAATGAATGATAAAATTTTACGGTTATAAATTTATGAAAGTCCTTGTATTTGATCATTTTCGTCAAGATGAATTTTTTCAGCCGTGGGATAATGGGGTAGTCCCGGCATGGTCATAACATCTCCACAAATGACAACAATAAAGCCGGCTCCTGCGGAGAGACGAACTTCACGTACGGGAATTTCAAAATCAACAGGAGCACCATATTGCTTGGGATCAGAAGAAAAAGAATAAGGTGTTTTTGCCATACAAATAGGGTAGGCACCAAAACCTTCTTTTTCCCAAGATTCAAGTTGTTTGAGAATAGGGGCTGGGATGATGGCGCCACGCCCACCGTATAGCTTTGTTATAATACAATTAATTTTTTGAACGAGTGGAATATTATCTTGATATAAAACTTTAAAATGAGAATGTTTTTCTTCAATCAAGGTAACGAGTTCTTGTGCAAGTTCTATAGCGCCTTTTCCACCTTGTTCCCAATGCTTACAGATAATAGCTTTGTGTCCAGTTGTTGCAACTATTTTTTGTAATGTTTTTATTTCAGCATCGCTATCGCTGTCAAAATGATTGATAGCCACAACACAAGGAATACCGTAGTGCTCCATATTCTTTATATGTCGTAAAAGATTGGCTGTTCCTTTTTCTAAAGCGGTGATATTTTCTTCTGTCAGGTTATTTTTATCCACACCACCATTCATTTTTAATGCACGAATAGTTGCGACGATCACTGTAGCATTTGGTACAATACCTGCTTGCCTACATTTGATATTGAAGAACTTTTCTGCTCCAAGATCTGCTCCAAACCCTGCTTCTGTGACAACATAATCAGCAAGTTTTAAAGCAGTTTTTGTTGCTATAACTGAATTGCAACCATGAGCAATGTTGGCAAAAGGTCCTCCATGAACGAGAACAGGGTTATTTTCAATTGTCTGTACGAGATTGGGTTGTATAGCATCCTTGAGAAGAACTGCCATTGCACCTTCTGCATTGAGATCAGAAACGGTGATGGGCGTTTTATCATAACGATAAGCAACAATAATTTTTTTGAGTCTTTGTGTAAGGTTTTCTAAATTTTCAGAGAGACAAAGAAGTGCCATAATTTCTGACGCAACAGTAATATCAAAACCTGTTTGGCGTGGAAAACCATTTGTTATGCCCCCCAATGAAATAACAATATCGCGCAATGCGCGGTCATTCATATCAAGAACGCGTTTCCAAACAATGCGACGTGGATCAATGTTTAGAGTATTTCCCCAATAAAGATGATTATCTATCATTGCGGCAAGAAGATTATGAGCAGCTGTAATAGCATGAAAATCACCGGTAAAATGTAAATTAAGGTCATCCATTGGAACGACTTGCGCATAACCACCACCAGCAGCACCACCTTTTACACCAAAACAGGGACCTAAAGACGGTTCTCTCAAGGTAGCTATTGTTTTTTTACCAATAAGATTAAGAGCATCACTTAGTCCAACTGTTGTTGTTGTTTTGCCTTCTCCGGCAGGTGTGGGGTTGATAGCTGTGACGAGGATAAGTTTACCATCTGGATTTTTATCAAGCGATTTTATGTATTCAGAAGAAATTTTAGCTTTATCATGGCCATAGGGAATGAGATTTTCATGTGAGATACCAATTTTTTGTGCAATTTCAATAATATGCTGCTTTTTAGCAGTGCGAGCAATTTCAATATCTGTTTTAGGCATGGAAAAATTCTTTAAACTTATCTTTTATTAATGTTCGAGATCTGTACCCCATGGATTAATTAGAAGAATTCATAGAGAACAGAAAGTGTTAGGATATCATAGAAGTCGATGACATGCTATGCAAGAGATAATGCTAAAGAAGCACGAGAAGAGTTTCTTTGCTTTTAAGCAGTAAAAATATGTTTAATTCAATTAAAAATATCTCGAAAAGAAGCTTTGGTTTGCAACAAAATGTCTAATGATATTAATGGATACCATAAGTGTTTTATGGCGGCACATCTGAAGTCCCTATTAAGATGGGATTGCTAGGAATAAAATATCCAGAAACATCTAGTTATGGAAAAATTAGAAATAAGCACGCAAAAAATTATCTAACTGATTAAAGAGTATAATCCGGAAGAGACTAAAAACAAGCGCATAGATCGAAAAAAGAAAACAACACACGCTGCTTATGCAATCGTTATGATTATTAGCTAATAAAAGCACCTTGGAGCTGAATTGAAGGACTCATAACATCTTATTCTAGCAAAATGGCTAAAGAAACGACTCACAACAGAATAAAGTAACAAAATACAAAAAACAAAGATAGGCAAAAATAAATCACAAAATAAAGAATTTAAAGAGCCTAAATTTATAAGAAGGTACTATTGATAGATGGCGCACCCGAAGAGATTCGAACTCCTGACCCCCAGATTCGTAGTCTGGTGCTCTATCCAGCTGAGCTACGGGTGCATACATTTCAGTTTTTTACATTATCTACGACAAAGGGTTCCTAATCGTTTCATTAAAGAAATGCAAGTGAAACTTGGGGCGTCATAAAAAAAATCTCTCTTTTTTATGAGATATTTTAAAAAAGGATATAATATATTATGGTTTCAGTTGGTTTTGATATAATCATTTTTTGTTGTGACCGTACAAAGCAATATGAACGATAGTTAACTTGACGTTTTAATCTATGAAAGATAGTCAAGCAAAGATGAGATGTGTTTTTTGCGGTGGGGGGTAAGATATATACACCCGCTGTTTGGTTTTTGTGTAAAACGCCGATATTACTGTTGAAAACTATTTCAGATGAACATGACACAGCAAGGGTGGATGTATGGCGTTATTAAAAAAGAGCTTTCCGTTGGTATTTTTAATCGTCGTTTTAACGGTTACTTATTGGGCTGGAAAAAAGAGTGCAGAACAACCCATTTCTATGGTAGATAAAACAAGAGTATCGTATAAAGCTTCAAAGGAAAAAATGGGAAGACCACCGGCGAATGTTGTTGTTGATCTTGTAAAAGTTCAAGATTTTTATGAACAACTTAACGTTCTTGGGAGTGGAAAAGCTCTTGCAGAAGTCGATCTTACCCCTTTATCCTCAGGTGTTATTGATAAGCTTTTTGTATCTGCTGGTACAAAAGTACAAGTCGATGATGTGATTGCAAAGCTTGATTCTAAAAAAGAGGAAATAGCGGCTGCAAAAGCAAAAGTACAACGTGATAATAATGCATTAACGCTTTCGCGCATTCTTAAATTACGCGCCAGCAATACAGCAACGGAAGTCCAAGAAATTACAGCACGTTTAGAGTTGGATAACGCAAATTTAGTTTTGCGTAATGCTGAATTAGATCTCGATCGGCGAACAATTCGTGCACCGATTCCTGGAGTTGTTGGTATTTTGCCCGTTGATGTGGGGAATAACGTGACCCTTAATACCGTAATAGGGCGTATTGAGAATAGAGAACGTATTTTGGTCGATATATGGGCCCCTGAACGATATGTGTCGCGCATCTATAAAGGAGATGAGGTAACGGCAACATTAACTGCGCAGCCAGATAAATCGTTTGTTGGTCATATTTATGCGATTGATAATATTGTTGATCCAGAAAGTCGCACGCTTCATGCTCAGGTTGAAATCAATAATGAAAAAGATACGCTCATGTCTGGTATGTCCTTTTCTGTTGTATTGCAATTTCATGGTGGTTCTTTTCCTGTCGTTAATCCTCTTGCGGTTCAATGGAATAGTAAAGGGTCATTCGTTTGGCGTGTGAGAGAAGGAAAAGTAGAGTCTATTCCCGTATCAATTATTCAGCATAAAGCGGATGAGGTTTTCGTGAAAGCTCCCCTAGAAAAGGGTGATCAAGTTGTCATTCAAGGGGTGCAAATGCTTTATCCAGGAAGTAAAGTAACTATTGATGATCCAAAGTCCCATCAACAGCAATTATCAGCGGTTTATGGAACGGATATACAATGAGCCAAGAATTAAGCACAAAACAGCCTATGTCAAAGGTGGAGCAAGGTGGTCTCATTGCCTTATTTATTCGCAGACCGGTTTTTACTTTTGTTTTAAATGCTATGATCATCATTGCAGGATTTGCAGCATGGTTGAATGTTGATGTAAGAGAATTACCCGATGTTGATACTCCAGTAACAACGATTGTGACGATGTTTTCTGGTGCATCAGCAGAAACCATTGATCGTGAAGTAACAAAAATTATAGAAGATGCGGTTTCTCGTGTTTCAGGTGTTAAGACAATTTCTTCAACATCTTCTTTTGGACGCTCTCGTGTGCAAATCAATTTTAATGTCGGTGTTGATTTGAATGTAGCGGCATCTGATATTCGTGATGCTCTGTCTCGTATTGCTTATTCTTTACCAAAAAATGCAGATACCCCTCTGATCATTAAAGCAGATTCGAATGCTGCTGCTATGATGTATTTGGTTGTGACGTCACCAACAATGAGTATTGATGATTTAACAACGATTGTAAATGATCAGATTGTTGATGCAATTTCTGCTGTTGATGGTGTTGGTGATGTACAGGTTGATAGTGCTCGCACAAAGATTTTTCAGATTGATATAGATCAAGCAAAACTTGCAAGTTATGGATTAACTGTAGCAGATATTTCACGTGTTCTTGCTGATATGACAACGGATGTGCCAGTAGGATCATTACGCAATTCTAAGCAAACTTTAGTTGTCCGTGCCACTGCTCGTCTAACAACACCAGAATCTTTTGAACAAGTTGTTTTAAAGCCTCATGTGCATCTTGGTGATGTTGCGCATGTTACTTTATCGCCGGATATAGAAACGGTTATTCTTCGTGTCAATGGAAAGACGGGTATTGGATTAGGTATCGTGCGGAAAGCACAATCCAACACGCTTAATATTTCTCAAGGTGTAAGAGCCGTTGTTGATAATCTCAAAAGTATTGTTCCTTCTTCTGTACATATAGACGTTATTAATGACGATGCAATTTTTATTAAAAGTGCCCTTCATGAGGTTGAGGTTGCGTTGGTCATTGCTATTTTGAGCGTTATTTTAGTCATTTTTCTTTTTCTCAGAGATATTCGTGTAACACTGATACCTGCTTTATCTCTTCCTGTTGCCTTAATTGGTACCATTGCAGCTATTTATCTTGTGGGATTTTCATTGAATATTCTCACATTTTTAGGACTTGTTTTAGCAACAGGGCTTGTTGTGGATGATGCCATTGTTGTTCTGGAAAATATTGTTCGATGGCGCAATATGGGGTTAGGTTCCAGAGCTGCAGCGGTGTTAGGAACACGTGAAGTTTTTTTTGCTGTTGTCGCAACAACATTGACTTTAGTGGCTGTATTTGTTCCTATTTCCTTTCTTCCTGGGCAAGTTGGAGGGCTTTTTAGAGAATTCGGTTTTGTCTTGGCAATTTCTATTTTGCTTTCTTCAATTGTTGCTTTAACGCTTTGTCCCATGTTGGCTTCACGTTTTCTCAAAGAACATGTTGAGGAGAAAGAGGAAAAGTCCCATCATTATTTTACTTTTTTATATAAATTAGGTACTTTTTTTCATAAGGCATATACTTACAGTTTGCATAAGTGTTTAGAAAAACCTTGGGCTGTTGTTTTTGCTTCACTTATTTTTGGGGGTCTTTGTGTTGGAGGCTATATGAAGCTGAAACAGGAATTAACGCCAGCAGAAGACAGAGCTTTTATCTTTTTGGTTATTAATGGACCACAAGGTATTTCAACACAATATTTGAACGAACAGGTAGAGCAAATTGAAGCAAGTCTACAGCCATTACGTGATGCAGGGGAGATTGCTAACAGTTACTCTATTGCGGGTATTGGTGGTTCACCCAATACTGCTTTTTTGCTTTTATTGCTTTCATCTTGGGATGAACGTTTACGTAGTCAGCAAGAAATTGTGAAAGATGTTAATGCAAAGGTTAGACAGTTTCCCGCAGTTTTTGTGTTTGCTGCGGAGGGAAATTCTCTAGGTGTGAGAGGAACTGGGCAAGGATTACAATTTGCAATTCTTGGCAACGATTATGCAACACTACAACCCATTGCTGATAAGCTGGTGAGTGCTTTACAAGATGATCCGCGTTTTATTCGACCACGTCTTACTGTTGATGCAACACAACCGCAATTTTTTATTGAAATCAATCGAAAAAAAGCCTCCGATTTAGGGATTGATATCACCAATTTGGGCGATACATTACAAGCAATGTTGGATGGTAAAAAGATTGGTTCCATTAACGTGGATGATCATTCTTACGATGTTAAATTGATATCGCGTAAAAATTCTATGAAGAGTCCTAGTGATTTAGAAAATATTTTCTTAAAGACTAAAGACAATCGATATGTTCCTTTATCGGTTATTGCGCATTTACATGAAAAAGCTATCGCTCCCCAATTAAAACGGGAAAAACGCATGAGCGCTGTTATTTTAAGCGCAAATCTTGCTCCAGGTATCGCTTTAGGGGAAGCTTATCAAACTGTACAGAAAATTGCTTCTCCTTTGTTATCAAAAGGAATCTACGTGGTTCCCTTAGGAGAAGCTGAAACGCTTAATGAAACATCTTCCAATTTTATGATTGTTTTTGGCATTGCTTTTTTGATTATTTTATTGATTTTGGCTGCTCAGTTTGAAAGTTTTATTTCAGGATTCATTATCATGGCTACGGTCCCATTAGGGATTGGTTGTGCTGTAATTGCTATGCTATTAAGTGGTGTGAGTCTTAATATTTACAGCCAAATTGGACTAATTTTGTTAATTGGCGTTATGGCAAAAAATGGTATTCTCATTGTTGAATTTGCGGATCAATTACGAGATCAGGGAAGAAGCGTGCGTGAAGCCGTAGAAGAAGCAGCAAATATTCGACTGCGTCCAGTTTGTATGACAATGATTTGTGCCATTTTAGGAGGTATTCCTTTGGTTTTAGCCAAAGGTGCTGGCGCAGAAGCTCGTATAGCTTTAGGTTGGGTTATCGTTGGTGGCTTAGGTTTAGCAACTATTTTTACGCTGTATGTCACACCGGTTGTTTATCTTTTTTTAGGGCGGTTTATAAGACCGAAAGCAGAGGAAGATTTACGCTTAATAAAAGAACTCAATCAAGTTAAATGATGTATCTGATAGAAAAGATTTGAAAGTTTATTCTTGTAAAAATATCATTTTCGGATCTTATCCTTTTATTTTGTATATTCCTTCATTTTCATGTGAGCAGTGAAAATAGCGAGCAATAAAGGAGACGCTTTCTGCTTTGTTATGGTTTGGGCATAGATTTCATTATCAATAACCGTATAGGATAAGCTTATGGGAGATAGCTTTTCGATTCGAAATGAAAAGGCTTTTGAGGCCACATTAAAAGCTTTAAGAAACCATGCAGCAAAGGATGGGGTCTATGATATTCGTCGACATTTTGTAGAAGATGAACAGCGTTTTTCCCATTTTTCCCTCAGACTCGATGATCTTCTTTTCGATTTTTCAAAATGTGGTGTGACATTTAAAACATTGCAACTTCTAGATGATTTAGCTGTCGCAGCAGATGTGTTAGGCCGGCGTGACGCAATGTTTTCTGGTAAGGCTATTAATACAACTGAAAAACGCTCAGTTCTTCATATTGCGTTACGTTTACCTGCGGATGAAATTTTCATGTTGGATGGTCATAATCTTATTCGCGATATTCAAGACGTCCTTGAAGATATGGAAAGATTTTCTGAAAAGGTGCGTGATGGCAGCTATAAGGGAAACAGTGGCGAGAGAATAAGTGATATTGTCAATATTGGTATTGGAGGTTCTGATCTTGGTCCTGCAATGGTCACATATGCTTTAAAACCTTATCATGATGGTCCACAGTGTCATTTTGTTTCTAATGCTGACAGTGCCCATATTTCTGATACTCTCTCTATTTTGAATCCAGCAACAACGCTGTTTGTCATTGCTTCTAAAACTTTTACAACGGCTGAAACAATGGTAAATGCTCAAGTTGCACGTCAGTGGATTTGTTCACATTTAGGAGAAGAAGCCATTGGTACGCATTTTATTGCTGTTTCAAGTGCGCTTGATAAAGTAGCAGAATTTGGCATAGATTCCACAAGAGTTTTTAAATTTTGGAATTGGGTGGGAGGACGTTATTCAATTTGGTCGGCCATTGGACTTGTTGTTATGTTTGCAATAGGTGGTGGAAATTTTCGCCAATTTCTCAATGGTGCATTGCAAATGGACCAACATTTTAAAACAATGCCTTTGCATAAAAATATTCCTATTCGTTTTGCTCTTTTAGGATTCTGGCATCGTGTTATTTGTGGTTATTCATCACGTTCTATCATTCCTTATGCACAGCGTTTAATACATTTTCCAGCTTATTTACAACAGCTTGATATGGAATCAAATGGTAAGCAAGTCTCGCTGGATGGAAAACCATTAAGTTTTTCAAGTGGTCCGATTGTTTGGGGGGATTCAGGAACAAATAGTCAACATGCTTTTTTTCAGCTTCTGCATCAAGGAACAGATATTATTCCTGTAGAATTTATTTTATTTATAAAAGGGCATGAGCAAAATTTACATTCTATGTATGAGATGTTGCTAGCAAACGGTTTAGCACAATCAAAAGCATTGATGAAGGGGCGTAGTATTGAAGATGCTCGGCATATCTTGATAAAAAATGGAGTTGATGAGGGTGAAGCAGATCATTTAGCACTTCATAGGAGTTTTAAAGGAAACCGTCCCAGCATTACGCTAGTTCAAGATTTATTAACACCTTTTGCACTCGGTCGTCTTATTGCGCTTTATGAACATCGTACTTTTGTTGAAGGGATTTTAATGAATATTAATTCATTTGATCAATGGGGTGTTGAACTTGGTAAAGAATTAGCAAACGAGTTACTACCAATTCTTCGTGGCGAAAGTAAAGCGGATAATCGCGATAGTTCAACATTAGGGTTGCTAGCACATATTCAAGCAAGACGTGCAAAATAAATATGATTTTACAGTAGTTTTTGTACTAACTAAGCAAAAGTAGAATGAGAGAGAAATATGAGATAATTCTGCAATTTTACTATGCATTCTCTTATTATCTGAACTATATTTATGTAAAATAAAACAAAAAAGTGAAAAAATTGTAAAAATGAGAATTTATTCGCACAAACGATAAAGAGCTTTGAAAAGTCTTGAAGACCTTTTGAAAAATGGATTGGTACAAAACCTGCTGATAAACTACACTAGGTAAAAACATACAGAATTCACCGGCAAGCTACGATTAAAGACATTTTAATAATATCGCTTTATAAACTTTGGCGGAGAGAGAGGGATTTGAACCCCCGATAGAGTTGCCCCTATGCCGCATTTCGAGTGCGGTGCTTTCAACCACTCAGCCATCTCTCCATAATAAAGTGAAATAAAAATTGGCACTATTTGAGTATATAAGGGGTAGATAACCTTCAATTGTTTTTGGTACAACCTTTTTTTCTTTTTTATGGGACTTTATTGACAGAGAATAGAAATTCCTTCATATATACGGAACATGAGCGTGGAGAAATCTGCGCGTATTTGTGTTGAAGAAGGTTTTATCCTTCTTTAAGATCTATTACGACTGATAAAAAGCAGCCTATTTTCCCTTATTTCAAGGCAGAAATTAAATAAGAGCTGGAGTGAACGGAAGGATAAAAAATGTTCGCAGTCATTAAAACTGGTGGTAAGCAATACCGCGTTGTTGCTAATCAAGTGGTGAAAGTTGAAAAAGTTAGTGGAAATGCGGGTGATGTTGTTGAATTCAATGACATATTGATGGTTGGGCAAGAAGGTAATGCGGTTATTGGTACCCCTGTCGTTGCTGATGCATTGGTGACAGCTGAGATTGTAGAACAGGCACGTGGGCGCAAGGTTATCGCATTTAAGAAGCGCCGTCGTCAAAATTCTAAGCGCACGCGTGGTCATCGTCAAGAATTTACGAAGCTTCGTGTTTTAGAAATTTTAATGGGTGGTTCAAAACCTAAAAAAGCAGCTGCAAAGCCGATAAAAGAAGAGGCAACAGCACCAAAAGAAACAAAAGATGCTGCTTCTGTTGAGAAGACGGCTAAAAAAACGGCTGAAAAAAAGACTGCGTCGCAGAAGAAAGCGTCTGTAGCATCAAAGAGTAAGAAAGATTAAAGGAGAGCGTCTATGGCACATAAAAAAGCTGGTGGTTCCTCGCGTAATGGTCGCGATTCAGAATCGAAACGTCTGGGCGTTAAAAAATTTGGTGGTGAGACCGTTATTGCTGGAAATATTATTATTCGCCAGCGTGGTACACGTTGGCATCCTGGCAACAATGTCGGCATTGGAAAAGACCATACGCTTTTTGCATTATCAAATGGAAAGGTTTCTTTTCAACGCAAAGCGGGTGATCGTTCCTATGTTTCAGTCATTCCTATGGTGGAGGCAGCAGAGTAATCTGTAACACTCTCTAGCAATCAACGGGATTCCATTAAATTGTAGTTGTGGTTTTATAAGTATTAAAAGGGAAAGATAGAATCTCATCTTTCCCTTTTTGCTTTGGTACTATAATAAATATAGAAGATATACGAAAAAGGTAGAATTGGGGAAATGACTTTTCTCAATGAGGGGGGGAGAAGTTTGTGCGGTGTTATGTTAGTATTTAGTACTGAACGTATTGATATTATGATAGAATTTGTTGATAAATTTTTGTATAATAATAATGAGGAGAGACTTTCTTTTTATGCATGAAGAAGTGTCTAGTAATTTCTTTATAAGAGAAGCAGTTTGTTTTCAGGAAATTATGAGAAATTTAATGAAAGCATTATTTATGTAATCATTTTGATAAAGATGGATCTTTTTATTGGCATTGTAGTATTGATGAGTTGTCATACTGTTTTTAGGTGGTGGTGTGGATAGGTGATGCTATTCATTTAAAAGGATATAGGGATAAAAAATCCATAAGATGGCAGTCAAAACTACTTTGAAAGTGATGTGCATTAAGGAGTTTTTGGTAAATCGAGAGTGAAATTATATTTTTAAAGAGGACGCTGTTTAAAGATATAAAAATAACCAATCTGCAATCAGCGCTTTTCAAGAATATTTTTTCTGATTTCACTATTATTGTATTGTACATTATTTGAAAACAAACAAGCATAAGAGCTAGGGTTAAGGCAATAACTGCTTTTCATTTTTTACTTTATTCATCTTATTTGTAGAGTTTTTCTTGATTTTAGTAGTTGATGATGGTGCTTGGGTGATGTTCGTACTTTGCAAATGTGCGACGGAGGGCATTGTGTGTTTGCGATATTGATTAAAGTAAAGGAGTAGCTTAAAATATATAAATGTTATATATCAAGGATTTCGTATCATAGGATGAGCTGTACGGAATTTTAAAGATGATAAGTTGCATGGAGCAATTTATAATTATGTAATGAATTTATAAAGAGGAATAATAGGTTAAATAAACTTTGAGGAATCAGTTAAAATATTAGCTGAAGTTACAGATGATTGGGAAGGATGCTTTCTTGTAGGGAGAATAATGAAAAGTTATGTTGAATAACTTGGGATAATGAGAGCGTTTTTAAAACATAGTTTTTTAGGTGATTGGTGCTGTAAAAATCGGGGTTTTGTCTTTGTAAAGTAGAAGAGTAAGAGGCAAACTTGCTTATTGTACTTTTAAGCACTTCGCTAGATGATAATATCCAATTGTATTATCGGTTATATTGAGGTATTTAAGCACCTCACTTAACTACATTTCCTAAAATATAAAGAGAGCTGTGGTGGTATTTATAGATTGTATTTTGGGAAATGCAGCTTTGAAAAGGAATTTATCAGAGATATTGGTGTTCAAATGTGAGGCAATTTGAATTCATGATGAGATGTGAGAAAGCAGAAGCAGTGAATGTAGATTTTACCGAGAGTGAAATCTTGTCTATAAGATCTGTACAACTTGCAGCTGCTTTTGATCATAAAAATGATGCAATTTATGCTGCTGCTGAATTGCTTGTGCAGGTTGGTGCGGTTGATAAGTGTTATCTGGCAAGCATGCTCGCACGTGAAGAAACAACCAATACTTGGCTTGGAAATGGTATAGCCATTCCTCATGGTATGGCTGAAAATCGTGATTTAATTATCAAGGACGCTGTTGCTGTTATACAGGTTCCTGCTGGTGTTGAGTGGCAGGATGGCAAGAAAGCACATTTGGTTATTGCTATTGCAGCGTGTCCAGATCGTTATAGAGAAATTTGTAAAAAATTGACGTCTCTTTTATTTGATAAAAAACAGCTTGAAGTACTTGCAACAACTATGGACAAACAGCAAATTGTTACAACTTTGTTTGATCAAGATATGAAGATAGAAAAAGCTTTTATTGGTGACCTTTCGGTGTGTCAGGAATGGACGTTAGATTATCCAAGTGGTCTTCATGCACGACCAGCTTCTCTTTGGGTTGATTTTGCGAAAAAGGCTCAAAATTCTATCAGAGTTCGCCATGGTCAATATGCTGTTGAAATGAAAAATTTAGTTGGTTTATTGCAATTAGGAGCAAAAAACGGTGATGTTCTGATTTTTTCTACAGATGCTGCAGAAGGAGCACAACTTCTCAATGATGCCATTGCTATTGCAAAAAAAGTGAGTATTAGTGAAAAATGTCTGATGAGAGCAATGGAATCTCAAACAAAAGCTTTTCATGGTTGGTATCCACGCTCTATGCAAAAAGGCATTTCTGGTGTTGGAGCAAGTTCAGGATTAGCATTTGGTAAGATTTTTGTTTTAAGACAAAATGATATTTCCATAATAGACCAGCCAATTGATTTTGCAGCTGGTGCAGCATGTCTTGAAAATGCTCTTACAAAAACAAAACATAAAATGGCATCTGTGATTTCTGATATTACAGTGCGTATGGGAGCGGATTCTGCTGCGATTTTTTCTGCGCAAATGGTTTTGCTTGAAGATGAAAATTTAATAGCTCAAGCTTGTCGTTTTATAGCAGAAGGTCATGGTGTCGCTTGGTCTTGGGATAGAGCGGTTCGTCAATTTTCAGATATGTTTTTTAAGGTAGATAATCCTTTGTTAGCAGCACGTGCTGTTAATTTAGTTGATGTTGGTCGACGTGTTTTAGGTGAAATCAATCCATCCTATAGATCATTCTTTTTAAATGATATTCCACATGGTGTAATTCTGGTTACAAATGACCTTTCTCCTTCTGATGTAGCACAACTTGATTGTACAAGGGTAAAAGGATTAGCAACAGCATGGGGAGGTCCATTATCTCATACAGCTATTTTGGCGCGTACTCTTGGTATTCCAATGGTTGTTGCTGCAGGTGATGATATTTTAGCGATTCAGTCTGATATTCAGGCTATTATTGATGGCGATAACGGGTTTATTTACCTTGATCCTACGCTTGAAGACGTTGAAGATGCTCAAAGGCATATTGATACTGTTGCGCAAAAACGTGTCAGTGAAATAAGTACGTGTAGATTACCAGCGCAAACGACAGATGGTCAAAGAATCCGTATTATGGCTAATGTCAACTACGCAAATCAGGTTCCTGTTGCGCTTGATTTGGGGGCTGAAGGTATTGGACTCATGCGCACGGAATTTTTGTTTTTAGAGAATCCTCATATTCCGGATGAAGAGCTACAATTTAATATATATCGGGCGATGATTACAGCTGTAGGAGATAAGCCATTAATTATTCGTGCACTCGATATTGGTGGGGATAAACAGGTTACGCATTTACATTTATCTAAAGAAGACAATCCTTTTTTAGGTGTTCGAGGGACGCGGCTTTTGTTACGTCGACGTGATCTTTTGGTGCCTCAATTACGTGCTTTGTATCGAGCAGCAAAAGAAGGCGGAGATCTATGGATTGTGTTTCCGATGGTAATGTCTGTTTCAGAGATTGTCACTATAAAAAAGATTGCAGAAGAAATCCGCAATGATATTGATGCACCAAAATTAAAACTTGGTATTATGATCGAAGTTCCAGCAGCCGCCATTATGGCAGATGTGTTGAGCGCCCATGTTGATTTTTTCTCAATTGGAACCAATGACCTAACACAGTATACAATGGCTGTTGATCGGCAAAATCCGTACCTTGTGTCTGAAGCGGATAGCCTTGATCCAGCAGTTTTGCGTATGATTTATCAGACTATACAGGGAGCTTCACAACATAAGTGTTGGGTTAGTGTATGTGGTGGTATGGCTGGAGATCCTTTTGGTGCAATGATTTTGACAGGGTTGGGAATTAATGAGCTTTCTATGATATCTTGCGATATTTCTCCAGTAAAGGCGTGTTTGCAGACTCATAGTTTTGAAGATATGAAAATTTTAGCACAAAAAGCATTACAATGTGAAACTGCACGAGCTGTACGTGCTCTAAGCAAGGATATAAGGTGATAAAGAACATTAAGGGGAACGAGCTAGCTCATTTTGCAGAGTAATCAGATCGTTAGTGCTGTAAAACATTATTCTTTTATACGTTACAGGGAGGAGTAGCGTGTGGATAAAAACGCTTTAAGAAAGAATAAATGCCTTTTATGCATTCTCTCAAATTGCAAGGGATGTTGCAACATTAGAGGCTAAATAGCGTGATGGTACTTGGCTTGTACTTTTTATTTAAGGAAAGATGATGCTATTCAATAGATTTTATACCATTCATAGACACCGTATGAGATAGATGTGACAATCTTTTTATTCCCATTATTGTATTATACAAACCTATCCACGGAAAAAGTTTTTTCTTAAAAAGAAAGGATGTGCTTGTTATTCAACAGATATAAGCTCTTACTTTAATAAATGAATTTGTTTTTTGAACTTTGAATGTATAATTTAGGCTTGCACGTTATTTCTTTCTGGGTATAGTGCGAGACTTCTGGAGAGGTGGCCGAGTGGTTGAAGGCGCACGCCTGGAACGCGTGTATATGGGAAACCATATCGAGGGTTCGAATCCCTCTCTCTCCGCCATTAATTTAAAACGAACTTTCATATGCTTGATATGATATAGCTTAAAAAGCTCAGGATTTTTTACTGTTTGCAATTGACCAGTTTGCGCTGATCTGTGTCTGTCATTGTGTATACCTAGAGATTGCTGTTTAATTTCCATGAATTTTATAATTTCTAAGTTCCTCTCTTCTCGATCTTTAGATAACCTGATCTAGCATAAACGATCTCTTCAAATATCATTAAAGGATTTTTGCCATTATCACTAACTTCTGATAGAGTTTCAGAATTAATGGTGATCATAGTTCTATTTGCAATTCCGATTAACGGGCTAAATGCGTTTATTCACATGAGAGGTAACAAACACCTCAGCTTTTCTCACGCAATGTGCTCATTTAAAATTAATGTCATGAATATTTGTACGAAATCTTTATCTATACAATAATCAAAAAAAGGCTGACGTAATATAATAATTGAAGATCATTCATGCGGCGCTTTCTTTTATTTCTAAGCTTTGTATGTAAATAGATAGTCCGTGTACAATAAATAAAGGGGCGCAAAAACCTATAAATATACACAGGACATATAATATAGAAAATGAAAAAAATTTTTCTGCATATAAAAGCACAATAGAGAATAAAGCCGTTATGATGCGCACACTGGCATCGCCTGCCAAAATCACCTCGGCTAAATTTTCACTAGGTGTGATAGCTTGTCCAATTGTTATTCCCGATACCCTAAAATAAAATTGCCCAATACCTAATAAAAAACCCATAATATAAAGGGAATATTGAGTAAAATTTAAATATAAAACAAAAGAGATTGCGATCACTGCAAAAGCCGGTGTTCCCCATACAAAAAAACGAATTAAAGATGGAAATTTCCGTAAATAATAGGATGAGATAAGACCATTGACTACAAAACCCAGTGCTGACAAAGCAAAAATAGAATTTTGAATAGCTGTGAATTTTATATTATCTGATGTTATAGATGCAAGAACAAGTGGCAATAGAACAATAGGCCCCGTATAGAGAAAATTATTCAAAATACGATTAATCGTTAAAAAACGCAACGCAGAAACCCGCCAAAGGCACCTAAAACCAACTCCATAAGCTTTTTGATATGGCTTTTTTAATAGCTCTTTTACTCTGTTTATTTGTTGTATAGACTTTATACGAAACCATAGGCTGGCATTCAAAAGATAAATAAACACAATAAAGGCTATGGCTGTTTTGTGCCCCAAATGCGCAATTATAAAATATATAAGCAATGGGGATATAATAACAAAAAACTGACAGCAACTAGTATAAAATGCAAAAATTCCAGCTTTTTGTTTGGGAGCTGGAACCAGCTGATTCAAGGCACTATTGTTATTTGGGTTATCTGCCCCCATCAAGAGAGCAAGTAAAAAAATACAAATAAAATAAGTACCGGATTGTTCATAAATAATAAGAACGATAATAAACAAGCGCAAATAATTTGACTATAAAACCCAATTATAAAGCCTTGATAGTGCGCCAACACATTCCCCAAACATAAGCCAGCAATTCCAATTGCGATTAAATTAACAACATTTAAAGTAGCAGATGCTTCTCCCGTTGTATCTTGGAATTGTAACAAAGAAAGGCCAATAGATAATACACCACTAGCACAAAAACTCGTCAAACAACCAATCAAAATCATAAAAAAAACAGAATTACGCAATAGCCTTCCCCCTCTTAAATAGAGACTCAAGCCATTTTATGATTTTTTCCATTATCGAATATGGTTCGGTACTAAATTCCAGTTTTTCACAAAATTTTAGTTCAAATGCGTTATAGGCACTTATTTTTTGCAAGTCATCTGTCCGTATGGATTCTATACTTGGCAACGTTGCGCCCATAGATTGAGACAAATAATAGGAAATTACTTTCCAATACATATAAGTACGCTCTCTTGCCAAATAATTTTCCAAGCCATATTTCAAATGACAACCATCTAAAATATATTTCGAACAATGGTGCAAAGGATAACAAATACAAATAGCATCTGTTTCATGTACGGGACAAGAAGAAATATTAAAATTTTTATCATTTCATAATATTATAAAAACTTCAGTGAGCAGATCTTCTAAATTTAGTCTAGTCACAACAAGATTGGGTGCTAATTTTTGAGCAACATGAGACAAAGCCAATCTTACTACTAAAGTTCCAATAACCTTTAAGTCAGATTCTGGATAAGCTTTTTTAAAATTCTCCACCCATATGTCTCTGTGACATATAATAATTGGCTCATCTCGTCTGAATGAACAAGATGTAATTCTAAACCAATATTATCACAAAGTTTTGAGCTCTTGAATTCTCCGCATCCTAATCTGGTATTCCTAAATCATTATAGTAACTAAAGAGTTTTTAAGTATTCCAACTTTTATTAAACTTTGTAATAATCTATTAGAATCTCCCCTTCACTGACTTCGACAATTATTGTATCATCACTATAAGATCAAAAAATTATCTTTGAATTTTCTTACTTTTAGAAAGAAAAATGAGCAATACTCTTCCTTAACTAAAAGAAACATGCTCTCTACCTTTTTCTTTATGATTATCAAAAAATTATTCTGTTACAATTCGATTATCAATTATTAGGATAAATATTCTGCGTTTAGCCTAATAAACTGTTATGATCAATGTTTCTCTCGTTTTTAAAATCAGCGCTTTTCCTCCTAGAAATACTGGTAATTGCTGTACAATCTTTCCAAAAAAGGCACCCCTAAACATTGCTATTAACACGATCATTCTGAGAAGTTTTATACATACACACGGCATTATACGGAATGCTATGTATTTTTTAACTTGCTCAACGCACCAACATTTTCTAATGGGCAACATAAATCACGAAATTTGTGTGCTGTCACAATTCGAAAAACAATCACATATCTCCCTCTAATGATAGACAATGTCATTAGAAGAAAGCCTTAATGATATCGGTAGAATAAATTAACCAGAAAAAATTGCAGCGCAGATAGAACAAATTTTATTTTATACCTTGTAACTCTCTATAAATTTTAATCCTTTTTGTTAAAGGTTCTTATGCAATTTTTTCTACTTGTTTGCAACAAAAGATTAATAGCTAAATTCACCTATGTCATCATAGTTCTTTTTTTGGTAAAATAGGTCAGCTTCAATTTCGACATATAAATACTTTAACTCTTTAATATATTCTCTTCAGATGCTTTAGATTAACAACACACCAAAACCAAAATATTTATTTTACTTAAGTTATTGAATATTATTTAAGAAGTAGGAAAATAAAGTGATGCAAGAGTTAAAAAAATTATTTAAAAGTTCAAATCCATCTACATTTTAGAGCCATCACGCATGGTAATAACAGTTGTCATTAGGTATACTAAATATGCTTGATAGCTTTTCTGCTTCATGCTTGTAGGGAGTTCCAGATAGAGATAATACCAGAATCCATCCGTGAATGCTTGATAATAAAGCTGTAAACAAAATTATTTTCTTGTTGTTTAACCGGTTAAGCTTGATCCATTTTTTTCCTAAAGAATAACGTTCTATTTTGTGCTGTAAAATGCGGTTTCTGAAAAGTTTTTACGTTGGTTTGGGGTAGGGGCCGTAAACTTCAGAGCCTTATTTTCCGCAGAATCTAGGGGCGTAGAAGTAGGAGTAAAAGAATAAAATCCTATATGAGAAAGAATCCATTAAAGAGCGAGCAGTTACCTATCTCCAATATCTCCAATAGTGAGATTTTCTGTAGCAATTGCATATATGCATCCTACATCTGCTGCAATTGATTTGTGCCTTGTATTGGCAGGTAGATGTATAATATCTCCTGGTGTACAGGTTATACGTTTTTCGCTATAGAAAAAATCTAACCCTCCTTCTATAATTAAGAGAGTTTCATCGACCTGGTGAATATGCCAATCGTGTATTTTTTTTGGAAAGTCTCTTTGTACCTCTATTGATCCTTGCTCTGGAAGCATCATTTTGAATATATCATAGATATTTTTATTTAATTTAATTTTAGAAAATTTAGTCATTATCGTGCTCCATTATATGATATGGGCAAGGTGGGGATTCAATATTATTATCTTGCAAGAAATATTGCGTCCATTCTCTATTTTGGGGTTCGCCATATTTTCCTAAAAAAGGAGATTTTGTTATGATATCAAAAGGTTCAAGTCTTTTTGTTACAGCGGAGAATGCATTTTTTGCTTTTTGTTCTGTATCCAGCAGATCAGGAAAAACCCACCTAGGCTGGAAAGTTAACATAAATATAGAACTTACTTAATTCTGTTTATATAAGACGGGGTATTGCAAACTATAAACATGGGCTCGCCATGAAAGCAGAACTCCCATAGAGGATTATCCATATTTTTTGGTATATGCTTAGGCCATTCTTGGTCATCAAGAGTTCGCAAATCTTTAAGTATAGACCAGAATTTTTCTCTATAAACTTTGATACTTTGTACGAGGGCAGGCTTCTCGAATGCAACAAAAGATGTGTTCTTCAAAAATTTTTATAGTTATCGAAATAAGTTATCAGGTCTTCCATCATATTTTTTGCGGTCAACTTATTGTAGAACCCAAATCTAAGCATATTTTTTGAGTATCCATTTACACCGAATAGGCAGGAAAAGGTCTAATTGTGTTATTCATGGTTGCATCGAATTCTTTAAAAACGACCTGCTTCCATTTTTCATATTTATCTATATTTTCAATTATTTGCGCTGCTGAATCCATGTTTTCCTCCCAATTGTTGTATTTTATAAGAAATTGCTACGAATGATTCTCTCCAAAGCTGATAATTCATCATCACTGTGTCCCCAAATTGCTATAATAGCTGGGCAGGTATTTAAATCGATGGTTAGGGGTAGGGGCTCGTTTTCTTTAAAAAAGAGCATAAAATGAACCACATTTTCCCAAGAATGAAGCTTTTGCTGCCATACGTTAACATCTTTTATAATATGACCGTCGATCTCGTTGATAAGAAAGATAATACGCCCTTTTTTCTTAAAGCGACTTGGTGTTTGCGAAAACACGCCTGCAATAAGGTTAACGGAGCTTTCAAGTAAATCATCTTCATAGCAATGCGCGAATAAAGTGGGTGCAATTCCTCCGTGGAGGCGGGCTCCTACTTCGATCATCACTGGACCACGAGCTGTTTGCATGATTTCCATATGCGCGGGCCCATATTCAATCCCCAGCGCGCGAATGCATTGTTTTGCATAAGAGATAAGAGGGGCATAAGAGGGATCTTGAGCATCAAGTACATCAAGAGATTCATAAACAAAGGCACTTTCATTATGAATACCTTTTTTATACCGCGATAAAGCACATATCTTTATAGCCTCTCCATTTACAACGGCGTCGACGATGTATTCCTCTCCCTCCAATCTTTCTTGGAGTAAATAAGTCTCGTTAGGTGCACCAAAAATATTTTTTTGCGTCCAGTCGATTCTAGAGGACCATGCCGCCACTTCTTCACAGCTGGAGAAAAACAAAACGCCATCGCTTCCAGCAGAATCATTCGGCTTTACCACATAGCCGCTGGGACTTTCAAAACCATCGAGAGTACAATTGTCTTTTGTAAGAATTTTTGATCGGATGTAAGATAAACCATTTTCACAAAGGCGCTTTTGCATTGCTGCCTTTTTTCGTCGCCAATCGGTGGTTGAGGGATTGTTCCCAAGGCAACCATAATAAGCCGCCAATTGATCTGCACAATAAATACTTACCTCGGCGCCTGCCACCACGGCCTCTATCGCGCCGATAGGAAAGCGTGTCTTTATCTCATCTACATTATGAAGTTTCGCTTCTGCCATGCCCTCTCCCTGATAAGAAAGCATATAGTGTGAAAAAGGAGCTTGTTGAGAGACAACACCATAACAAGTATAGCCTAATTTTTGCAAAGCAGGGGCATAGAGGGCACCCGTGGAGAAAGGGTCGACAATAAGAATAGGTTTTCTCATACTTTGTTCCGCTGCAATAAAAGGAAAAGAATATAAATAAAGATTATTAGCCCTATAAGGGGGAGAAGATAAACAGCTGCTTGAGGACCCATAAGGGCAGAGCTTGTAAGAAGACCAAGGATAACATAACCTGCCGATTGGGAGAGAGTATAAAGCATGCCGCTATAGCTTCCCACCAGCTCTGCTTGAGCCTCTGTTTTAGTCGCTTCAATCGTATGTTTGCGGGCATTAATTCGCATGGTATTCATTGAAAAGCCAATAAAAAAGCAAAAGACCACAGCCAAATAGGGCGATTGTGTGGTGCTAAAAATAAGATCAGCCACGCTCAACATAAGGGCTGGGAGAATAAATTCAAAGCGAGGGATTTTGATAAAAGCAGCCAAAAAAGCGCCCATGCCCGCGACCGCACTGCAAAGCCCATAATATTCAGAGCCAAAATTTTTCACACTCTGAAAAAGAATGGTTGCCAGTGTATTATAAGCGCAAATATGAAAGCCAATAAGTCCTATGCAGACGCATAAAAGTTTAAGCTCACGGGAGAGTCCATCCGCTTGCGGTGTAGGTGCTGTCTTCTTATCGGTTGCAGGTGCTGTGGTATCTGTAGCCTTATATTCATCGCAAAAGATGATATATCCGGCTATAAGGCTTATAATGATGTCAAACACACAAAGTGCCACAATCAAACCATTATAGCCAATTTCAGCCGCTACCCCTCTTGGGCTGGTTGCTTCTAAGAGATAACCACTCAATGCTGCTCCCAAAAAGGCGCCAATTTGCACCACTGTTTGCATAATGCGGGAAGCCTTTTGGGCGCTAATATAACCACTAAGCGCTAGTTTAGTATTATAAGTCTCGAGTGTGCTTAAGGTAATCAAAGAGAGATAGCCGATAGAGATAGAGACAGCGATAAAACCAAAGGGGGAATCAGCATAATGGAAAAGTGCAATCAATAAAAGAAGGCTATAGATAATGATCCGCCTTTTGTATAAATCGACCAACCGCAGTGAGGCTTTAATGCGCACAAGTCCGCTTTTTTTCAAAAAATAGGGCATAAGGGTGCCCAAAGCCATGGTTACGCCCAAGAAAACCGATGAGGATGTTATGCGATAAGCATTCCAAAGATTACTTAAAAATAAAACCATATCAGAGAGATAGAGCAGGACAACAAGCCCATAAAACCGAAACATCAGTTGTTTGTGCACATCATCCCCCCATTTCGGAATCTCTTAAAAACACGCAGCATTATAAATCAGTACACATGTTTACAAGCTATGGGCATATAAATGTATTACTGGACATGTCAAGTTTTTTGATCGGGAAAAATTGAACGCTGATGTTTATGGTAGTGATAGCTTATTTTCAGGAGAATGAGTAGGGTAGAGGCTGGTATTTTTACTGCAGGTGGCTTGCCAATAAGGAACTATGTCCTAGAGATATATTTTGCGCTTTCAAGTTGATTTTGTTTACACTCAAGGTTGAGGTTTTGTTATTGACCGTTGTTAGATGTTGTTGTGACAACAAAATTCGTTATCTATCAGAAACATTTATGGCATTAGCGCTAAGGTATGCGGTTGTATTAAAGTCTTTACATGGTAGTCTTTTTCATAGAAAGGTATTATTGGTTCAGTTTTAGGAGGCTTTGTTACGGTTGATTTTGATGTTGTTGTTTGAAGGCTTATTATAATAATTCTTAATTTCAGTTTATGAATATATTGAAAATATAGTGAAACATTTGATTTAAACGCTTTTGCAAGACATATTTCAATATCTCAGCGATGTTTTCTGAGAATTGCTCTGCTGCTTTTTAACGGAATCGGATATCAAATGCTTATGGCGTGGGCAGCGGTTTGAGAAAAGATAGAATTGATTTCATTAGCTTCCTATGGAGCGCAATCTAGTAGCAGCTCTTAAGGGACAATAATATACTGAGATCGAACTCATTTCTATACACTTACACGACGTTATAGGAGTAATCCTCAGAAACTCTACTAGAATTCGTTAAGAAATGGTAGGGTATGTAGTGTGAGCAAAAAATATATTTTTTTACAAATGCTTAAGCTCATTTTAAGTTGTCTAAAATATAATCTTATCTTAAAACTAAGTCTATATACCGCCATTTATCATAAAGTTAATAAGTTATACAAATACGGGAGTATTGTGTTTTTCTGTTTAGAGACGAGTAAAAAAACATCTTATTAAACATTAAGAGATTTTAGACATAAAACAATTTAACTTATGGAGAGTATATAGACAAAATGTATCTTGATAAAAAAGTTTATAATTCTATGTGGTCTTCAAAGAAATTTTCCGGTTCTTTTATTGTCTTATGCGGGTTTGATGGGAGTGGTAAGACAACACAAACAAAAGAAATTGCTCGCCATTACTCAACAGAAAAACATATAATAAAAACTTTTCAACCCAGTTATTGGTATAGAAATAATCCAGAAATTAGAGATTACTTAGATAATGGAAAAGCAATTGATCCGTTACTTTTAGCACTTTTAGCAGCGACAGATAGACGCAAACATACGCTTGAAATTATTTAACCTTCCTTAACGTCATCGCAAAATTTATTAATTAGCGATCGATATGTTTATTCTAGTCTTGCTTATTTTTATGCTCGAGAGCTTTCTGTTGAAAGTGTAGTTAAATTAAATCAATCTATTCCAAGACCTCATATTACATTTTATCTTCATTTACCGCCCACTACTATACTGGAGCGGTTGCAGAAAAGGGATGGTTTAAACTTAAAATACGAAGAAAAACTCTCTTTTATTGAAAAAGTTTACAAAGTATACAAAGTTTTATCAGAAATAGATGAGCGGTTTATAACAATTGATGGAACTGCTTCTGTTTCTTTAATTCATCATCAAATACGACATCATATAGATAAGGTTTGTTTTTGATTATGAATAAAATCATTTATTAATCAATTTATCCACGATAGATCCTCCTTTATGTATTCGTACTCTAAATCTGAAACTTTAGAGATATGATTGCAATAATTTAACTGCTCAGGAAAAATATCACGTTATATATTTTAATTGGAAAATTAACTGTAATGGGTTTGTTTTAAAAGATTTAGAGAAGGGGAGTAGAAAAGTTATCAATATTTATCGTGAGAATAATAGTATGTTTATTCTTTTAGAGACGAAGTGTGGTGATAGAATAACGACATGGAGGGATATACTCGAGCATATTTTAGTGCACGGAATAATAAGGACAATGATGTGTGTGAAGCTTCCATACCGTAAATTGTTCCACATATGTATATAAGGTGTAGCTTCTGAATAAAATGCACATAAAATATCAATTTTATTGTATTTTTGTGCATAAATGTTTTGTTTTCATAGAAGAATTAATCATACCACAGCACAAAGATTTTAAAAGTCTCACAAAAGGAATTTTGCTTTCTTAAATTTAATGATCTAAAATGAAAATTGTAAGAATGCATGTTTTTAAACAGGATGTATCATGCATATCGACGGGTATTTATTTTAGAGGATAATTTATGTTCACTTCAAATTTGAAGGAACGCATTGCTTTATTTGAAAATAGAACTTTTCTCTATTTTACTTTGAGCGGCTTATTTGCTACATTTGGAAGTGGACTAAATTATATTACATTGTCATGGCTCGCTTACAATCAGACGGGCTCAATCCGTGGTGTAGCGTTGATGATGCTTTTTCTTTGGACGCCTGGCATTATTTTTGCGCCTATTTTTGGCATATTGGCAGATAAATATAATCGTAAAACGCAGATTATTATTTCAAATCTTGTGAGAGGTTTGGTAATTGTTGGCTGGGTAATGCTTTGGCATTTTGGTATAGAAATTGAATTGATGGTCTTATCTGCTCTTTTGGGTATTTTTATCCCTTTTTATATGCCATCAGCTATTTCTTTAATTCAAAGTATTGTGCTGAAAGAACAGCTCATTAATGCAAATGCGACCATCGATATGGTTTATGAACTTGGCACTATCGTAGGTATGGGCTTAAGTGGATTGATACTGTCCTATGCAGGAACAAAAGGAACTCTTCTAATAGGTGGTATATTCTTTATCATTGCTGGTTTATTTAATTTTGCAATGAAGGTACCTAAAAACCGAAGATTTAAAAATCGAAACCAGCAAAATTGGTGGGAAAATTATACAGCAGCCCTTCATTATTTTAAACAGAATCCGGCTCTTTTTGTACCTTATATAAGCCAGATGATTATTATGACTCTTTTGATGACTATTCCTGTTATTGTCGTTCCTTATATACAAGAGGTTTTACATGCGGATAGCAGGACCTTTGCAATATTTGAGGTGCTTTATTCTATGGGCGTATTGACAGGTGCGTTTTTTTCACCACTTCTTTGTAAAGTTTTATCCATAAAGAAAACATTAGCCATTTTATTAGCTTTTATGGCTATTGGTCTCGCTATTCTATCTGTTAATACACACAATTTTGTTGCTTTTCCTGTTTACTTTATGATTGGATTTGGACTTTCAAGTTGGGCTCTTTCGATTTCTTTATCACAACTCTCTTGTGATCCTGAATACCAAGGAAGATTGCAGGCAAGTTTTAATGCTATCTCTGGATGCTTGATCCTCGCAGTCTATCTCATTATGGCACGCGATAACAGTAGCATATCACCTCAATCGATATATTTTTTTCAAAGCATTTTTGCGCTTGTTGGAATATTCATAGTGCTGTTTTATAAACATGAAAAACAATAAATTACATTTATAAGTGTGGTAATACCGCTATTTTATAAACATTGACGCTACAGCATATTTCATATTTTGCTTTTAAAGGAGAGTTGAGAAAATGTAAAAATTGGTGCTTAATGAATAAAGCATACATTGATGTATGCTAGAGAATACTCTCTATTTTTTGATAACGATCCACAAGAATTTCTGCGTTTCTTTAATTCATCTCACTGTTGTTAAGAAGATGAAACCGCAACACTTTAAATCTTTTTGAAAGTTTTTTTGTTTAAGCGCAGTAGAAAATAAAGCGATGAGGTAATATCGTATCATACGGGGAGAGTGTTGCATTATTTTTGTTTTTCAAAATCCATATGAAAAATTGTATCAATTTCATCTTCATTGGAATGGGTATTTCTATGACGATGCAAGGTTTGCACAATCTCTTTTTTTAACACGGCATCTGTTTCACTTAAACGGTGAATACTGAGTTCCAATTCAAGAGATAACGCCAAATCCACGCACAGTTTAAGCTCTTCTCCAATGTCGAAACCGCGTTGATAGTCGTCATAAAGACCAACCAGTGTATCAGATAATTCTTTATCGCATAAAGAGGTCATGCTTAATTCCTCAACGTTGCGGGTTTCCGTGCAGCTTTTTTAAGTATCACTCCACTATTATCACTTAGAATTGCCATGTATATGAACCTCATGGTTTTGTCAATTTTCTGCAAAATACGCGCTTTTAAACCAATGTCTATTAAAGACTTTATTACTTCAAGATTTTGAAGCGCCCAATTGTAAATATGGATGGTAATGTGTTTACTATAGAACTTATAGCATTTAAAATACATTGCCAAAAGGCTTTTAATATGCATAGAGGAGGAGCATTCTGACGATAAACCAAACACCCTGAAATCTCTATTGCCAAGTACAGCTAAATCAGCACCATTAATATATAAAATAAGCAAACATGGTTTGTAAACGTCTAACTTTTTAATAACGAGTGATGATCTCATTTTTTGTAGAATACCAATTATTTTGCCTATTTTATATTGATTTTTAGACATTGATAAACTTTTTACCTTATGTTGTAATGTAAAAACTTTGGGAAGTGTATTTATAGATTTTTGCAAAAAGGTTTAAGCAGGTTTACTGGGCTGTTGAGTGAGAGAACCTGTGTTGGGCTTTTTGCTTCTGAAAGAATATGACTGTGACTTTTGAGAAAGTAGTTGGCAAGAATTTGCTTGGCGTGCAAACTGATAGAGTTGGCAGTGGCGCATTTAGCTTTTTCATTAGGCTGTGTCCAAATGTTTTTGACTCTGGAAAATAGCTTCTGATAGGCTTGAGTTTTCCAAGGTTATATTACAGGGGCGCAGTTCAGTAAAATACCACGGCGATTGCATTTTTTGTGTAATTGTCATAATTTTCGCTCCTGCTTAAACGGATGCTGCAACATCTGTTTTTGTGGGGTTATGTATGTAGATCTTTGCCTAACATAAGGGGCAGTAACAAGAGGTATAATGCAGATATTGAATTAAGTCAATGCAATATTTGCATTATTGTGTAATTTGGCAAAAAAAGAGATTGAACCCAAAACAGAACAAGCGAAGCGATTACGTTTGATACGAGAGAGTTTGCTATTTAGTAGGCACCAAATAGCAACCCGTTTAGGTGTTAATAAAGCCATTTATGATCACGCTGAAAGAGGCACGACCTTTCCCAATGTAGAATTTTTGGCTGTTTTATCACAGAAATTAAAAGTCAATTTAAACTGGCTTGTAACGGGCGATGGTGATATGTTTTCAGATATGGCAAAGGCGAAAGCAGCTGGTTTTAAACCACAAGCGATTCCTGTTGGGCTGATGAAAAAGCTTGGACATTTAGCTTATACGACCTATCATGATGCAAAAATAACACTTTCTCCTGAAGATGTTGCGGAATTAGCAGCAGAGCTTTATGGAAGATTGCAAGAGCTTATTCAAAACCTCAATGATATGGAAGAAGTCGAAGCCACTTTGCCACTTTTAAAATTACATTTAAAGCGTAAAATCGAAACTGAAAAGCACATCTAGAAAATTCATAAGATACAAACGAACAGCCTTTTTAAAAAATAAAACTTTTTTGGTCTCTCATTCAACATGAAAAAATGATAAATTATCATTATAAATTAATGTGTTGCTCTAATAAAGGTAAAACTGCTTATAAAAAGAATTACAGTTAGTAATACAAAAATTTATACAACAGTGAAAATACAATGACGATGTTTTGTTTCTATAAAAGGGTCACAGACATATAAGAGAGAAGAACGAAAGACTATTTATAGGTGCGCTTTTGTCTTTTATGAAGATGATGAGATGAGTACGTTGAAACTTTTTACAGAGCGTGCATCATTATATAAAGAAAGATTTCTTTCAAAGATATATATCATATATTGAAACAGCTTACCTTGCAGAAAAGAGTGAGGTCATTATGATAATCGTTATCCATTACATTATGCTATAAGTTAAAAAAAATCATAAATTTGCGCTTATAAGAACAGCTAATTTATTGAGAAGTATTTTGGTACATTTATAAAAATTATTTTTTGTACTCTTGTCATTCTTCTGAGGTGCTTTATCTAAAAAGTAGAATTGCTCTTTAGTGAAACTATTTTTGTTAAGAGATAAATCGCAGTGTTTTTGAATGGAGATTACGTTATATTTTCAAAGTCTTGTGTTTTTATTTATTTTTTAGCTTGAATCCCTCTAGCTAAAAGGGTTGGGGACTTTTCTAGATTCGATGTTGTTGCAAAGATTTTAGGGCGATGCCGTAATAAATAGCGGTGTCGAGGGGGGATTTTGTCTTCATTTATTGGTTTTTGAAGTGCGCAAACTAAGGTGTTTGCCATGTGCGTTTTCACGCGTTGTGATGATGTTGAACTCTGTTGGAGGAGGTTCTTATGAGGAAAAAATATTCCACACCAAATTTAATTAAAGCTGTCTCGCTCAGCGCGGCAATGGCCACACTCTTATCGAGTGTTTCTCCTGTTTTTGCTGCCAATTTTGCCTTCGTAGGAGGGAATAATAATAGTACAAGTGGTACCAGTGTTTCCTATGCACATGGGAGTCATGGTAGTGTTGTTTTAGCTGGTGATGATGATTTCTGTGGTGCAGACAGTGTTATTGGGCGTGGCGGCAAACAACAACAAGGAATTTCTGATAATCGACGAATAACCGCACAAGAACAATATGAGAGATTTATTGGTGAGAAAGTTTTCAGTGGTCGTCAGCCTTATGGCACGACCACTGAAAAGGTTACTTGGACGGGTGATGGAACATTAAGTGATCCCACTAAAGGTTATATGGGAACAAACACTTTTGGTGTCGGTAATGCTATGCCTGAGGCTTACGGTGTTTATTCTTTTGCTACCGGTTGTGGATCTGCAGCGACGGGTAATTATTCAACCGTATTTGGTGCAGGTGCGACAGCAAAGGCAGGGGGTGCACAAGCCTTTGGTGTTTCTGCACTTGCAAGTGGTATAGCAAGTGTTGCCATGGGTGTAGGCTCAGAAGCATCGGGGAAATCTACAGTTGCTATTGGGGGACTTGCAACTGCCTCTGGTAGCAATAGTATTGCTTTAGGGACTAAAGTAGAGGCGAAACAGAATTATTCGATTGCTATAGGTACAGATGCTAAAGCTTTAGGTTCAGGTTCTATTGCAATAGGGGGCAGGCGTTCTGACAGAACTGAAGGAGTGGATCCTAACAGAATAGTAACAGCGAAGGCTGAAAATTCGATTGCTATAGGTACGCAAGCTTATGCTGAAACGGAAGATTCCGTTGCCATTGGTGTAAATTCGCAAGTACTTTCTAAGGATGGTGTTGCTGTAGGCGGTGGGGCTATCTCTGATAGAGACAAGGGTGTTGCTGGTTATGATCCTGTAACAGGTGTAGGGACAACAAAAACCGATATGGCTTGGAAAAGCACAACAGGAGCTTTTAGTGTAGGGGAAGTTGGTGGTCGTGGTAATGGTACCCTAACACGACAAATTACCGGTGTGGCTGCGGGTAGTGAAGATACCGATGCGGTAAACGTGGCGCAGCTAAAAGCTATGAGAGATGTCATAGCAGGAGGAGGGGGCTGGAAACTGTCTGCTAACGATACAAATCCTACAGACGTGAATTCAGGAAATACCGTAGATTTTTCAGTGAACAATAGTGAAGAAGGAAAAGACAATTTAACGATTGTAAAAAATACTGAAGATACTAAGCATAAAATCCAATTTACTTTGAGTGATACTCTCACACTTACAAAAGTCACTACAGGTCAAAGCTCTATGAGTGATGATGGCTTTATTATTCAGAATGGTCCAATGATGGGGATTGATGGTATTGATGCTGGCGATAAAAAGATTACAAGTGTAGCAGATGCGGAAGATGATAATGATGCAGTGAATTATAAGCAGCTGCAAGATGTAAAAACACTTGCAGAAAAAGGCTGGAAACTTTCTGTTGATGGTAACAATGCTACAGACGTTAAAGCTGGTAGTACAGTAGATCTTGTTGCGGGTGAGAGTGAGAATGGAAGCAAAAATATCAAAATTGTAAAAAGCGATGACAATAAAGTTACATTTGCTTTGAATGATAATCTTAAGCTCACAAGTGTCACGACAGGCAACAGCATTATGAGTGATGACGGCTTTAAGTTTGTTAATGGTAATGGGCCAAGCATAACAGCGAATGGTATTAATGCTGGCGATAAAAAGATTACAGGAGTAGCTAAGGCAGAAGACGATACCGATGCTGTAAATTATAAACAGCTGAAGGAAGTACAAGATGGTTTCAAAACAAGTTGGCAACTTTCTGTTAATGGTGAAGATGCTACGCATATTGGTCCAAACGGTGCGGTAAATTTGCAATCAGCTGGTAGCGAAAGTAACCCGAATATCAAAATTACCAAAAACATTGACAACACTGTAGAATTTGGTTTGGCTGATAATATTAATGTAATGAGTGTCACAGCAGGAGAAAGCATTATGAGTGCTGTTGGCTTTTGGTTTGAAGGTGGTGATGGGCCGAGCATAACTGTTAATGGCATTCACGCTGGTGATAAAACGATTAAAGGAGTAGCGGCAGGGGAAAATGATACCGATGCAGTAAATTATAAACAGTTACAAGATTTTACAGCAGGAATTAAAACAGGCTGGAAGCTTTCTGTTGATGGTGATAATGCTACAGATGTTGGGGCAGGAAGTACAGTAAAGTTTGTTGCAGTTAAGCAGAAGGAGGATGATAATAATGAGAGTGAGAACACAAATATAAAAATTACCAGAGGTGATAACAATGAAGTAAAGTTTGATTTAAGCGAATATATTAAAGTTGGTCGTGTAGAAACAGGGGATAGCAGAATGAGTAATGCCGGTTTCATGATCAAAGATGGACCAAGAATGACCAAGGGTGGTATTCATGCCGCTAATACAAAAATTACAGGAGTAGCGGCAGGGGAAGAAGATACTGATGCAGTAAATTATAAACAGTTACAAGATTTTACAGCAGGGATGGTAACAGGCTGGAAACTTTCTGTTGATGGTAATAATGCTACAGACGTTAAAGCTGGTAGTACAGTAGATCTTGTTGCGGGTGCGAGTGAGGGTGGAAGCAAAAATATCAAAATTGTAAAAGACAATAACAAAGTCACATTTTCTTTGAATGATAATCTTAAGCTCACGAGTGTTACGACAGGCAACAGTATTATAAGTGATGACGGCTTTAAGTTTGTTAATGGTAATGGACCAAGCATAACAGAAAATGGTATTAATGCTGGTGATAAAAAGATTACAAAAGTAGCTAAGGCAGAAGACGATACCGATGCTGTAAATTTTTCACAACTGAAAGAAATAAAAGACCAGATAGCTGGCAATAATCTTGTTAAATGGAACGAAGGACAGAACCTTATCACCATTGGTGCTGAAAAAGATGGCACGAAAATTGATATTACAGGTAACGAGGGAGACCGGATTATCGCAGGTGTTAAAGACGCAGTGAACGGTAATGAAGCTGTTAATAAAAAACAACTGGATGAAAGCATAGAAAAGATTTCTAAAGATGCTCTGTTGTGGGACGAAGATGAACAGGCGTTTGTTGCTCGTCGCGAAAAAGAAGGAAGTAAAATAGACTATAGGATTACTCACATTTTAGATGGTGATGTTAATGAAGAATCAACAGATGCTATAAATGGCTCCCAACTTTATTCTACAGGTAGCAGAATTGCAAAACACTTTGGTGGTAATGCCTCATTCGAGAATGGTGTCTTTACAGGACCAAAATATGAGTTAACTACTATTAATGATGATGATACAATAACTATAGAGGAATATACTGATGTTGGGAAAGCTTTGGATGTAATTAATAAAAATGTCTTTGCGGTTGATCATAGAATAACCGTTGGGTTTCTTGATATTGCTGATTATTTTGGTGGTGGCGCTAAGTATGAGAAAGGCAAATGGACCGCTCCTACTTTCAAGGTTTCTCAGCGTGATGCGAATGGTAATATTGTTGAGAAGGAACACCATAATGTCGCTGATGCTTTAGGTGGTGTTAACACTTCTATCACAGATATTTATAATCAGATTAATAATGTGACAGAAAATAGTCTTGTTAAATGGCATGAAGATCAGAAGCTTATTACCATTGGTAAAGAAAAAGGTGGTACGAAAATTGATATCACAGGTACTGAAGGAGGGCGGATCATTGCAGGTGTCAAAGATGGTGAAATTTCTGAAAGTTCAACAGAAGCTGTAAATGGTAGTCAGATTAATAAGATATCAGCAGATATTGCACAGTTTTTTGGCGGTAATGCAAAATTTATTAATGGTGCTTTTGTTAAACCAAGATATAATTTAACTACTATTGAAGCAGATGGCTCAGTAAAACAGAAGGAATATAATGATGTTGGGTCGGCTTTGGATGGGCTTGATAAAAATGTTAGGATTGTTAATGCAAATTTGATCAGTGGGTTTAATGATGTTGCTAAATATTTTGGTGGTGGCGCTGGATATGATGAAAATGGAGAATGGCATGCTCCTACTTTCAAAGTTTATCATATCGGCGATAATGGTACTGTCTCTAAGAAGCCTTATGACAATGTTGCTGATGCTTTTGAAGGTGTGAACAATACTTTCACAAATATACACAATCAAATCTCTGATATAACAAAAAATAGCCTTGTTAAGCAAGAAAATGAGTCAGCACTTATTACCATAGGTAAGGATACAGGTGGTACAGAAATAAGTATTGCAAATAAAAATAATCAAGAGAGAACACTTTCTGGTATAAAAGATGGCAGACTTTCTGAAAATTCCAACGATGCAATCAATGGTAGCCAGATTAATAAAATATCAGCAGATATTGCAAAGTTTTTTGGCGGTGGTGCAAAGTTCATTAACGGTGCTTTTGAAGGGCTGAAATATACTTTATCGGCTATTGTAGATGGTAAGGTAGGGCAGGCTAATTTTTATGACGTTGGTTCAGCTTTAAAAGGTCTTGATAATAATGTTCAAGATGTAAATAAGCGCTTAACAAATGTATCCAATGAGTTTAATCAGAAAATTGAAGATTTCTCAAAAGATGCTTTACTGTGGGATGATGGTGAAGAAGCGTTCGTGGCACGTCATGAAAAAGATGGGCAGAAAACAAAGAGCAAATTGAAGTATCTTTTGGATGGTGAAATTGCTAAAAATTCAACGGATGCCATTACGGGTAACCAGCTTTATTCCATGAGTAACCAGCTTGCTAATTATTTCGGTGGCGGTGCCAAATATGAGAATGGCAAATGGACAGATCCTACTTTTAAGATTGTTCAAGTCAATGCTGATGGTACGACTGTTGAGAAAGAGCACCATAATGTCGCTGATGCTTTTGGTGATATTAATAATGGGATGTCAAATATTAATAACCGTATTGATGATGTCATCAACAAGGTCGATACAGATGCTTTAAAGTGGAATGATAAAGAAAAAGCCTATGATGCTGGTCGCAATGGAAAGCCGAATAAAATTATCAATGTAGCTGATGGTAAAATTGTAGAAGGTTCGAAAGATGCGGTTAATGGTGGACAACTTTGGAAAACCAATGAACGTGTCACGGGTGTTGAAAAAGATGTTAAGCATCTTACCAACAGAGTCGACAATATTTCCACTACGGTTACGGATATTGGTGAAACGGTTTTCAATATTGAAAACAAAGTTAACGATATTGCTGAGGACGCTGTTCGTTATGACAGAGATGAAAACGGCAAAAAAACCAATAAAATCACATTAGCGGGTGGTGATGCCAGTGAACCTGTTTTAATTGATAATGTAGCTGATGGTAAAATTGAGAAGGGATCAAAAGAAGCTGTAAATGGTGGTCAACTCCATGACTATACTAAAGAACAGATGAAGATTATTCTTGATCAATCCAAGCATTACACAGATCAACGGGTGAACAATATTGTTGTCGATGCGATTGATGATGCTGTTGATCGGGCTAACCAATATACAGATATGAAGTTTAACGTTTTAAACTACAGTATTGAGAATGTAAAAAAAGAGGCAAGACAAGCAGCGGCTATTGGTCTAGCGGTGTCTAACTTACGCTACAATGATACACCTGGAAAATTAAGCGTTGGATTTGGTACTGGTTTATGGCGTAGTCAGTCTGCATTTGCCTTTGGTGCAGGTTATACCTCAGAAAATGGAAAATACCGCTCTAACATATCCGCAACAACTTCTGGAGGTCACTGGGGTGTAGGTGCGGGATTCAATATGACATTAAACTGATAATAAACAAAATACATAAAAATTCCTTTTCACCCCTGTCTCATGAGGCAGGGGTGAAATGTTGTTACGTATGTAAAAATTATATATATAAATTGATAAGCGCTATAACGACAAATACAGGTTTAAAAAACAGAAAAAACCTATACACTTTCAACAAAATGAACTTCTTATTTCAAAATAAGATAATAAGTTTTTTCATAAATCATAAGTCCATTATTTTCTGCGTTAACTTTTAAATCTAAAGAAAATTTCACTCTCTAAAAATCTATTAAAAAACTTTCTAGTAAGACAAAGGTATATATTTAAATGTATTTCAATTTTACTGTAGGAAGTTATAAAAACAATATACTAAACCAATTCTACCCCTTGCAAAAAACAACCAACAGGTTTAAAGATTAAAAAAAACCAACCAAAACAAGAAAACTTACCTTTTTAGGAAAGGTAAGAGAACAGAGCGCGTTAACTACAAAACATCAACTTCTCTATCTTTTCAATCAGTCCTTAAGCTTTTGAATATATTTAGAAAAACCAATTTCAGAGAACTTTGTAGCGTTTAAATGTGTTTTTTTTGTGTTTATGGTTATTTTTTCATTGGGGAGTTCATTATGAAAAAATTATATACAAAATTAGCAGGAAGCAATTTAAAATTTTCCCGTTTTCCTTTGATTAAAGTTCTATCTTTGACTTCAATGGCGGCACTTTTATCCAGTATTTCTCCTGCTCTTTCAAATGATCATGATTCAAGGGAAGAAATTTCTGCAAACATAAGGAACACTCCTAGGATATACCCACAAAGTGTTATCTCTGTTTACGATGAATCTAGAGGTAATTTGGGTTCTTTCAATGGAACAAAAAATAATTATATAAGAATGTTGAATACAGCACTGACATCACAAGTTAATGCTTTAAGCGGCTACGAAAATCTTTTAACCAAAACCCTTACTGGGGCAGGTAACAATAATTATATTGCGAATACTTTAAAAATCGATGGCGATAAGTTATCAAAAAACACATTAAGTTCAGAAGACCAATATAAGAAATTTATCGTTGATCCACAGTTTTTTATGGACAGTAGCTCTGTAACTCGATCTTTCACTCAAAGTGGACAGGATACAGTTGCTATTGATGCATCTGATTTTTCGCGAAAAGATCTCATCGCGACAATGCAACGCGGCATTGGGATGCAACGAGATACGCGAGCGGATGACACTGTTGTTCTAGGTGATAGTGCATCTGTAAATGGGGAAAGAGGTATTGCTATAGGCTATAAAGCTCAGGTATCAGGCGACAGTGATGCTATTTCTATAGGTTACATGTCTCACGCTATGGGAAAAAGCAGTGTCGCAATAGGTTCTGAGTATCATGAAACTGATGCGAAGGATGATCATACAACAGCGGCAGGTAGTTATTCAACGGCTGTGGGTGCTGTTTCTAAGGCTTTGGGGTATGGTTCAACTGCTATTGGTCATCGTGCAAATGCAAGTAATAAGCATGCCATTTCTTTTGGATTTTATTCGGAAGCCAAGGGAGAGGGAGCTATCGCTATCGGTGTCGATTCTAAAGCTACGGTGAATGATGCTGTTGCTATAGGGAGAGATTCTGTGGCTGCTAAGGCTTCTGGTTTTTATGGCTATGATCCTCAGAAGAAGACTGTCTCAAGCAGCGCCGATGCGGTATGGAAAAGTACGAAAGGCGTAGTGAGTGTTGGTGATTCTACGAATAAGGTAACACGACAAATTATAAACGTAGCAGCTGGTACTACAGATACCGACGCGGTGAATGTTGCGCAGTTAAAGGCGTTACAAGAATACGTAGACAAAGGTTGGAATGTCTCTGTTGGTGGTGCAAATGCTACAGCTGTTAGTGTAAACAAAACATTAGATTTTTCTGCTGAAAGCAGTAACCTTAAGATTACAAAAGGCAAAGATGACAATAAACTAAAATTTGATTTGGCTCAAGATGTTACATTAACGAGCTTAAAGGCAGGCACAACCACCCTAGATGCAACAGGTCTGGTCATTACTGATGGTCCGAAAATAACGACCGATGGTATTGGTGCTGGAAATAAAAGGGTAACTGGTATTGCATCTGGTGATCTTAGTGCAGATTCACAAGATGCGGTAAATGGGAGTCAGTTGAATGTTGTAGCGACCCATATAGCCGGATATTTAGGCGGTGGTGTTAAATTTACGAATGGCCAATGGGATGATCCAAAGTTCAAGATTAAAACTTTCAATCCTAAGACGAATGAGATTGAAGAAGAAAGTTTTTCGGATGTAGCAAAAGCCTTTGAGAGTGTGGGTAAGTCTTATGTAAATCTTCACAATGAGATTAAAAAAGCTACCGATGATAGTGTCTTTAAATGGAATGCCGAATCGAAGAGCATTAAAATTGCAGCCGGTGAGGAAGAAAGTGGGCAAGGAAGTATTGCTATAGGTATTGGATCAAAGACAAAAGGGGATGCAGGAATTGCGTTAGGGAAGCTTTCAAATGCATCTGCCGAAAATAGTATTGCATTAGGTGGTTTTGCAGCGGCATCTGCTGAAAATAGTATGGCATTAGGTGGACTTTCAAATGCATCTGCTGAAAATAGTATTGCATTGGGCTCAAATGCACAAGTACAAGCTGATGTTACTGGTGGTGTTGCTGTGGGTTATAAATCTTTTTCTCGTAACTCGGCGTCTATTGTTGGCTATGATCCTTCTATAGGTAGCCAGTCAACAAATGATGATGTGATATGGAAAAGCACTCAAGGAGCTTTTAGTATTGGTGATACTCCGAATAAGATAACACGACAGCTTACAGGTGTTGCCGCTGGTACCAATGACACTGATGCTGTCAACATTGCGCAGCTGAAAAAATTAAGAGAATTTGTAGCACAAGGGTGGACACTTTCTCTCAATGATAAGGCTGTTTCAGGCTTTCAGCCGGGCGATATATTAAATTTGGTCTCTGGAAGCGAAAACTTTGAGATTAAAAATAGTGATGAAAGAGACAGTAACGATAAAAAAATAACATTTGATTTGGCACAAGATGTCACATTAAACAGCGTAAAATTAAAAGACGTCACTTTAGATAAAACGGGCTTAACCATTGAAAATGGCCCCAAAATAATAGCGGATGGTATTGATGCTGCAGGTAAAAAAATAACAGGTGTTGCCGGTGGTTCTATAATATCAGCTTCGAGTGATGCGATTAATGGTGGTCAGCTTCATACAATCACTGAGGATTTATCAAAAATTTTAGGCGGAGATGTATCCTTTGATGGCAAAAACTTTAAAGTACCGGAGTATAAATTATCGAATATTGATGAAAAAGGTGAAGTAACAGATAAACCGCATACCGATGTTGGTTCTGCCTTTAAAGGACTTGATGACAATATCAAGAATGTGAACGCTCGTATTAAGGAAGTTTCTCAAGGTGTTGCAAAGGATTCGTTGTCGTGGAGCAAAGATGAAAATGCCTTTACTGCGCAGCATGGAGAAGGAGAGAAAAAAGGCAACAGCAAGATCACGTCTCTTAAGGATGGTGAGCTCTCAAAAAAGTCAACGGATGCGGTTAATGGCTCACAGCTCCATTCTACGAACACAGCCCTTGCGGAATATTTTGGTGGTAATGCCAAGTATGAGGACAGCAAATGGACAGAACCTGATTTCAAAGTTGCGCAATTTGATGCTGATGGCGTAGAAGGTGACGAGAAGACTTATCATAATGTTGCTGATGCTTTTGAAGGTGTTAACAGTACTTTCAACACTTTGAATGAAGAGATTGTCGATGTAAGAGATAGTATCCTTGTTAAGCAAGAAGAAGAGATAACTTTAGCGCGTAGTCTCCGTGCGGGGGGATCGGG
>NZ_JBHILW010000010.1:0-67775 GCF_042193565.1 Bartonella sp. SD1336NMGDW
CTTCTTGATACGACGATCTTAAATTTATCATGGGATCGGGTTGTCGAGCTTTTTGATGCACCCGACAGTTTATTTTACCTAGACCCGCCTTATCTTGTAAAGAAGAAGTGTTACAGCTCTGGGAATTTTGTTGAAGATGATTTTGTGAGTATGGCAAAAGTTCTCAAAAGCATACAAGGTAAATTTGTCTTGAGTCTCAATGATTGTGATGCGGTTCGAGAGATCTTTAAGGATTTTGACTTTTTAGAATTAGAGACCCTTTGGACCTCTGGTTTTGCTAAAAAACCACCCCGAAAAGAACTCTTGATTCGCAATAATTGAAGAAAATCATAAAAAGATTTGTTAGAATCAGAAGAAAATATTTCTTCTCTAATAGGACTTTTTATATGGTTACATCTTTTGGTAAAATTTTACGGAAACTTCGGGTTGATCATTCAGAACGCCTCTTAGATATGGCTAAGAAATTAGACATATCTGTATCATTTTTATCTGCTGTAGAAATTGGCAAAAAATCTGTTCCTGTAGAACTGGAAGAAAAGATCATAGAGCTTTATGGTTTAGATAAAGCAATGGCTTCTCTCTTAAAAAAAGAAGCCTATTCTTGTCGAAAAAGCATCATAATAAAACCTTCTACTCCGTTGCAACGTGAAACTGTTGTTGCGTTTATGAGACTTTTAGATGGCTTACATCAAGAAGCGTTAGCAGACTTCAAAGAAACATTAGAAACATTGTGCGAAGCATGCTTTATAGAGAAATGTTAGAAAATCCTATTCCCTAACTTTTATTTACGCGCCCCTCACTTAAAAAAACATATGAAGAATCAACAGCTTAATAGGAATATAAAGCTATATGGTGGGCGATGAGAGACTCGAACTCCCGACATCCTCGGTGTAAACGAGGCGCTCTACCAGCTGAGCTAATCGCCCAATGCAATGATTGGCAATTGAATGGGAACTCTTTAAGGAAAAAATTTTCTAAACGCAAGAATAAAGATGGTATTTGATAATTTTTTTTAAAAATGCATAATCCTTCTTGACATAAACGCATGAACCCCTTACACGACCGCTTGTACCAAATTAAATTGGTTCGAAAAAATGCGCGGGTGTAGCTCAGTTGGTTAGAGTGCTGGCCTGTCACGCCGGAGGTCGCGGGTTCGAGCCCCGTCACTCGCGCCATTTTATGATTCCTTGTGAAATTTCCTTTTTAAAATATCCATATGCTATTGAGTGAGGTGGTGAGTATTTGATTGTGGGATAAATGTGTTTTTCTTTCTTTTTATATGGTTTATAAGAATAGGGCTTGCGTCTTTCTTTGCTCTGCGTTACCTATGCCGATAAGAAAAGTATCGCTCTATATGCCTTTGAAGCAGTATGAATAGAATTAATAGAGCGATTATTAAATTTGTCTGTTTGGTCTCGCAATATTGAATCATTGTGTTAAGCTCAGGCATTTCGTTACGATGGAAGAGGGTTATGGCTTATTTATTGAGCTCTTATTTACCAGTCTTGATTTTCATTATTGTGTCAGCTGTTATTGCTGGAGTTTTGTTGATTACACCTTACATTGTAGCATATCGTTCCCCTGATCCTGAAAAGTTATCGGCTTATGAATGTGGGTTTAATTCATTTAGTGATGCACGCATGAAGTTTGATATTCGTTTCTATTTGGTATCAATTTTATTTATTATTTTTGATCTTGAAGTTGCTTTTCTTTTTCCTTGGGCTGTTTCATTCGAATCAATAGGTATGTTTGGCTTTTGGTCGATGATTGTGTTTTTAGCAATTTTGACTATTGGATTTATATATGAATGGAAAAAAGGAGCCCTTGAATGGAATTAAGATCTAATAATTCAACGATTGCTGCTCCAAAACCAAAAGGAATTATTGATCCCAGTACTGGTGAGCTGATAGGGGCTGATGATAAGTTTTTTCGTGATATTAATGCAGAATTATCAGATAAGGGTTTTTTAGTTACCTCGGCAGATGCTTTGATTACTTGGGCTCGCACCGGTTCTTTAATGTGGATGAGTTTTGGTTTGGCTTGTTGTGCTATCGAAATGATGCAATGCTCAATGCCTCATTATGATAATGAGCGTTTTGGCTATGCGCCACGAGCTTCACCCCGTCAGTCAGATGTGATGGTGGTGGCAGGTACTCTAACAAATAAGATGGCTCCTGCTTTAAGAAAAGTGTACGATCAGATGCCAGAGCCACGTTATGTGATTTCTATGGGATCATGTGCAAACGGTGGGGGATATTATCATTATTCCTATTCAGTAGTGCGTGGATGTGATCGTATCGTGCCTGTCGATATATATGTTCCAGGGTGCCCACCTACAGCAGAGGCATTATTATACGGCATATTGTTGCTACAGAAAAAAATCCGTCGTACCGGATCTATAGAGCGATAGAGAGTTTTCTTGTCATGATGGATGAAACTTTGGTTGAACTTGCTGCTTATTTGGAAAACAAGTTAAAAAATAAGCTTGAAGAGACTGTTATTGCTTTTGGTGAATTGACCATTGTGGCACGTCTTGATGCAATTATCGATGTCTTAATGTTTGTTCGTGATGATTCGCGCTGTCAATTTATTAATCTCACAGACATTAGTGGTGTGGATTATCCTTCTCGCGATAAGCGCTTTGATGTTTCTTACCAATTGTTATCTCCTCGTGAGAATTTACGCTTACGTGTAAAAGTTCGTACGGATGAAAATACTCCTGTTGCTTCAGCTTGTACGGTTTATCCTGGCGCAGAGTGGTATGAACGTGAAACGTATGATATGTATGGGATTTTATTTTCAGGACATCCGGATTTGAGACGAATTTTAACAGATTATGGGTTTGAAGGATATCCTTTACGCAAAGACTTTCCTGTGACAGGATTTGTTGAATGTCGTTATGATAATGAAGCAAAGAGGGTAATTTATGAGCCTGTTGTTTTGCGTCAAGAGATGCGTAATTTTGATTTTCTTTCTCCTTGGGAAGGGGGCCAGTATACTTTGCCATGTGATGGAAAAGCGGATGAAAAAAAATAATATTGGTTTTGATAAGGCATTATATTAGAGTACTGTGTTTCTTAAATAATTAAATATTTTTTAGTATGATAGATTTTTTTGATATTTGATATGAAGTTTTTTAAAAGGCAAGGGGTTGATTGTGGCTGAGGTCAATGTTCGAAACTTTAATATCAATTTTGGTCCGCAGCATCCTGCCGCGCATGGGGTTTTGCGCATGGTTTTGGAGTTGGATGGTGAAGTTGTTGAGCGTGTGGATCCACATATTGGGTTATTGCATCGCGGTACCGAAAAATTAATGGAAACAAAAACTTATCTTCAAGCGGCTCCTTATCTAGATCGTTTGGATTATGTTGCTCCTATGAATCAGGAACATGCTTTTGTTCTTGCTATTGAAAAGTTATTGGATATTAAAGTTCCTAAAAGAGGGCAATTAATACGTGTTTTGTTTTCTGAAATTGGGCGTATTCTTAATCATTTGCTTAATGTAACGACACAGGCAATGGATGTTGGTGCTTTAACGCCACCGCTTTGGGGATTTGAACAGCGTGAAAGATTGATGATTTTTTATGAGCGTGCCTGTGGCGCTCGTCTTCATGCAAATTATTTTCGTCCCGGTGGCGTGCATCAAGATTTACCAGAATCTTTAGTTGAAGATATTGGTGATTTTATTGATCCATTTCTTGTTTCTCTCGGAAAACTTGATGCGCTTGTGACCCCGAATCGGATTTTTAAGCAGCGTAATGTGGATATTGGCGTTGTAGGTATTGATGAAGCTTGGGTACGTGGTTTTTCTGGGGTTATGATTCGTGGAGCTGGTGTTCCATGGGATTTACGTAAAAGTCAGCCTTATGAATGTTACGATGAAATGGAATTTGATATTCCTGTAGGTAAGAATAGCGATTGTTATGATCGCTATCTTATTCGTATGGAAGAAATGCGTCAATCAGCAAAAATTATGCGCCAATGTGTGGAGCGTTTGCTGAGTACTGAAAAAAATGGACCGGTTTCGAGCTTGGATCGCAAAGTTGTACCACCGAAACGGAGTGAAATGAAAAGTTCGATGGAAGCACTAATTCATCATTTCAAGCTTTATACGGAAGGTTTTCATACGCCTCCTGGAGAAGTATATGTTGCTGTGGAAGCTCCGAAGGGTGAGTTTGGTGTTTATCTTGTTTCTGATGGAACCAATAAGCCTTATCGTGTCAAGTTGCGTGCTCCTGGGTTTGCGCATCTCCAAGCTATGGATTTTTTAACCAGAGGTCATATGCTGGCGGATGCTACAGCTATTTTGGGTTCGATTGATATTGTTTTTGGGGAGGTTGATCGCTAATGTCCGTACGCCGTCTTGCAGATGAAGTTTATCAGCCCGCTGAGTTTTCTTTTACAAAAGAAAATCAGATATGGGTAAAAAATACTATAGAGAAATATCCTGTAGGGCGTGAGCAGTCTGCTGTAATTCCGTTATTAATGCGTGCTCAAGAGCAAGATGGTTGGGTGACACGTGCCGCGATTGAGCATATTGCTCAGATTCTTTCTATGGCTTATATTCGTGTTCTGGAAGTTGCAACTTTTTACACTCAGTTTCAGCTTAAGCCTGTTGGAACAAAAGCGCATATTCAAGTTTGTGGTACAACCCCTTGTATGTTACGTGGATCTGGTGAATTGATTAAAGTTTGTCAGAAAAAAATTCATCATGAACCTTTTGTTACCAATCAGGATGGAACCTTATCATGGGAAGAGGTAGAATGTCTTGGTGCTTGTGTGAATGCTCCGATGGTTATGATTTTTAAAGATACTTATGAAGATCTTACAGCTGAGCGTCTTGAAGAAATTATTGATGCATTTGAAGCTGGGAAAGGTTCTGAGATAACGGTTGGTCCGCAAAGTAGCCGTAAGTCGTCGGAACCGATTAGTGGTTTAACTTCTCTTATTGATGATGAGAAGGAAAAAAAGATCTCTTAAGTCTTCACCCAAAAAGGATAAGGAAATAGTGGGAACATAATTAAGTATTTTTCTTGAGAAAATATTTTATTATTCTACCCATAATGGCAACATTTAATGAAAAGTAAGAAGTTTTGAAAAGATATTTAAAAATTGCATTTGAGGAAAAGCGGAAAATGCTATGGGTAATAGAAAAAAAGGTGGGGTATGCTAGCTGATAAAGATCGTATCTTCACCAATATTTATGGTTTAAAAGACAAATCATTAAAGGCTGCGATGTTGCGTGGGCATTGGAATGGTCTGAAAGAGATGATTGACAAAGGTCGTGATTGGATCATTGATGAGGTGAAGGCATCGGGTTTACGCGGTCGTGGTGGTGCTGGTTTTCCTACCGGAATGAAGTGGTCTTTTATGCCAAAGCAGAATGATGGGCGTCCTCATTATTTGGTTGTCAATGCCGATGAATCTGAACCTGGAACTTGTAAAGACCGTGATATTTTACGTCATGACCCCCATACTTTGATTGAAGGATGTGCAATCGCTACTTTTGCTATGGGAGCCAATGTTGCTTTTATTTATATTCGTGGTGAATATATTCGTGAACGTGAAGCGCTTCAAGCTGCCGTTGATGAATGCTATGATGCGGGTTTACTTGGCAAAAAAACGAAATATGGGCATGCTTGTGATATTGTTATTCATCATGGAGCTGGTGCTTATATTTGTGGTGAAGAAACAGCTCTTCTTGAAAGTCTTGAGGGGAAAAAGGGACAACCTCGGCTTAAACCACCATTTCCTGCCAATATGGGGATTTATGGCTGTCCAACAACAGTAAATAATGTAGAGTCCATTGCTGTAGTTCCAACGATTTTGCGGCGGGGTGCTTCGTGGTTTTCATCAATCGGACGAGCAAATAATGTTGGAACGAAATTATTTATGGTTTCAGGGCATGTTAATGCACCTTGTACATTTGAAGACGCTCTTGGTGTTTCATTCCGTGAATTAATTGAAAAACATACGGGTGGTGTTCGTGGTGGATGGAATAATCTTTTAGCAGTTATTCCAGGGGGAGCTTCTTGTCCAGTTGTCCGTGGTGAGGATATGATCGATGCAATCATGGATTTTGATGGGATGCGAGATGTTGGGTCTTCTTTTGGCACGGGGGGAATGATTGTTATGGATAAATCAACCGATATTATCAAGGCAATTTGGCGTATAGCTGCTTTTTTCAAGCACGAGAGTTGTGGTCAGTGTACACCGTGTCGTGAGGGGACGGGGTGGATGATGCGTCTTTTAGGGCGTATGGTTGAGGGAAGAGCGCAAAAACGCGAGATTGATCTTTTGTTTGAAGTGTCGAAACAGGTTGAAGGACACACTATTTGTGCGCTTGGTGATGCTGCCGCATGGCCTGTACAGGGGTTGATACGTAATTTTCGTCCGGAAATCGAGCGTAGAATTGATGAATACACGCGAAATGTAGTCCAAAGCAAAAATATTGCTTTAGAAGCTGTAGGATAGAAGATTTTTTAAAGAGCAGCCGAATGCAAATTTTAAGTGGGTTATCCGCAGGTTGGATGGGTGATGATAAATATCAAAGTTGATGGCAAAGAGATTGAAGTTCCTGATTACTACACGTTGCTTCAGGCTGCTGAGGCGGCTGGGGCAGAAATTCCACGTTTTTGTTTTCATGAATCTTTGTCAATTGCTGGAAATTGTCGTATGTGTTTGGTTGAGGTTAAGGGTGGTCCTCCGAAACCTCAGGCTTCTTGTGCTATGGGGGTTCGTGATTTACGATTGGGGCCTAACGGTGAAGCACCTGAGATTTTTACCAATACGGCGATGGTAAAAAAAGCACGTGAAGGTGTTATGGAATTTCTTCTCATTAATCATCCTTTGGATTGTCCTGTGTGTGATCAAGGGGGAGAATGCGATCTTCAAGATCAAGCAATGCTTTATGGGCGTGATTGTTCTCGTTATAGTGAAAATAAGCGTGCTGTAGAAGATAAATATATTGGGCCACTTGTGAAGACAGTTATGACACGGTGTATCCATTGCACACGCTGTGTTCGATTTACAACAGAAGTCGCAGGTATTTCTGAGCTTGGTTTGATCGGTCGCGGCGAAGATGCTGAAATTACGACATATCTTGAAAAAGCTATGACATCTGAATTACAGGGAAACGTTATTGATCTTTGTCCGGTGGGAGCTTTAACTTCAAAACCTTATGCGTTTCATGCTCGTCCGTGGGAATTGGTAAAAACGGAATCAATTGATGTGATGGATGCGCTTGGTAGTGCGATCCGTATTGATAGCCGTGGCCGTGAGGTTATGCGGATTATGCCGCGTACGAATGAAGATGTAAATGAGGAATGGATCTCTGATAAAACGCGTTTTATTTGGGATGGATTGCGCACTCAGCGGCTTGATAGGCCATATGTACGCAAAGATGGAAAGCTTCAGCCTGTCAGTTGGACAGAAGCTTTTGCAAAAATTAAAATGGTGGTTTCTAAAACCTTGCCAGAAAAAATTGGAGCGATTGCTGGAGATCTTGCGTCTGTTGAGGAAATGTATGCCCTTAAAGCATTATTGAGTTCTTTGGGCTCAACGCTTTTTGATTGTCGCCAAAGAGGGGGGGCTTTATCGCCTGAGTTTGGGCGTTCGAGTTATATTTTTAATCCTACAATTGCAGGTATTGAACAGGCTGATGCACTGCTTATTGTGGGATCTAATCCACGTCATGAAGCGGCTGTTTTAAATGCGCGTATTTTAAAGCGCCAACGGATGGGAAATTTTCCTATTGCATTAATTGGAGAGAAAGTCGATTTACGTTATCCTTATTCTTATCTTGGATCTGGGAGTGATACATTAACGACACTTATTCGTGGAGAGGATGTTTTTTTAAATGTCTTAAAAGAAGCGAAGAGGCCCCTTATTCTTATCGGAGAGGGAGCTGTTTCAGGAAATGAAGGTTTATCTGTTTTAAAAAGTCTTGCTAAATTAGCTGACAATATTGGTGCTCTTAGTGAAGAATGGAATGGGTTTGGGATTCTTCATAATGCAGCATCGATTGTTGGAGGATTGGACATAGGCTTTACTTCTAAGCTTGGGGTTGCAAATATTCTTAAAACCTGTGAAGTTTTATTTTTACTTGGTGCTGATGAAGTAGAATTAGCCAATACAAAAGCTTTTACAGTTTATATTGGTAGCCATGGTGATAATGGTGCACATGCTGCTGATGTTATTTTGCCTGCATCTGCTTACACTGAAAAATCAGGGCTTTATGTGAATACAGAAGGACGTGTCCAAATGACAAATCGGGCTGGTTTTGCTCCAGGTGAAGCAAAAGAAGATTGGGCTATTTTGCGTGCTTTATCGGATATTTTAGGACAAAGGCTCCCTTTTGATTCTCTTTCTCAATTAAGACAATGCTTGTTTAATGATTATCCACACCTTTGTGCTGTTGATGATATAGTACCTTCTGATATAAGTGGTCTTAAGGCGCTTGGTTCAAAAATGGTTTCTCTAGAGAGTCACACCTTTACTTCTATGGTTAAAGACTTTTATTTAACAAATCCGATAGCACGTGCTTCTGCTGTTATGGCTGAATGTTCATCTCTTGCAAAAAACCGTGCTACGCAAACTATAAAGTAAGGCAAAGGAAAAGGAATAATGATGTATGATTTCTTTATGACTTGGCTGTTGCCATTACTCATTATAGTTGGAAAAACACTTCTTCTTTTGGTCGTTCTTTTGATCTTAGTTGCTTATCTTCTTTACGCAGATAGAAAGATTTGGGCAGCGGTGCAATTGCGTCGTGGACCAAATGTTGTTGGTCCATGGGGTTTGTTACAGTCTTTTGCAGATTTAATTAAATTTGTTGTTAAGGAGCCTATTATCCCTGCAGGTGCAAATAAGGGTGTTTTTCTTTTGGCTCCTTTTGTTTCAGCGACACTTGCTTTATCAACTTGGGCTGTTATTCCTGTCAATGAGGGCTGGGAGGTTGCGAAGATTAATGTTGGCTTGCTTTATATCTTAGCCATTTCATCTCTTGAGGTTTATGGTGTCATTATGGGGGGATGGGCATCGAATTCAAAATATCCTTTCTTAGGAGCCCTTCGTTCGGCGGCACAAATGGTTTCTTATGAAGTTTCCATTGGTTTTGTGCTTGTGACTGTCATTTTAATAAGTGGTTCGTTGGATCTCACAACAATTGTTCATAAACAAAGTTCTGGAATTGGTACAACTCTTGGTCTTCCTTTTAACAGCTTTCTCGATTGGAATTGGTTGGTCCTTTTTCCAATGTTTATTATATTTTTTATTTCTGCGCTTGCAGAGACAAACCGTCCTCCATTCGATTTGGTGGAAGCAGAATCTGAACTTGTAGCTGGTCATATGGTAGAATATTCTTCAACGCCTTACATGCTTTTCTTTCTTGGTGAATATGTTGCGATTGTTTTAATGTGCGCATTAACAACTATTCTATTTTTAGGCGGTTGGCTGCCACCTTTAGATGTTTGGTGGCTTAATTGGGTTCCTGGTATCATTTGGTTTATTTTAAAAGTCTGTTTTGTATTTTTTTGGTTTGCTATGGTTAAAGCATTTGTTCCACGTTATCGCTATGATCAGCTCATGCGGCTTGGTTGGAAGGTTTTTCTTCCTCTCTCACTAGCAATGGTTGTGATAACTGCTGCTTTTTTAAAGTTTACGGATTTCGTTTAAGAGGAGATTTTACGATGTCAGGTTTTATTCAGGCGGCAAAGTCACTTCTTCTATTGGAATTTGTGAGTGCTTTTTTCTTAGCCATGCGTCAATTTTTTTCACCAAAGCCCACGATTAATTATCCTTATGAAAAAGGCTTTGTATCTCAGCGTTTTCGCGGTGAGCATGCATTGCGTCGCTATCCAAATGGTGAAGAAAGGTGTATTGCTTGTAAATTATGTGAAGCAATTTGTCCTGCTCAAGCGATTACAATTGAAGCTGGACCACGGCGCAATGATGGTACGCGTAGAACTGTTCGTTATGATATCGATATGGTTAAATGTATCTACTGCGGTTTTTGTCAAGAGGCTTGTCCGGTTGAAGCTATTGTCGAAGGTCCAAATTTTGAGTTTGCGACGGAAACACGTGAAGAACTTTATTATGATAAAGAAAAGCTTTTATTAAATGGAGATCGCTGGGAGCGAGAAATTGCTCGCAATATATTGATGGATGCGCCTTATCGCTAAGTGTATCGTTAAATGAGGTGTCGGATATTTTCCGATAAATTGTAATCTGGTATGAAGTTTATACCAATTGTTTGAATAATTAAGGAGAAGCCTATGCTAACAGATCTAGCGGCGGCATTTTTCTATTTGTTTGCTTTTATTATGCTAACAAGTGCAGTTATTGTTATTACAGCACGCAATCCAGTGCATTCTGTTTTGTTTTTAATTCTCGCATTTTTTAATGCAGCAGCTTTATTTTTGCTTGCAGGAGCAGAATTTTTAGGGCTTATTCTGCTTGTTGTGTATGTAGGAGCTGTCGCTGTTTTATTTTTGTTTGTCGTTATGATGCTTGACGTTGATTTTGCTGAGTTAAAGAGTGGAACTCTTCGGTATGCTCCTATTGGAGCTCTTATTGGTGTTATTATCGCTGTAGAATTGATTGTTGTTTTTGTGAGTAGCTATTTTTCTCCAGTTTTGAGAACACATGTTACGCAACCAATGCCAGATTTAGCGCAGCGAACAAATACACAAGCATTAGGAGATATTCTCTATACGGATTATGTTTTCTATTTTCAAATTGCTGGAATGATTTTATTGGTTGCAATGATTGGGGCTATTGTTTTAACACTTCGTCATAAATTAGGAGTAAAGCGGCAATCTATTGCGGAGCAAGTTTCTAGAACGGTAGAAAGTGCCATTGAAATCAAACAAGTTGAATCAGGTAAAGGTATGTAAGGGGGGCTATGTAGATGTATATTGATATTACACATTATCTCACTGTTTCTGCTTTGATGTTTACAATTGGTATTGCTGGAATTTTTCTCAACAGAAAAAACGTGATTATTATCTTGATGTCCATTGAGCTTATATTGCTTTCAGTTAATCTCAATTTTGTTGCGTTTTCAGCATTTCTTCATGATCTCGTTGGTCAGATATTCGCTTTATTTGTCTTAACCGTAGCAGCTGCTGAAGCTGCCATTGGTTTAGCAATTCTGGTCGTTTTTTTCCGTAATCGTGGTTCCATTGCGGTTGAAGATGTTAATGTAATGAAAGGCTAACCAGTGATGTATTATACGATTGTCTTTCTTCCGCTTTTGGGTTTTTTAATTGCTGCACTGGGTGGAAAAACGATAGGAGATCGTGCGAGTGAATTGATAACATGTAGCTTTATGGTTGTTGTTGCCATATTATCGTGGATAGCATTTTTCAGTATTGCACTTGGTCATATTCCAAAGATTGACGTATTGGTATTACATTGGATGACTGTTGCTGACTTAAGCTTTAACTGGGCTTTACATGTTGATGCATTAACAGCTGTCATGCTTATTGTTGTGAACAGTGTTTCGGCATTGGTGCATATTTATTCAATTGGTTATATGCACCATGATCCTTCAAGGTCTCGTTTTTTTTCTTATCTTTCTTTGTTTACATTTATGATGCTTATGTTGGTGACCTCCAATAATTTGATTCAGATGTTTTTTGGATGGGAAGGTGTAGGACTTGCTTCTTATTTACTCATTGGTTTTTGGTTTCAGCGCGATTCTGCTAATAAGGCTGCAATGAAAGCTTTTGTGGTCAATCGTGTTGGAGACTTTGGTTTTCTCTTAGGAATCTTTAGTATTTTTGTTTTATTCCAATCGGTTGATTTTGCCTCTATTTTTGCAAAAGCTGCAAACAATAGCTTTATACAAAATATGACATTTTTAGGTTGGCAATTTGATGGGCAGACGGCAATTACCATTACATGTCTTTTATTATTTATTGGTGCGATGGGAAAATCAGCACAATTTCTTTTACATACTTGGCTGCCTGATGCAATGGAAGGGCCAACCCCTGTATCAGCGCTTATTCATGCCGCTACAATGGTAACGGCTGGTGTTTTTATGGTTGCGCGTATGTCGCCAATTTTTGAACTTTCTTCGACTGCTTTGACCGTGATTATTATTGTTGGTGCAACAACAGCGTTTTTTGCAGCAACTGTGGGGTTGGTGCAGAATGATATTAAGCGTGTTATTGCTTATTCTACATGCTCTCAACTTGGTTATATGTTTGTGGCATTAGGTGTTGGAGCTTATGGCGCTGCTGTCTTTCATCTTTTTACGCATGCTTTTTTTAAAGCCTTATTGTTTCTTGGTGCAGGTTCTGTGATTCATGCTGTATCTGATGAACAAGATATGCGAAAAATGGGTGGGTTACGCAAACATATAAAGGTCACCTATTGGATGATGATGGTCGGGACCATTGCATTGACCGGTGTTGGGATTCCAGGAACACTTTTCGGGACTGCAGGTTTTTTCTCGAAAGATGCGATTATAGAGTCTGCTTTTGCATCCCATAATATTGCTTCAGGATATGCTTTTTATCTTCTTGTTTTTGCTGCCTTTTTAACAAGTTTCTATTCATGGCGGCTTATCTTTATGACATTCCATGGTAAACCACGGGCAACAGTTGATGTTATGCATCATGTTCATGAATCGCCTCCAGTTATGTTGATTCCACTCTTTCTTTTATCTATTGGAGCAATATTTTCTGGTGTCGTTTTCCAACCTTACTTTTTTGGTGACTTGTATAATGCTTTTTGGAAGGGAGCATTATTTACAAGCAGCCACAATCACATTCTTCATGATTCCCACCATGTTTTTAATTGGGTAAAATGGTTGCCATTTATAGCGATGGTTCTTGGGTTTATTTTAGCTTATTTATTTTATGTTTCTATTCCATCTCTTCCTAAGAAAATGGTTCGTATTATGCCAAGAGCATATAATTTTCTTTACCAAAAATGGTATTTCGATCAATTATATAACTTTTTATTTGTTCGTCCTACCTTTAGAATTGGTTCTTTTCTTTGGAAAGTGGGAGACGGTAAAATTATTGATGGTTTAGGTCCTAATGGTATCGCAGCGCGTGTTGTTGATATTACAAATAGAATTGTTCGATTGCAAACAGGCTATCTTTACCACTATGCATTTGCAATGCTTATCGGCGTTGCATTACTCATTACATGGATGATGATCGGGGGCGTAAACTAATGACCGATTGGCCTATTCTTTCTACGGTTACATTTTTGCCACTTATTGGTGTGCTTCTGATTTTGTTTATCAAAGATGATAGTGAAGTAGCACGCCATAATATACGTAATGTCGCATTTTTTACGACTCTATTTGTTTTTATTATTTCTTTAATTATTTGGATAGGATTTGATTCTAGCAACCCAAATTTTCAAATGGTTGAAAAGTCCAGTTGGTTAGGGGGGGGCATTAGCTATCATATGGGGGTTGATGGTATTTCTATTCTTTTTGTTGTTCTCTCGGCTTTTCTTTTGCCTTTTTGTATTTTAGCAAGTTGGGAAAATGTTAAAGAGAGATTAAAGGCTTATATGATTGCATTTCTTCTTCTAGAAGTTGCGATTATTGGCGTTTTTTGTGCTCTTGATGCAATGCTATTCTATGTTTTTTTTGAAGGTAGCCTTATTCCAATGTTTATCATCATAGGTGTATGGGGTGGAGCACGTCGTGTTTATGCAAGTATAAAGTTTTTCTTATATACTTTACTTGGTTCAGTGCTTATGCTGGTTGCTCTTATGGCTATGTATTGGGAGGCTGGGACACTTGATATACCAACTTTACTCAATTACCAGTTTCCTGCTCATATGCAAATATGGTTATGGCTTGCATTTTTTGCTTCTTTCGCAGTTAAAATGCCAATGTGGCCGGTTCATACATGGCTTCCTGATGCTCACGTGGAAGCACCGACAGCGGGTTCCGTTATTTTAGCTGGTGTCTTACTCAAATTAGGTGGGTATGGTTTTCTTCGTTTTTCTTTGCCTATGTTTCCTATCGCTTCAGCAGATTTTGCACCTTTGATTTTCACATTATCACTTATCGCTATTATTTATACGTCGTTGGTTGCACTTGTTCAAAATGACATCAAAAAGCTTATTGCTTATTCTTCAATAGCTCATATGGGGTATGTGACAATGGGCATTTTTTCTGCGAATGAACAAGGGATACAAGGGGCTATTTATCAGATGCTATCCCATGGAATTGTTTCAGCAGCGTTGTTTCTTTGTGTTGGGGTTATCTATGATCGCTTGCATACACGTGAAATTTCAGCGTTTGGTGGTTTAGTGAATAATATGCCTAAATATGCTGTTGTTTTCTTAATTTTTACTATGGCAAATGTTGGTTTGCCTGGAAGCTCAGGATTTTTGGGTGAATTTTTAACCTTAATAGGTGTTTTTCAAGTAAATAAATTGGTTGTTGTTTTAGCAACAACAGGTGTTATCTTATCGGCAGCCTATGCCCTTTATCTTTATAGGCGTGTGGTTTTTGGTTCCTTGGATAAAGAGAATTTAAAAGTATTAATAGATCTTTCTTTAAGAGAAAAATTCATCCTTTATCCAATGGTTGTTCTTACAATATTCTTTGGTATCTATCCAACGCCTATTCTTAAAGCAACGGCGTTTTCCGTAGAAACCCTCATCAATAAACTGCACTAGATAAGGGAAGAATGCACATGCAAACTGAAATAATAGCGCAATTAGTCTTAATTCTTCCGGAGCTTTTAATCGCATTAGGAGCTGTCGTGTTGCTTATGTTTGGTGTTTATTCCAATACACGTGCTTCTTTAACAGTGACAGGTTTAGCCATGGCACTTCTTGTGGCAACTATTATTATTCTTATAGTTTTTCCGAAAAATGGTTCATTTCAAACCAATGCGCTCGTTATCGATTCCTTTAGTCGTTATATGAAAATTTTAATGCTTATTGGTGCACTCTTTTCTCTTATCATGTCTGTTGGTTTTGCCAATGCACAAAAGTTTAATATATTTGAATTTCCAGTGCTTGTTCTTTTAGCAACCCTTGGAATGATGTTTATGATTTCAGCTGGTAATATGCTGTCGCTTTATATGGGGTTAGAACTGCAATCTTTAGCTTTATATGTTTTAGCAGCGATTAATCGTAATAATGTAAAATCTTCTGAAGCTGGTATAAAATACTTTGTTTTAGGAGCATTATCTTCAGGATTGCTGCTTTATGGTATTTCTTTACTTTATGGTTTTACCGGTCAAATTGGTTTTCACGAAATTGCTCTTGCTTTAAAAGGTAAAAATTTACAATTGGGGGTCATTTTTGGAATTGTTTTTATTTTAGCTGGTTTGGCTTTCAAAATTTCTGCTGTTCCATTTCATATGTGGACACCTGATGTTTATGAAGGAGCGCCAACACCGATTACGGCATTTTTTGCTGGTGCCCCTAAAGTTGCTGCAATGGCTTTAATCATCCGTATTATTGTGATGACCTTTATTCCCCTAGGGCGTGTTGATAATGTGATGCCTGCATGGCAACAAATTTTGGTCTTCATGGCGATTGCATCAATGATACTTGGTGCATTTGCTGCAATTGGTCAAAATAACATTAAGCGCTTAATGGCTTATTCGTCGATCAGTCATATGGGCTATGCACTTGTTGGTTTATCTGCTGGAGATATGCTAGGAATAAAAAGTGTTATTCTTTATATGACGATTTATCTTGGAATGACGATTGGCTCATTTGCTTTTATTCTTGGAATGCGCTCTCAGAATGGCAATGTTGAAAATATTTATGATCTTTCAGGGTTAGCAAAGACAAATCCGTTTATGGCTATTGTTATGACAATACAGCTTTTCTCGTTAGCCAGTGTACCACCTATGGCTGGTTTTTTTGGGAAGTGGTATACATTTTCTGCTGCTGTCCATGCTGGTCTGACGCCACTTGCAGTCGTTGGGATGATAGCGTCTGTCGTTGGAGCTTTTTACTATTTACGAGTCATTAAAATTATGTGGTTTGATGACGCAAAAGCGCATTTTGTTGTTTTATCGAATGAGCTTCAATTTTGTCTTGGTCTTTCTGCATTGTTTATTTTATTTTATACACTTTTTGGAGTTTGGTTTGCTGAATTAGCAGAAAAAGCAGCAGCTGCATTGTTTTAATGAATATGGTTTATATTTTATCAGATTTTGCTCAAGAACAAGGATACACTATTGAAGCGTACGATAGTGTTGACTCAACAAATCTCACTGCGCAACGAAAAGCGCAAACTGGTCATCAAGGTAATCTTTGGATTGTTGCACAAGAACAATCACAGGGAAGAGCAAGAAGAGGGAGGAGTTGGTCTAGTCCCAAAGGGAACCTTTATTCTAGTCTTTTATTAATTGATGATATTGTTCATCAAACTGCAGCTCAACTTGGTTTTGTTGCTGGAATAAGTGTGGTAGAGGCAATAAAACAATTGATAAAAGATGAAAATCAGACAAACAATATTGTGAGTTTAAAATGGCCAAATGATATTTTGTTACAAGGAGCTAAGAGCTCTGGAGTTTTGCTTGAGATTTTAAAGTTGTCATCACAACAATATGCATTGGTTATTGGTATTGGAATAAATGTGAAATATAATTATGAAGATGCACCTTATCCCACTTCAAGCTTAAAGAATATCGGTTTGCATATTGAAGCAGAACAATTATTTACGGTTTTGACGGAGTGTTTTTCTAGAAATTACCTTCTTTGGAAACAACCAAAAGGATGTGAAATAATCCGAAAAAAATGGCTTTTATATTCTGCTCACCTTGGGAAACATGTCAAAGTGGTGAATGATGAAAAAGTCATTGAGGGTGTTTTTGATGGTCTTGATAGTGATTTTAACTGCATCATAAAGCAAAAAAATGGTCAGACAGCCATTATAACAGCTGGAGATATTCATTTTGGTTCGGCTGCTTCTATTAATGCAGGTTGTTATTAAAAAATTATTTTACCATCAGATACCTTAATGATTTTGGGAGATGTTTATGGTTGCAGCTAATAAGAATGAGTTTGTTTTTTTACCTCTGGGGGGGGTAGGTGAAATAGGGATGAATTTAGCTGCTTACGGATTTGGTCCCCAACATCTTCGTGAATGGCTGCTGGTTGATATGGGAATTAGTTTTGCTGGTTCTGAATTACCAGGAGTCGACCTTGTTTTTCCTGATATTCGTTTTCTAGAAAGTGAAAAACATAATATACGGGGTCTTGTTTTAACACATGCACATGAAGATCATTATGGGGCCGTTCTTGATTTATGGCCAAAGCTACAAGTTCCAATTTACTGTACGCCTTTTACAGCAGGATTATTGGAAACTAAAAAACAATTAGATTTTGAATCTCAAAAAAATTTACTCAATATTTTTCAAGCTGGTGATTGTTTTCAGGTAGGTTCCTTTACTGTAGAGGCTATAGCTGTTAACCATTCAATACCAGAATCTGTATCTTTAGCAATTACAACCTCTTTGGGGACTGTGATTCATACTGGTGATTGGAAAATTGATCATACTCCTTCACTTGGGGCTGTGACGGATGAAAAAAGATTTCGTGCGTTAGGAAAAAAAGGTGTTTTAGCATTACTTTGTGATTCTACAAATGCGTGTCGGGATGGTATATCTCCATCAGAGCAGCAGGTTCAAGCCAGTCTTTCTGAGATTATTTCCAAAGCTGAAGGGCGCGTTGCAATAGCAACTTTTTCTTCTAATATTGGTCGGATACGTTCTATTGCTCTTGCAGCTGAAGCTGCTGGACGTAAGGTGCTTGTCATTGGGCGTTCCCTTAAGCGAAGTATTATGGTTGCACAAGAGCTTGGTTATATGAATGGTTTAGCACCATTTGTAACGGAAGATGATTATGGTTACATTTCGCGAAAAGATCTTGTTTTAATTGTCACAGGGAGCCAAGGTGAGCCATGTGCTGCTTTGGCTAAACTGTCACGTGATGGAATGAGAAATATTACACTTTCTGCTGGTGATACCGTTATTTATTCATCACGAAGTATTCCAGGAAACGAAAAAGCGATTATTGAGGTACAAAATCGTTTCATTGATTTGGGTATTGAAATTATCACGAATGAAGATGCACTTGTTCATGTTTCCGGTCATCCCCGTCGTTCAGAACTTTTACAGATGTATGATTGGGTAAAGCCACAGATACTTGTTCCTGTACATGGGGAAGCAATGCATCTTAAGGCTCAGGCAACTTTAGCGCGTCAAGCGGGTATTAAAATTGTTACAGATATCAGAAATGGACATATGTTACGTTTTGCACCGGAGCCTGTAGAAGTTGTTGATCAAGTTCCTGTTGGCCGCATCTATAAGGATGGTTGCCTAATTGGAGATGAAAATGAACTAGGGATTCGTGAACGTCGCAAACTAAGTTATGCTGGTCATGTTACTATTTCTCTCCATATAAATAGTAAGCATGAATTATTAGGGGATATAGGTCTAACAACATTCGGGTTACCTGAAAGTAATGGAAAGGGGGAAAGTTTAAAAGATATTCTTTTAGATATTATAGAAAATACAGTTTATAATATCCCACGCATGAAACAGAAAAATAATGAACTTATTCGAGAGGCAACACGACGTGCAGTGAGAGCGGCTGTTCATGAAATTTGGCAAAAAAAACCTATCTGTACAGTTTTTTTACATCGGTCAAAGTAAAAGAACTTTCATATTACGTTATTTAAAAAGAGAAGAGCATTTTTATTTTATTGCTAAATAAGAAAAATAAAGAATAAAGCCTGGTAAATTTTTAAATAGTAAGATCGTTATATTTGCAAGTATTAAGAATGCGGCTATAGATGAATAGAGGGTGTGATAAATTGTTCCGATATGATAGGTCTGATTAGGAGTTAATTATTTCAATGCGTCTTTCTCAATATTTCCTTCCACTTTTAAAAGAGAATCCTAAAGAAGCAGAAATTGTTTCTCATCGCTTCATGTTGCGCGCTGGAATGATTCGACAACAAACATCAGGGATTTATTCTTGGCTTCCTTTGGGAAAAAAAGTGCTTGATAAAGTTTGTACAATTATTCGTGAAGAGCAAGAACGTGCGGGTGCAATAGAAATATTGATGCCTACAATTCAATCTGCTGATCTTTGGCGTGAAAGCGGTCGTTATGATGATTATGGTTTGGAAATGCTTCGCATTAAAGATCGTCAAAAGCGTGATTTACTTTATGGTCCAACCAATGAAGAGATGGTAACAGATATTTTTCGCTCATATGTTCGTTCTTATAAAGATCTTCCACTTAATTTATATCATATTCAATGGAAATTTCGTGATGAAATTCGCCCACGTTTTGGTGTGATGCGGGCACGAGAATTTTTAATGAAAGATGCTTATTCTTTTGATCTTGATTATGAAGGTTCTAAAACATCTTATAATCGTATGTTTGTTGCTTATTTACGCACTTTTTCTCGTCTTGGTTTAAAAGCAATTCCTATGCGTGCAGATACGGGTCCAATAGGGGGGGAACTCAGTCATGAATTTATCATTTTGGCTGAAACGGGAGAGAGCGCTATCTTCTGTGATAAACAATTTCTTGAACTGACTGTTCCTGATAGTTCAATCGATTTTAGTGATAAAGCTGTTTTGGATGATATTGTTAAACAATGGACATCTTTTTATGCAGCGACGGAAGAAATGCATAATGAAGAGGAGTGGGCTAAAGTTTCTGATCATAATCGTCTTTCAGCGCGTGGTATTGAAGTCGGGCATATTTTCCACTTTGGCACGAAATATTCTGCTCCAATGGGAGCAAAAGTTATGGGACAAGATGGAAAAGAGCATGTAGTCTCTATGGGATCTTATGGTATTGGACCTTCGCGTCTTGTTGCGGCCGCTATAGAGGCTTCTCATGATGAAAATGGTATTATTTGGCCAAAGTCGATGGCACCGTTTGATTTTGGAATTATCAATATGAAATCCGATGATGAAAAATGCACGAAGGCATGTGAGTTTCTCTATCAGGGATTAAAGGAGGCTGGTTTTGATCCATTATTAGATGATAGAAATGAGCGTCCTGGATCAAAATTTGCAACAATGGATTTGATTGGTTTGCCAACGCAAATCATTGTTGGTCCTAACAGCATTGCACAAAATGAAGTTGAAATTAAAGATCGAAAAACAGGTGTAAAAAAATCTCTAAAGGTTGAAGATGTACTCAGCCAACTTTCTATAAATTAATAGGAAATGTTATGAAGAGGCTGAAAGACAAATGGTTTTCATCTTATGAGTGGATGATCGCTTTTCGTTACATGATTCCCAATAAAAAACATGTTGTTGCATCTGTTATTTCAATTATTTCTCTTATTGGGATTATGTTGGGCGTATTTGCTCTGGTTGTTGTTATGGCGGTGATGAATGGCTTTCGTACAGAGCTTCTCAATCGTATTCTTGGTATGAATGGGCATCTTATTGTTCAAACAGTTGATTCTGGTTTTTCTGATTATAAGACTCTTATTTCTTCTTTAGAATCTACAAAGGGTGTGAAGTTTGCTTTGCCTGTTATTGAAGGTCAAGCGCTTGTTCAAGGTGAAGTTCAAGGTGGCTCTGGCGCATTAGTTCGTGGTATGCGCAAACAAGATCTAGAAAAGCTTAAAACAGTCTCTCAAAACATTAAATTAGGATCGATTTCTCGGTTTGATGAAGAAGAAGGTGTTGCAATTGGAAGTGGCTTAGCAGAAAAATTGGGGCTGACAGTTGGAAGAGATATTCGTATTATTACTCCAGATGGTGATGAGACTCCTTTTGGCGTTACCCCACGTGTGAAAGCTTATAAAGTCGTTGCTATTTTTGAAGTTGGTATGTCTGAATATGATTCAATATTTATCTTTATGCCTCTCCATGAAGCACAAATATTTTTTAATTTGGGAGATAAGGTTCAGTCTTTAGAATTATTTCTAAATGATCCTGATGCTGTTGATCAAATAAAACCTATTGTAGAAAAAACAGTTGATCAACAGGTCTATTTAATTGATTGGCGTACACGCAATCAGGCTTTTTTTTCAGCCTTACAGATTGAACGAAATGTTATGTTTTTCATTCTTTCTCTGATCGTTCTTGTTGCTGCTTTAAATATTATTTCAGGGCTGATTATGCTTGTAAAAGATAAAAGTCATGATATTGCGATTTTACGCACGATGGGGGCTCAGCAGAGTGCGATTTTGCGTATATTTATCATTACAGGAATGATGATTGGTTTTATTGGAACTATATTGGGTTTAGTTTTAGGTGTTATCGCGACCGCTAATATTAATCATATCCAAGACTTTATATCTTGGTTATTTAATGTCGACGTTTTTAATCCTCAACTTTATTTTTTAACAAAATTGCCTGCACAAATTGAGTGGAAACAGACCATCTTGGTTGCTATGATGGCTTTATTTTTGTCGTTTCTTGCTGCTCTCATTCCGGCATGGCGTGCTGCTAAGCTAGATCCCGTACAAGCTTTGAGGTATGAATAATGACAGCTATTTTAGAGCTTGTAGAGATTGAAAGACACTTTTTCGAGAGTCATAAGCCGCTTATTGTTTTAGATAAAGCGAATTTTATTCTTAATCGTGGAGAGCTTGTTGCACTTGTTGCACCATCTGGTGCTGGAAAATCAACACTTCTTCATATTGCTGGATTATTAGAAAAACCAACAGCTGGTGATGTGATGTTACGGGGTATTTCTTGTGCAAAGCGCTCTGATAGTGAGCGAACAGCTATAAGACGAAATGATATTGGTTTTGTTTATCAATTTCATCATTTACTTCCAGAGTTTACGGCGTTAGAAAATGTTATGATACCGCAAATGATAGCAGGATTAAAAAAATCCATAGCAGAAGATCGTGCGCGCAAATTATTGACGTATCTGCGTGTTTCTCATCGTGCTAACCATCGTCCCTCAGAGTTATCGGGAGGAGAACAACAACGTGTTGCTATTGCACGTGCAGTAGCAAATGGCCCTTCGGTTCTTTTGGCTGATGAACCTACAGGAAATCTTGATCCCGTAACTTCAGCTTATGTTTTTCAAGCTTTATCTATCCTTGTTCGCCAGTCGGGTCTTTCTGCTCTTATTGCAACACATAATTACGCTTTGGCTAAGCAAATGCATCGTCGAATTACACTTAAAGAACAAAAGATTATAGAACTTCCTTAAAAGCAAGGTACAAATTTTATACGACTAATTGAATAGTTTATATTACTTTATTCAAGGAGATTTTTTATGACAGTTTTTGTCGTTGACAAAAATCAATTAGATGTGCGTCGTCGTCGATTGATTTTTCGTGCATGGCATCGCGGTATTCGTGAAATGGATCTCATTTTTGGACATTATGTCGATACTCATATTACTGAAATGAATGATAAAACGCTCTCTGAACTTGAATATATTATGTCTTTTGATGATCGTGATTTACTCACATGGATTACTGGAGAAGTTTCGCCACCCTCTGAAGTTGATAGTCCACTTTTTCGTGATATTGCCAATTATCGTACTTGCTTAAGTTATTAATCCCGATGCCTATATTTAAAAAAATTGTTATTCCAAAAAATAATTCTGTTCGTATGATTTTTGATGGAGTTCCTGATGGATTTGAAGCCTTTGCGCTTGCGAAATTAAGTTCAGAAATTGCACAAGGTAAACCGCTCATCTATGTTGTCCGCGACGGAACAAAAATTGTTCATTTACAACAAGTTTTAAATTTTATTGAGCCCAATTTACCCATACTTCAATTTCCTGCATGGGATTGTTTGCCTTATGATCGTGTGTCACCAGGAATTTCTGTTATGGCACGTCGATTATCAGCATTGGCACACATAGCAAATTTACGTAAAGATCCGCATCCTGCAATTATATTAACAACAGCAAATGCGATTATGCAAAAGTTACCTCCTCGTGAAATGATAGAAGCTCAGCTTATTCACGCACGTGTTGGCCAGCGCAATAACATGGGAAATCTTATTCAGTTTTTAGAAACCAATGGTTTTGAACGCGTTACGGTTGTCCGTGATGTTGGTGAGTTTGCTGTAAGAGGAGGAATACTTGATATCTTTTCTCCCATGGATGTTGAACCTTTACGTCTTGATTTTTTTGGAGATACCCTAGAAAGTATCCGCATATTTGATCCAGAAAGTCAAAAGACAACAGGCCAAAAAACTGAACTTTTATTACAGGCAATGAGTGAGGTTGTTCTCACACCAGAACGCATAAGCCGTTTTAAGAGCAATTATACCCGTACATTTGGTGTATCACAAAAAAATAACATGCTTTATGAAGCAATTGCTCAAGGTCGGCGTTTTGCCGGTATGGAACATTGGCTTCCATTTTTTTATGAAAACCTTGATAGTTTTTTTGACCATTGTGGCAACTTACCGATAGTTTTTGAGCATCTCATAGAAGAAGCCTTCATTGAACGCTATCGTCTTATTGAGGACTATTATAACGCGCGCAAAGAGCGCGAAAATGATGAAAAAAATTCTACTTCTTATCATCCAATAGATCCTAGTCTTTTTTATTTAACGCCAGAGCGTGTTTTGGAAAGTGTGCAACAATCTTCACAGCGTATTGATTTTTCGCCTTTTAATATTCCACAAAGTTCGGAAAAAACTGTTATTCACACCAATGTTAAACAGGGATATGATTTTGTAAAAGAGCGTAATGCGCAGGAAAAAAATGTTTTTTCAAGTGTTATTGATCATATCGCATCTTTACGCACTGCTGGTAAAAAAGTGCTTTTAGCGTGTTGGAGTGAAGGATCTCTCAATCGTTTGTTACAAGTTCTCGATGAGCATGGATTGAAAAAAATAGATGTTGCAAAATCCTTGCAAACTGTCAAAGCAACACCACGAGATCGCATATTAGCAGCTGTTATCATGATAGAACATGGTTTTGAGGCTGAAGATTTGGCTGTTATAGCAGAGCAAGATATCCTTGGCGATCGTTTTATAAGATCGCCAAAGCGGCGTAAAAATAATACAAATTTTATTTCTGAAATTTCTGCTTTAAATTCTGGTGATATTATTGTGCATATCGATCACGGTATTGGCCAATTTGTTGGTCTTAAAACCATCAAAACCACTGGAATTTTACGAGATTGCCTTGAAATTAGATATGCTGGAGGTGATTTACTCTTTTTACCTGTTGAAAATATTGAGCTTCTCTCACGTTATGGCTCAGAAGGAACAGAGGTAACTTTAGATAAATTAGGGGGTGTTGCTTGGCAAGCACGTAAAGCTCGGCTTAAAAAACATTTATTGGAAATGGCAGGGCAATTAATTCGTATAGCTGCAGAACGTATAACTCGTGCTGCGCCTGCTTTACTTCCACCAGTTGGACCATTTGATGAGTTTGTTGCTTGCTTTCCCTATGAAGAAACGGAAGATCAAATGAATGCAATTGATGCTGTTTTAGACGATTTAGCCTCAGGAAAGCCTATGGATCGCTTGATATGCGGTGATGTTGGTTTTGGAAAAACCGAAGTAGCCATTCGAAGTGCTTTTGTCGCAGCATTAAATGGATATCAGGTTGCTGTTGTTGTACCGACAACTTTGCTTTCACGTCAACATTACAAGACATTTATTTCGCGGTTTCAAGGATTACCGGTTAAAATTGGACATGCTTCAAGGCTTGTAAAAGCAAAAGAACTTGCACAAGTAAAAAAAGGTGTTTCAGATGGTACAATCGATATTGTCATTGGAACCCATGCATTGTTAAGTGGTGCAGTTAATTTTTTACGATTAGGCCTTCTCATCATTGATGAGGAGCAGCATTTTGGTGTCAAACACAAAGAGCGTTTAAAAGAGCTTAAAAGTGATATTCATGTTCTCACACTTTCAGCAACTCCCATACCACGCACTTTAGGGTTAGCATTATCCGGTGTACGTGAACTTTCATTGATAACAACGCCCCCCATTGATAGAATGGCCGTTCGTACTTTTATTTCACCCTTTGATGCACTTGTTATACGAGAGACCCTGCTTCGAGAATATTATCGTGGCGGACAAAGTTTCTATATTTGTCCTCGTATTTCTGATCTGACTTTTGTAGAAGAATATCTCAAAACACATGTGCCAGAACTGAAATTCGTTGTGGCTCATGGACAAATGCCGGCTGGACAACTTGATGATATCATGAATGCATTTTATGATGGGCAATATGATGTTTTGCTATCGACAACCATTATTGAATCTGGTCTTGATATTCCAACAGCCAATACCCTAATTGTGCATCGCGCTGAGATGTTTGGTCTTTCTGCACTCTATCAGTTACGAGGGAGGGTAGGGCGCTCAAAACAACGTGCTTATGCACTCTTTACATTTCCTGCTGGTAAAGTTTTAACAGCTGCTGCTGATCGTCGTCTTAAAGTTTTACAATCTCTTGACACCTTGGGGGCTGGTTTTCAATTGGCAAGCCATGACATGGATATCCGTGGTTCAGGCAATTTTTTAGGTGAAGAGCAATCGGGGCATATTAAAGAAGTTGGATTTGAACTCTATCAAAAAATGCTTGAAGAAGCTGTTGCTGAATTAAAAGATGGAGAGCTAAATGAAGATAAGCAATGGTCTCCTCAAATTTCACTTGGTACAACAGTGATGATACCAGAAAGTTTCGTGCCTGACTTGCCATTACGTATGGGGCTTTATCGTCGTTTAACAGAACTTGATGATTTAGAACAAATTGATGAATTTGCTGCGGAGTTAATTGATCGCTTTGGTCCTTTACCGCTTGAAGTTCAACACCTTCTTAAAGTCTTTTATATCAAAACATTGTGTCGAAAAGCGCATGTAGAAAAATTGGATACTGGACCAAAGGGGATTGTTATACAGTTTCGCAATAATTATTTTGCAAATAGTGTTGCTCTTGTTCAGTGGGTTGGAAAACAAGGTTCGATGGCAAAAATTCGACCAGATCAAAGTATCGCTCTTATTCGTGATTGGTCCACAGCGGATGAAAGGCTTGTTGGAGCAGCGAATATTATGACACAGCTTGTCGAAATGGCAGAACAACATTCTGGTTAAAAACTTCTTTGTTGTTTCAGAATTGTTACTCGTTTTTATAAAATTATTATATAAAAACAAATAGTTATTAATTTTTTATAAGAATAAAATTTAAGTTTATAATAAAAGAACTTCTTACATATTCATTTTGCGTTCTTCATCATAAGACATATTGATATAATGAAGAAAATAGCTTAGACGGTGTAACCGCAATAAATAGAACGTGCATATAAGTATCTTCTCTAAAAAGCAAAAACTTAAGCCAAGATAACATGCTTTCTTCATTACAAAAGTTACTAACGATAGTTTTTACTCCCTGTAATGTATGGCATAAAAACGCTCACGCTGATTTATCTTCTAAGGAACAATACCAACATTAAAAAACAAAAGAAAGAATACTAAAGATAGCATATAATTTATTGAAGATAAGTATTTATCATTTAGATATTTTGGGAAAAAATTTTCTAAAGCAGAATACTATAAGCGTTTGCAGGAACGAAATAAGTTTTTAAAAGAACTGAAAAATCTGAAGAATAAATATTATAATCTTGGTTCGAAATTACAGGATCTATTTGAAAAAATAAAAATTTATCTCTAGGGTAGATATAGCGAGAGAGTACGAAGTAGGAGAATACGAAGAAAAGCTGAATTATTTAATAAATGGAAAATTATCCTCATATTTATTATTAGTTGCAAAGTTTTAGTGGATATATTGCAGAGTGATATAGGTGCTATTTTACGCAAAGATTTTGATTGGAAAGATAAAGATTTTTATTGAGTAAAAGACGCAATTAATTCGATAAGCCCCAGTTTCTAGCAATATAAAAGAATTGCTAACAGAAGGCTCTTAATAGCTATGAAAAACAAACATTTGATGATGTAAAAGATAAATTATTATTATAAATTAATATGTTGTTATATTTTAAGGAAGTTTATTATAAATAAAATATTTTCAACAGTTATAAATTTTCTCTCTAAGAAAATATGTTTTTTAATTAAGAAAAAAGCACTTCTTTAGTAGCGTATTTTTAAATTAAACTTTTTGGTTAGGAGCTGTAAAATATAAAACTTTTATTACAAAAATGTATCGCCATTGTTTTGTAAACAAGGGCAGAAAATTGTCCATTAGGAAAAAGTTCTCTTACAATTATGCAGAAATTTTAGACAATCAGTGGTTTTAATTTATGAAATGTTTCAATAATACAGTAAATGATTTTATTTTTTCGTATCATACGAATCACATAAGGAAAAAAGTAAAATTTATCTGATATTTCGGAGCTTCATGCATTACAACAGCTGTTGCTAAGGCTCCACGAACTTAACATGAAGAGTAACAAATGTAAAAAGTTTAATTAGTAAGATTTTTAGAGTAGCATAGGAGTTTATTCTAATTAATATTGCAATATTGATTCGTTTGTGTAATCTTAGCTTAAATGCACAGAGGTGTTTTATGGATAGATTGCATCAAACACCAATATGATAAAGAGGGGAATTATATGGGTGTATAAAAATTAGAATAGCTCGTCGTATTTTTTCTCTAAATTTGACTTTTTTTTTTATATTGAAGTAAAAATAGTAAAATTAAGTGTTATTTCATTATAATTTAATAAATTTAAGTTGGAATTATATTTAATATTTTTTTGAAGTTACTTAAGAGCGCGTTGAAAGGATTAACTTAATCATGTCGCATAAAAATGTTTATTCTGCTGTTTCAGTATTAGTTGGAGCCGCTGCCCTTTTTCTTATAGCTGGTATTTCTGCAAATGCGCAAACTTTATCACAAGGTTGGTACAAAGTTTGCAGTAAGCAGCATGATGTTGATATTTGTAATACAATGAATACTGTATTATCGAATACGGGACAACCTTTGACGGCTTTTAATCTTGTTGAAATAAAAGGGAAGCAAAATGAAAAACGTATAGGTATTCAAGTACCTACAGGTCGTTTTTTGCCAGAAGGTGTTCACATTAAAATTGGTGACGACTTCTCTAAAAAAATTCCTTATATTATTTGTAATGGACCAAGTTGTATTGCCAATGATGTCTTAGATGATAAGCTTATAGCAGCTATGAAAAGTGGTACAAAAATGGTTGTAACCACAGTTAATTTCCGTGGTTCAGCTAATCCTATTGAATTTTCTCTTAATGGGTTTACAGCAGCCTATACCGGTCCTGGTATGGAGGAAAAAGATTTCCAACAAGAACAAATAAAGATGCAGCAAGCCATTCAATCAAAGCAAAAAGAAATTGAAGATCGTATGCGGGCTGAGCAAGAAAAAGCAAAGCAAAATTGATAAACCCACACCATAGAATTGGTTGAAACGTTTTCTATAATTTTTTATTTAAACCGCTACAGTTTTCTGTGGCGGTTTTTTTTAAATCTTTAATTTTTCGAAAGAATTCTACGTTTCCACCAACCAATACGTTCAGTTTTGGAAGAATTGTTAGGCGTTGATGAAACAACAACGGGTTGATTAATTGTTTCTTCAATTTTGGAAGGAGAAGTTTGGACAACTTCCTCCATCTCGATTATAGTTTCTTTCTCTAATATTTTTTGTATTTGCGTTGTCTCTTTAGAAGATGATTTTTTACGTGTTCCACGTGTTGACTTTTTACTATTTTCAAGAGTTTTATCTTCTACTTTATGAATAGATTTGTCTGCTTTTTTTGTTTTAGCTTTACGTACTGAACTAGTTTTAGGTTTTTCTTCAAGAGATTTTTGTTCTACGACATTTTGATCATTCTCTAAAGAAAGTTGATTTTCTACTACTTTTGAAGAACGTTTTTTAGGTTTAATACTTGTATCAATTTTTTTAGATTCACCCTGTTGTTGTATATCTAGAGCTTGCGTATTATTTTTTGTTTCTTCAAGTTCAAAAGATTTAGCAGGTGAAACACGATGTTTGCGGTGTGCTGCTTTAATTTCTGCTAAAGCCTGCTTAGCAAAATCTCCCACTGGTTCTGCGTAAGGAATGCGAATCTGATGAAAATTATTATCTTGATTGCGTCGACCACCACGACGTCCTCGACGACGTCCTCGACGATAAGAATCATCACTCAAGGTATCTTCTTTTTTATGAACGTTGGAAAGAGAATGATCAGTAATTTCATCGTGACGATTTTTGCGCCGACGCTTTTGGTTTGTTTCAATGGGAGAAGGATTTTCAATAGATTCACTTTCTATGAAAACAGAATCTCCAATTTCTTGCTTATTAACATCTTCCAATGAAGATCGAGAAATTCTCTCTGCTATTGAGCCTTTAGAAATAACAAGATGTTGCGTTCCAATACTATCATCTGCTTCAATACTAATATTAAGCTTAAAGCGAGTTTCTAAATTAACAAGAATGTTGCGTTTATGATTTAATACATAAAGCGCTGTTGCTACAGGTGTGCGTACGATAATATTATATTGCGAATTATGAAGAAGATATTCTTCAATTGAGCGCATGACATGTAATGCAATTGATGATTCAGAACGTATATTTCCTGTTCCTGCGCAATGCGGGCAGGGCTGTGTTGTACTTTCTAAAACCGATATGCGAATACGTTGACGACTCATTTCTAAAAGGCCGAAGTGTGAAATATGACCTACTTGAATACGAGCACGATCATTTTTTAAACAATCTTTTAATTTTTTTTCGATCAGCTTTACATTGCGTTCTTCAAGCATATCAATAAAATCAATCACAATTAAACCAGCAAGGTCACGCAAGCGTAATTGACGCGCTACTTCTTCAGCAGCTTCAAGGTTAGTTTGTAAAGCTGTCTTTTCGACAGAGAATTCTTTCGTAGAGCGGCCAGAATTCACGTCAATAGCAACGAGTGCTTCTGTTTGATTAATAACAAGATAACCACCAGATTTTAAAGAAACCTGTGGTTGCAACATTTTATCAAGTTGAATTTCAATATTATTTCTTGCAAAAATGGGTGTAGGATCACGGTAAGGTTGCACAACTTTTGCATGACTTGGCATGAGCATACGCATAAAGTCTTTCGCTTCACGATATCCTTGCTCTCCAGAGACAAGAATTTCACTAATGTTCTTATTGTAAAGATCTCGTATAGAACGCTTGATGAGATTACTTTCTTCATGGACAAGGCATGGCGCCGTTGACTCGAGTGTCAAAGTGCGAATAGTATCCCATAACCGCATAAGATATTCATAATCACGTTTAATTTCAGCTTTTGTTCTATTGGCACCAGCTGTTCGTAAGATAACGCCCATACCTTTTGGAACGGCTAATTCTTTTACGATTTCTTTAAGACGCTTACGGTCTTGTACGTTCGTAATTTTTCGTGAAATACCACCACCACGTGCTGTGTTGGGCATTAGAACAGAATAACGACCTGCTAAAGACAGATATGTTGTAAGGGCAGCACCTTTATTACCACGCTCTTCTTTGATGACTTGTACCAACAAAATTTGACGTCGTTTAATGACTTCTTGAATTTTATACTGGCGCCCTTGTTTTCTTTGATAAATTGGGAGCTCTTCACGGATGTCCTCAGCACCAACCATTTCGATCTCATCATAAGAGATATCGGTATTTAATGCTTCTTCTGTATTATCAATTATTGTTGATTCAGATGTGATATCATTTTCAATATCGGCTGCTATGACATTGTTTTTTCCATTTTTTTTTGTTCTTCTGGAGCGTTTTTTATTTTTAGTTGCTTCTTCCGTAAAGGAATCTACAGAATTTTCTCCTACAGCTGCTTTTTCCTCTTCTTCAAGAAGAGCAAGGCGATCAGCAATAGGAATTTGATAATAATCAGGATGAATTTCAGAAAATGTTAAAAAACCATGTCGGTTTCCACCATATTCAACAAAAGCTGCTTGGAGAGACGGTTCTACACGCGTAATACGTGCGAGATAAATATTCCCCTTGAGCTGTTTTCTATGTTCTGATTCAAAATCAAGTTCTTCAATTTTGTTGCCGTGAACAACAACAACACGTGTTTCCTCCGGATGGGAGGCATCTATAAGCATTTTGTTTGACATAAGCTAATATCCTGAAGGCGACATGCACAATTTTATTCAAACGAACGCTATAACTATTCGTAAATATAAAAGGCTGTCTGCCATAAAAGGGAGATACCAGAAAAACAGGACGGAACACCACGTGCAAAGGCATGACTGCATTTACACCATTTCTCATCATTATCTCCATCTGTTTTTTATGACTCATATTTCTTAAAAGTCTCCGGTAAAATAATCTTTAAAACAGTTCGGATATCCGAACCAACGAATCTTAAGTAATGCAATCCTAATGTTATAACATAGAATTTTTTCATCCATAAACAAAGTCTCAATGCATAATAGGCAAAAAACCTCTAAAGACAACTTAATATGAGTTACAGATAATTTAGATGACTATTATCAGCTAGGAAGCATAAATATTCTTTTATGTTGATATCATGCGTTTGGCAAGTAACAATGTAAATCATGTATAATGATAATGTCTTTAATGACCTTAATTTCGTTTTTGGGTGTTTATTTAGCTTTTATTGAAAAATAGAGAATAAATTGGTGTATCGTTTTTATATAACCAAGATAAGTTATTCAAATGTAATGTAGAGTATTTTGCTTATGATAAGAGTTTTCTTTACCAAAAAGCTGAAAATAGCTTATGGGAATGTTATTGTGCTTGTCACATACTTTTTATTATTATTTTTGCTATTCCAAACCAGTGTTCAAGCCGCAGATCCTCTGAAACTTATTAATTTTCGAACCATTGGTGATAGTGTTCATACGCGTATTATTGCGGTTTTCAATTCAAAACCAAATGTTCGTTTACAGATTTTGGACAGGCCAGCACGGTTGGTGATCAATTTACCTACAATTGACTTTTCGATGCAAAATACGCCTTTAAAGAAACAGAATACATTATCCGTTATGCTTTCAGATGTGCGTTATGCTTTTTCTGACATGCAGACTTCACGCATTATTTTGACAAGTAAAACGGCCTTTGTAATTGAAAAAAGTGTCGTAAAAAAATTAAATAATGGTTTATGGCAGTTGCTGATTGATATTCGTAAAACTACACTAGAAAAATTTGATGAAATATTAAAAAAACAGCAAAAAACCAATTTTGATACAAAAACGCAGTTAATGCCAGCATATAATTTCCGTGTTGTTCTTGATCCTGGTCATGGTGGTATTGATGGCGGTGCACGGGGTGTTACTGGAATTTTAGAAAAAGATGTGACTTTAGACTTTGCGCGTGCATTGCGAGACGAATTACAAAAGGATTCTCATATTACTGTTGCTTTAACACGAGATTCCAATATTTTTTTAAGACTAAGTGAAAGAGTTAAAAAAGCGCAAGAGTTCGATGCTGATCTTTTTATATCTATTCACGCAGATACGATTGATCTACATTCTCTTCGCGGTGCCACAGTGTACACCATATCAGACAAAGCCTCTGATGCCATTGCAAAATCTTTAGCTGAAAATGAAAATAAAGTTGATTTGCTGGATGGTTTACCTGCAGATGAAACGCTTGAAGTTACAGATATATTGATGGATCTTACACGACGTGAAACACATACATTTTCGGTTAATTTTGCAAATAGTGTTATTTCAAGTTTATCAAAGAATCATATTAACTTGATTAATAATCCACATCGGTATGCTAATTTTCAAGTTTTAAGAGCTTCAGATATACCCTCCGTCTTGATAGAGATAGGTTATTTATCCAATAAAGAGGACGAAAAGTTATTAAATGATCCTCATTGGAGAAAACAAATGGCAGCCTCTATTGCTCATTCTATTCGTCAATTTGCTCATTATAGGCAGAAAATGATACAGCCTCTTTAAATTTGTGAGAAAATAGAGTATCAATATGGGGTTCTAGTATACCCTAGTATAAATAAAAGATAGAAAACAATTTCTCTTGATCTCAATCTTGTGGTGATATCCGCTTGGTGTGTTTGAGGTAACGTATTTTTTCTTTGATTAATTCTTAAGAAAGCGATAGCCGTTTTTATGATGATTTTTTTAAGATATCTTCTTCGTTTTTTTGTTGCTATTGGACTTTGTGGAGCAATAACGTGGGGTGTTGTGACCAGTGGTCAAGCAAATGCACTCCCTGATTATGAAGTTCTTTCACTTTATGAACCGCCGGTAATGACCCGCGTTCATGCTTCTGATGGCCGTCTTATGGCAGAGTTTGCAACAAAACATCGCCTCTATTTACCGATTCAATCAATACCAAAGCTTGTTATAAATGCTTTTATTTCGGCTGAAGACAAAAACTTTTATCATCATTTTGGTTTAGATCCCGAAGGACTTTCTCGAGCTTTGATCAATAATATTCGTAATATTGGTTCTGGAAGACGTCCAGAGGGTGCATCAACTATAACGCAACAAGTCGCTAAAAACTTTCTTTTAAGTTCAGAAACAACGTTAGAGCGTAAATTTAAGGAAGCTATTTTAGCAATGCGTATTGAGAAAACTTATTCAAAGGATCATATTCTCGAACTTTATCTCAATGAAATTTATCTGGGTCGTGGTACTTATGGTATAGCAGCTGCTTCTTTGACCTATTTCAATAAATCCGTCAATGATCTGACGCTAGAACAATGTGCTTATTTGGCTGCTCTTCCAAAAGGGCCAGCAAATTATGATCCATTTAAGAATACACAACGTGCTATTGATCGGCGCAATTGGGTTATAGATCGGATGATTGCAAATGGATATGTAACGCGTGAACAAGGTGAAAAAGCGAAAGCTAAACCTTTAGGAGCGACAATACGTGGGAGTGATAGCTATGTTTTTGCGGCTGATTATTTTACTGAAGAAGTGCGACGTCGTTTAATACATCGCTATGGGGCTAAGACACTTTATGAAGGTGGGCTTTCCATTCGTACAACGCTTGATCCGCATTTACAACTTATTGCGCGACGTGCTTTGCACGCTGGATTAATTAAATTTGATCATTTGCAAGGATGGCGTGGAGCTTATGCGCATATCGATGAAAAAGGTGATTGGGGGATAGAACTTGCAAATATCACGGGGCTCAGTGATGTTCCTGAATGGCGTTTAGCTGTTGTTCTTTCTACTAATCCCAATAAAGTAGAGATTGGTTTACAGCCACAGCGTGAAGCTTCGGGTATATTATCAAAAAAACGGGAAATTGCTGTTTTATCTGAATCTGATTCAAAATGGGCCCTCCATGTTGTAAAAGAAAACGGTTATCGAAAAACTGTTCAGAACTTATCTCATGTTCTGCAAGTTGGAGATGTGATTTTTGTTGAAAAACTATCCAATGCAAACAACACTTATCGTTTACAACAAATTCCAAAGGTTGAAGGTGCGATTGTTGCTATGGAACCTCATACAGGGCGCGTTCTTGCTATGGTGGGAGGATTTTCTTTTGCTGCATCTGAATTCAATCGTGCAACCCAAGCTTATCGCCAACCGGGGTCTGCTTTTAAGCCTTTTGTTTATGCAGCAGCCCTTGATAACGGGTATACACCAGCATCTGTTGTTTTAGATGGCCCCATTGAAGTTCGTCAATATAATGGTGAAGTTTGGCAACCCAAAAATTATGGTGGTACCTTTGCAGGACCTTCAACGTTGCGTTATGGTATTGAGCGTTCTCGTAATCTTATGACAATACGGCTTGCCAATGATATGGGAATGCCTCTTGTCGCTGAATATGCAGAACGCTTTGGCATAGTGGACAAATTGCAGCCTTATCTTCCCATGGCTTTAGGGGCTGGTGAAACAACAGTATTACGAATGGTTACAGCTTATTCAGTTATTGCCAATGGGGGACGCTCTATTAAGCCTTCTCTGATAGACAGAATTCAAGATCGTTATGGAAAGACAATTTATCGTCATGATGATCGTATTTGTGAAAATTGTAATACGCCTTCATGGAATAATCAACGTGAACCCACATTGATTGATGAAAGAGATCAAGTTCTTGACCCTATGACGGCTTATCAAATTACCTCGATGATGGAAGGGGTTGTTCAGCGTGGTACTGCAGCACGTTTACGTTATCTTAATCGACATATTGCGGCTAAAACAGGAACAACCAATGACTCTAAGGATGTCTGGTTTATGGGATTTACTCCTGACATTGTCGTTGGTATTTTTGTCGGTTATGATCAACCAGCTCCGTTAGGATATAATGGAACAGGAAGTTCATTAGCTGCACCTATTTTTGGTGATTTTATGGCAGATGCTCTTAAAGGAAAGCCAGATGTTCCCTTTAAGATGCCAAAGGGCATGATTTTAATGCCAATTAATCGGAAAACAGGAATGCTTGCCGAAAGAGGAGATCAAGATGTTATTATAGAAGCATTTAAACCAGGGACTGGTCCTGCTGATATATATCAAGTTATTGGGAGTACAAATTCTTTTCAAGAAGGTGTTCCTGCAGTAACTACTTCTCCACAAGTCAATAAAGCCCTTGAAAGTGGGACAGGTGGGCTGTATTAATCAACAAAATCTCCTTTCGCCATGAGTCTATAGTTTTTATTTTTTTACAGTGTCGGTCCTGTAAATAGAATGATAAGTCCGTGCTATTTCCTCACAGCAGCTATCAGATTTGTATAAAATTCTAGAGACATAACCAGAAAGAGTGTTAAAAAATACGGTGTTAAATTATGCGAGCAGAAATAGAAACATTAGTTGATGAAATCCAGAAAGCAATTCAATTGCTAAGGGGGCATCTTTGACTGGGATCAATCACTAAAGCGTCTCGAATATCTTAATCAAAAAGCGGAAGATCCGTCATTATGGGATGATGCACAACAAGCACAGGATATGATGCGTGAGCGTCAACGTCTTGATGATTCAATCAATGGTCTTTTATCATTTACAAAAACACTTGAAGAATGCATTGAGCTTATCGCGATGGGCGAAGAAGAAAGTGATGTTGAAATTATCGCTGACGCAGAAAATTCAATACGTAATCTTAAAAATGAGATAGATAAAAGGCAAATTGATGTACTTCTTTCAGGAGAGGCGGATCCGAATGATACCTATTTAGAAGTTCATGCTGGAGCAGGGGGAACAGAAAGCCAAGATTGGGCTTCTATGCTCTTACGTATGTATATGCGCTGGGCTGAGCAGCATGACATGAAGGTTGAAATTTTAGAAATTCATGATGGAGAAGAAGCAGGAATAAAGTCAGCAACTATTCTTGTAAAAGGGCATAATGCTTATGGAATGTTAAAAACAGAATCAGGCGTTCATCGCTTGGTTCGGATTTCTCCATTTGATTCGAATGCAAAGCGCCATACCTCTTTTGCAAGTATTTGGGTTTATCCAGTTATTGATGACAATATTGAAGTTGATGTTTCAGAGGCAGATGTGCGTATTGATACATATCGTGCATCAGGAGCAGGAGGACAACATGTTAACACGACAGATTCCGCTGTTCGCATCACACATATAAAAACGGGTATTGTTGTTCAATGTCAAACAGAGCGTTCTCAACATAAAAATCGCGCTACGGCTTGGTCGATGTTGCGTGCACGGCTTTATGAAGAAGAGCTTAAAAAAAGAGAAGAAGAAACCAATGCTGCTGAATCTTCTAAAACAGAAATCGGATGGGGACATCAAATTAGATCTTATGTTCTTCAACCCTATCAGCTTGTCAAAGATTTGCGTACAGGGATTGAAAATACGGATCCACAATCCGTACTGAATGGTAATTTAGATGCATTTATAGAGGCAGCACTCGCACGGCGCATTTATGGACAAGACAAAGAAATTGAGGATATTCGTTAATTATATATCCTTCCTTCAAGCTATGTAGATTTTTTTCTTAAGTTGTTTGTTTTATTGATGTTGTGATATTACGATATTCTTGATACTTTAAAGGTTCAAAGAGGGATTTTCTTGTTCCTTTCTTCAATTTTTTCTCACACACCAATCCTGCTTATGATATTGCAAGTGATAGAAAGCTGAAATAAGAAAAATTTGCGATATTCGGAGGACTAATATAAATATAAAACAATTCATTATCCTTATAAATCAATATATTGTAAAAATTGAATCCGTTGAAAAACTAAAATCAATTCGGGGGATGACTTTTGCTTTTTAAGGTAAATCAAACACTCAATTTATAAGTTACCGTTATGATGTAAAAGTGTTGCAGTAGCTAAAACATTTTCAGCATGCCCAGATACGCTTACTTTGCGCCATTCTTCTGCTATTATTCCATTTGCATCAATTAAAAAAGTGCTCCGTTCAACGCCCATATATTTGCGTCCATACATGCTTTTCTCAACCCAAACACCATAAGCTTCGAGGGTTGTTTTTTCTTCATCAGAAACCAAGATGACATCAAGTTCATATTTTACTTTAAATTTATCATGTTTTTTTACATTATCTGGAGAGATTCCAATAACAGCAACACCGATTTCATCAAATTTCATCTTTAATTTTGTGAAATCAAGTGCTTCGTTTGTGCAACCGCTGGTGTCATCTTTTGGATAAAAATATAAAACAACAGGTTTTCCTTTAAAGTCAGAAAGACATACTGTCTCTCCTCCATCGCGAGGCAAATTAAAATCAGGAGCAAGAGCACCTTTCATTGATCTTGTCATTGTTTTCATCTTTCTTGTGTAATAAGTATAAGATATCAAAGTACACAGAAGAAAAGAACTATTCAACTCTCTAGAATATTATTATTTTGAAGAGACCTTTATTTTCTTAACAAAACTCGCTCTATCACAACGATTGGATTGAAAGAACAAGATCGGCGTGAACAACATAAACAAAACAACAAAAGATTATACTGGTTTTATCACAACATGTTTTTTCTTACCGAAAGAAAGCTTAATGATTCCTTCTGCACTGACATCCCCTTCAATAATAAGATGTGTTTCATCCTCAATAATTTGATCATTTACACGGACACCTCCACCTTGAACGTGTCGGCGTGCCTCACTATTAGATTTAGCGAGTCCTGCTTGTACTAAAAGGGTGAGCAATCCAACACCTTTTTTTAATTCTGAGGCATTAATTTCAACAGTTGGAAGATTTTCTCCCAAAGTTTTTTCTTCAAACGTTTTGCGAGCAGTTTCTGCTGCAGCATTGGCGAGAGCACGTCCATGCAACATTGCTGTAACTTCTGTTGCAAGAATTTTTTTTGCTTCGTTAATTTCTGTCCCTTGTAATACAGAAAGTTTAAGAATCTCATCCATTGGCAATGGGGTATAGAGCTTTAGAAATCGTATTACATCAGCATCTTCTGTATTGCGCCAATATTGCCAAAATTGATAAGGTGAAAGCATATCCGCATTCAGCCATACAGCTCCATTCAATGATTTACCCATTTTGGCACCGGAAGAGGTTGTCAGTAATGGTGATGTTAACGCATATAATTGTGGTGTTCCTAAACGATGCCCTAATTCGATTCCGTTAATAATGTTACCCCATTGATCAGAGCCCCCCATTTGCATACGCAACCCATAACGTTTATAAAGTTCAACAAAGTCATAAGCTTGCAGAATCATATAATTAAACTCTAAGAATGACAAAGAGTGCTCACGCTCAAGTCTCAGTCTGACAGAATCAAATGATAACATACGGTTGACAGAAAAATGTTTTCCTACATCACGCAAAAATTCTAAGTAGTTTAAATTGCATAACCATTCAGCATTATTCACAATACAAGCATCAGTTTCTCGGTCACCGAATGTCAAATAGTTAGCAAATACCTTTTTAATACCATCAATATTTGCAGCAATATCATCTTGTGTCAGAAGACGTCGCGCTTCATCTTTGAAGGAAGGATCACCGATCAATCCGGTTCCTCCGCCCATTAAAGCAATGGGGCGATGACCAGTTTTTTGTAACCAATAAAGCATCATAATCTGAAGAAGACTTCCAGCATGTAAACTCGATGCTGTTGGATCAAATCCAGTATAAGCGCTTACGGTTTCTTTTGAAAAAAGATCATCTAAGCCTTTTTCATCTGAAATTTGGTGGATAAAACCACGTTCGCTCATAATGTGTAAAAAATCAGATTTAAAGGCAAACACAGATTCAATTTCCTAATTTAAGAGTGCATTCATTTCATATAATAAGTGATTATATAACGGAGCGTTATCTATCATAACTGATGCACACATCACAAGAAAAAGAGACATATTGATAATATAAAGATAACAATACAGGTATTATTTCCTTTTTACGCTAAAAAGAGAGACCTCTCAGTGAGAGAAAAAAGGCATTTTGTTATTCTCATTTCTATCCTGAAATAAAATTTAGAAAAGTTTTAAGTACGGACTAAAAAAATTACTTTCTTATGATCGGAGACGACTTTTGCTGATTTTTATAAATCTATCGTGTTTTCCTAAGTTAGTGAAAGTATTTCAGGAGGAGGAGCGAGAAATTCATTGGTGATATGGTTATCCAAATAGTGGGCACATCGTTCAATAAGTTCTTCATGACATCCACTGAAAAAGTGATTAGCCTCTTCCAATATTTCTTGTGTGATGATGATTCCTTTTTGTGTTTTCAATTTATCGACAAGTATTTGAACATCTTTTGGGGGGGCAACTTTATCGATACCGCCATGAATGATAAGTCCAGAGGAGGGACAAGGTGCAAGAAATGAAAAGTCATAAACATTAGGCTGAGGGGCAACAGAGATAAATCCCTCAATTTCCGGTCGGCGCATTAAAAGCTGCATACCAATCCATGCTCCAAATGAATATCCTGCTACCCAACAATTTTTAGAGTCTGGATGTTGTGTTTGCACCCAATCGAGAGCAGCAGCAGCATCTGAAAGTTCTCCTATTCCATAATCAAATTCACCCTGACTACGACCAATACCACGAAAGTTAAAACGTAAAGTTGTAAAGCCACGTTGTTGGAACATATAAAAGAGGTCATAGACAATTTTATGATTCATAGTTCCACCAAATTGGGGATGAGGATGCAAAATGATCGCAATGGGTGCATTTTTTTGTTGTGAAGGTTGATAACGCCCTTCGAGCCGACCCGCGGGACCGTTAAAAATAATTTCTGGCATAAAATGCTCCTTAAATGCAATAAAAGGCTCTCATTGACCTTGGTCGACTTTTACCATAGAATCTCTTAAATAATCATTAGATATTCTTTTTTTAGTGCACTTTTCAAGAAAATTGCGCTATTTTTTTAATCAATTCATAAGATTAATGATTGCGATGTAAAATGGTTATAAAACGCCGATATTTTGATCATAACGCAACAACACCGCTCAAAAAAGTGGCACGGATGGCGTTACTGGAATCTTTAGAGATATTTGGTAATCCATCATCTGTTCATAAGGAAGGGCGTGCGGCTAAAACCTTGTTGCAAAAGGCTCGTCGGCAAATCGCTGAAAATCTTAAAACAGATCCAGATCACGTGGTATTTACCTCTGGTGCGAGTGAAGCAGCAATGACTTTGCTAACGCCCTTTTACAATATGGGGAATGCAAAAGTTCAATTTTCTCGTCTTTACCTTGGAGCAACTGAACATCCCTCTGTGGCAGAGGGAGGGCGTTTTTCTAAAGAATTGATAAGCGTCATTGCTGTTAATCAAGATGGGCTCATACAACAAGATAAATTAATAGCACTCTTAACGGTTCACGATAAAACAAAAGGTTTACCTCTTGTTGCTATTCAAGCTGCAAATAGTGAAACGGGTGTTATTCAACCGTTAACAGAAATCGCCGCTATTGTTCGGGATTTAGGAGGCACTCTTATTGTTGATTTGACACAATATGTCGATAAGAATTTCGTGGATATTAATCAGTTAGGAGGAGATTTTTTTATACTGTCTGCACATAAAATTGGCGGTCCTAAAGGAATCGGTGCTTTTGTTTCATGTGGCAATCTTCTTATGCCACACCCTCTTATTATTGGAGGAGGACAAGAAAAAGGTCTCCGTGGAGGAACAGAAGCATTGCCTCTTATTGCTGCTTTTGGGGCAGCAATGGCTGATTGTTTCACACAGGAGGAAATAAAACAGTTAATATATTTACGCAATAAATTAGAAGATGGACTACAAAAAATAAGTAAAAATGTTGAATTTTTTGGCAAAAGAGTTCAACGTTTGCCAAATACAACTTACTTTACCGTGAAAAATATAAGAGCTGAAACGATGCAAATAGCTTTTGATTTAGAAGGGTTTTCTATATCATCTGGCTCTGCTTGTTCTTCGGGAAAAGTAAAACAGAGCAAAGTGTTGGAGGCAATGGGGTATCATGTTCCAAATGGTGCCATTCGCATTTCGCTAGGGCGGGACACAACTTCTGAGGATATTGATGATTTTCTATCGTTTTTTTCTCAAATTATAAGCAAGAAAAAAGGGTAAAATTTATCATCAGAAAGTTATAAAAATTAGAATTATTTAAAAAATAAGATAAGTTTGATTGAAATTTTTGCACTTTACCTATAGCCTAGGAAATAACTTGCTTACTTTAATCTTGGAAAAAACAAGACTTTTAGTTACCGGTTTTTGACGCCAAAAAATGGAGAAAATTTATGCCGGCAGTACAAGAAACAATACGCCAAGTACGTGAAATAGATGTTGACCAATATAAATATGGTTTTGAAACCAATATTGAAACAGATAAAGCTCCAAAAGGCTTAAATGAAGATATTATCAAATTTATTTCTGCTAAAAAACATGAGCCTGAATGGATGCTAACATGGCGCTTAAAAGCTTACCGCCGTTGGCTGACAATGCAAGAGCCTCATTGGGCGCGTCTTGAATATCCTAAAATTGATTTTCAGGAGCTTTATTATTATGCTGCTCCAAAAAATCATACAGGACCAAAATCTTTGGATGAAGTGGATCCTGAGTTATTAGCAATGTACGAAAAACTTGGCATTCCCCTTAAAGAACAAGAGATTTTGGCAGGAGTAAGAAAACAGTCTGATCCCTCTACTTTTGATGACAGTATGTCTGTATCGGGGCAGGTGGCTGTTGATGCAGTCTTTGATTCTGTTTCTGTTGTAACAACATTCAAAAAAGAGCTGGCACGTGCTGGTGTGATTTTTTGTTCTATTTCAGAGGCGATTATTGAACATTCTGAGCTTATTAAGGAATATTTAGGAACAGTTGTACCTATAAGTGATAATTATTATGCAGCCTTAAATGCAGCTGTCTTTACAGATGGTTCATTTGTTTATATTCCCAAAGGGGTTCGTTGTCCTATGGAGCTTTCAACTTATTTTAGGATTAATGAACGCAACACTGGCCAATTTGAACGAACATTGATTATCGCCGCTGAAGATTCCTATGTTTCTTATCTTGAAGGATGTACAGCACCCCAACGTGATGAAAACCAACTTCATGCTGCTGTTGTTGAGCTTATTGCCCTTAAAAATGCAGAGATTAAATATTCTACAGTACAAAACTGGTATCCTGGCGATAAAGATGGAAAGGGCGGTATTTATAATTTTGTGACGAAGCGTGGAGATTGTCGAGGTGATAACTCTAAAATTTCATGGACACAAGTTGAGACTGGTTCTGCGATTACTTGGAAATATCCATCCTGCTTACTCCGTGGTGATAATGCGCGTGGAGAATTTTATTCTATTGCTGTTGCAAATGGTCATCAACAAATTGATTCCGGTACAAAAATGATTCATTTGGGAAAAAATACATCCAGTCGTATTATTTCCAAAGGCATTTCCGCAGGTTTTTCAAATAACACTTATCGAGGACAAGTTACAGCACATCGAAAAGCACAAAATGCGCGTAATTTTACGCAATGTGATAGTTTGTTAATCGGGAATGATTGTGGTGCGCATACAGTTCCTTATATTGAAGCAAAAAATGCAACAGCTCAGTTTGAACATGAAGCCACAACATCAAAAATTTCTGATGACCAACTTTTTTATGTTATGCAGAGAGGAATTCCCGAAGAAGAAGCTATCGCATTAATTGTAAATGGTTTTGTAAAAGAGGTCATTCAAAAACTTCCCATGGAATTTGCTGTCGAAGCACAAAAGCTTATTGGTATCAGCCTTGAAGGTAGTGTTGGATAATTTATTGAATTAGATAAATAGAAGACTTGATGTAAAAAGGCTGTAACAGTAGCAAATCATGCTAAAAATGACCTCTATGGTAATTACAAAAGTAGATGGATGCTAAGGCAAAATAATATGCATTGGTATCTGAAAAACAGCCAAAACAGGATTAAATTATGTTAGAGATAAAAAATTTGCACGCCCGTATTGCTGGAACCGATACAGAAGTTATTCGTGGTTTAAACTTGACAGTTCAAGATGGAGAAGTTGCCGCTATCATGGGACAAAATGGAGCCGGAAAATCAACTTTGTCTTATTTGCTTGCTGGTCGTGATGATTATGAAATAACAGAAGGAGATATTCTCTATAATGGACAATCACTTTTAGAAATGGATCCAGCAGAACGTGCTGCATATGGTGTTTTTCTTGCATTTCAATATCCAATGGAAATACCAGGGGTAGCAACAATGGAATTTTTAAAAGTTGCGATGAATTCTCAACGCAAAGCACGCGGTGACAGAGAGCTTAAAATTCCTGAATTTATAAAATGTGTTAAGGAAGTTTCAGCCAAACTTGAAATAGATATGGATATGCTAAAGCGTCCATTAAATGTGGGTTTTTCAGGTGGAGAAAAAAAACGCGCTGAAATTTTACAAATGGCACTTCTTGAACCTAAACTTTGCATTTTAGATGAAACGGATTCTGGTTTAGACATTGATGCACTAAAAATTGTTGCAGATGGTGTTAATAAACTTCGGGATTCAAAACGTTCATTTTTGGTGATTACCCATTATCAACGGCTGCTTAATTATATCATTCCTGATACTGTACATGTTCTTTATAAAGGACAAATTATCAAAAGCGGAGATAAATCCTTAGCGATTTATTTAGAGCAAAATGGGTATGCTGATCTTATCAGGGAAGCAGTTTGAGGTTATTGAATATGAATACACAGCAAAACTTGTTAGCAATTGAAGAAAATATACTCAGTAATTTCAATCAGTATGTAAACGACTTACCTGGTGATAAAGCTATACGGGAAATTCGCAAGAAAGCTATTGAGCAGTTTCAAACGACACAGCTTCCTTCCCGTAAAATCGAAAGCTGGCATTATACCAATCTGCGTACCTTACTGAAGTCTATTAGCAATTTTTCAAAAGTTCAAAACAATCAATTGATTGATGCTTTGCTTTCAGAAAGTGCTGTTTTTTCTATAAACAATGGAAAAACATCAATAGAGTCAAAGGTAGATAACATTACAGTAAAACGCCTTTCAGACGCATTAAAAGATAATTCTGTACAGGTAAATCAAAACATTTCTGATGAGGATTTTATTGGACAGTTGAATACAGCTTTTGTTACAGATGGTTGGCTTTTTCACATCCCTGAAAATACAAAGTTAAATATTCCCATTGAATTACAAAATATACAAATGGGGGGACAATCTCATATTTTTTCGGATATAAAAGTTGATAAAAATAGTCAAGTTATATTTATTGAACATCAGGTTGGCAATGATAAAGATACCTTTGTCAGTTCAATATTTTCATTAAATATTGCTGCTGATAGTGATGTTACGTGGATTCTCATTCGCAATCGTGATTTTAATTCTACACAATTTGGTCGATTTTGTGCTGTTCTTGCTCAAAGAGCGAAGTTATCACTTTATGTCATTAATATAGGGAGCCAATTAAATCGCCAAGAAATCGATATTGAATTACAGGGAGAAGAATCTAATTTTCAATTACGTGTCATAAATTTATTATCAGGACAAACACATAGTGATCTTACAATGACTGTTCGTCATGTGGAAGAAAAGTCAACGTCAACCGAAATTATACGCAATGTGGTTACAGATAAGGCTGTTGGTGTTTTCCAAGGAATAATACGTGTTTCTCAAAAAGCGCAAAAAACAGATGCACGCATGGCTTGTAATAGCCTTATTCTTTCAGATGATGCAGAATTTAATGCAAAGCCTGAACTTGAGATTTTTGCGGATGATGTTGCATGCGGTCATGGTGCAACAGTTGCTAATATTAATCATGATTATCTTTTTTATCTTATGGCGCGTGGTATCCCATTTAAAACGGCTCGTGCACTTTTGATTAAAGGATTTATCTCTGAGCTCATTGATGACATCAAGCAGGATAAGATTCAAATCGTTTTGGAGAATATCATTAGTAAATGGCTTGAAAAAAATGTTTAAGGTAGAAAAAATGGAAAATAACGTACAAACATTTACTTATAATGTCGAAGAAATTCGGCGTGATTTTCCTATTTTGCACCATCAAGTTTATGGAAAGCGATTAGCATATCTTGATAGTAGTGCTTCTGCCCAAAAACCAATGTCAGTACTCAATGCAATGAATAATTATTATCACTATAGTTATGCTAATGTGCATAGGGGAATGTATTTTTTAGCCAATATAGCAACACAATCCTATGAAAATTCTCGTGAAACCGTTCGTGTTTTTCTAAATGCTCAAAAAGCTGAAGAAATTGTTTTTACGAAAAATGCAACAGAAGCTATTAATACTGTTGCTTATGGTTGGGCGATGCCCAAACTCAAAGAAGGTGATGAGATTGTTCTAACGATCATGGAACATCATTCAAATATTATTCCTTGGCATTTTCTCCGTGAACAAAAAGGTGTTAAACTTATTTTTGTTCCTGTCGATGAAAATGGTGTTCTGCACATTGAAGATTTCCAAAAGGCTTTAAGCGAAAAAACGCGGCTTGTTGCTATAACGCATATGTCCAATATATTAGGAACTGTGCCTCCTGTTAAAGAGATTATTAAACTAGCTCATCAAGATTCTATTCCGGTTCTTGTTGATGGTTCTCAAGGAGCAGTACATTTAACCGTTGATGTGCAAGATCTCGATTGTGATTGGTATGTCTTTACAGGTCATAAGCTTTATGGTCCCACCGGTATTGGTGTTCTGTATGGTAAGAAAGATAGATTAGAAGAAATGCGTCCTTTTCAAGGGGGAGGGGAAATGATCGAGGAGGTAACAACCGATAAGGTTTTCTATAATGCTCCTCCTTACCGTTTTGAAGCAGGCACTCCTCCTATCGTTGAAGCTATTGGATTAACTGCGGCTATTGATTATATACAAGAGAAAGGTCGTAGCACGATTCATGCCCATGAGAGATCCCTTTTAGCTTATGCGCAGGAAAAACTTAAAATGGTTGAGTCATTGCGTATTTATGGTCATTCTCCCAATAAAGGAGCTATTATATCATTTACAATTGAAGGGATTCACGCCCATGATATCGCTATGTTTATTGATAGAAAAGGAGTTGCAATACGCGCGGGAACCCATTGTGCACAGCCTTTATTACAGCGCTTTGGTCTAACATCTATTTGTCGGGCATCATTAGCCATGTATAACACTCAAGAAGATGTAGATCAATTAGTAGAAGCATTGAAAGAAACAAGGACATTTTTTAATGGCTGAATCAATTGAAGAGCGTCATTCTACAGAATCTGTTGAAACTGTAAGCGAAAATAAAAAATCTTATATATCAGCAATTCCAGCAGATGAAATTGATCGTATGACGAATGATATTATTGCTGCTCTCAAAACAGTTTATGACCCAGAGATTCCTGCTGATATTTATGAGCTTGGACTGATTTATCGTATTGATATTGAAGATGATCGTTCAGTAAAAATTGAAATGACTCTTACAGCACCGGGATGCCCTGTTGCTGGTGAAATGCCGGGGTGGGTAGAAAATGCAGTCAGTGCAGTTGAAGGGGTTTCGTATGTTGAAGTCACTATGACTTTTGATCCACCATGGACACCTGATTGTATGTCAGAAGAAGCTCAAATTGCTGTCGGATGGTACTAAAAGTATTGTTAAGAGACTCTAATTTAGCCATTCATGAATAAGCTGTTTACTTTTCACAAGCATTTGAATTTAAAGACGATCGCATGAGTTATAATAAACAAAAATTAGAACTTAACTGGATTGGAAAAGAAAAACGCCCAAAACTAGAGCCTCGTATCTTATTAGAAGATCTTGAAAAATCTTATCACGCTTCGCATCAAATATCATCTCAGGACATTTTTGATAATAAACTTATTTTTGGTGACAATTTGCTCGCACTCAAAGCACTTGAACAAGAATATATGGGGAAGGTAAAATGTATCTATATCGATCCGCCTTATAATACAGGCAATGCCTTTGAACATTATGAAGATGGTTTAGAGCATTCCCTATGGCTAAGCCTTATGAGAGACAGGCTAGAATTGTTACATCATTTACTGGCAGATGATGGAAGTATCTGGATATCAATTGATGATGACGAACAAGCTTATCTTAAAGTGTTAATGGATGAAATTTTTGGTCGAAAAAATTTTATAAACAATATCATTTGGCAAAAAAAATATGCTCCACAAAATGATGCAAAGTGGCTTTCAGACAACCATGATTTTGTAATGGTTTATGCTAAAGATAAAACTGTTTGGCGCCCTCAATTGCTTCCTCGTTCAAGCGATATGGATGCGCGCTATAAAAACCCTGATAATGATCCTCGCGGTCCTTGGAAATCTGGAGATTTATCCGTAAAAAGAGTAACACCTAAGGATATTTACGAAATCATCACACCTTCTGGACGCAAGGTGATGCCTCCTAATGGTAGAAGTTGGGCTATAAATGAAAAAAAATTCTTTGAATTATTGAACGATAATCGTATTTGGTTTGGTCCAACAGGAAGCAATGTTCCTTCTTTGAAGCGTTTTTTATCAGAAGTAAAAAATGGTATGGTTTCGATGACGATTTGGCCCTACACAGAAGTGGGACACAACCAAGATGCCAAAAGAGAAGTCAAAGTTTTTAATTCTGATAGTGTCTTTACAACTCCCAAACCTGAGCGTTTAATGGAACGCATTATTCAACTTGCCACTAATCCCGGTGATCTTGTACTGGATTCTTTTGCTGGTTCTGGCACAACCGGTGCTGTTGCCCATAAAATGGGAAGAAAGTGGATTATGGTTGAGCTTGGTGAACATTGTCATACCCACATTATCTCTCGTTTAAAACAAGTCATTGATGGAACTGATCAAGGGGGAATTTCCAAAAGTGTCAATTGGCAAGGTGGCGGTGGATTTCGCTATTATCGCCTTGCACCTTCTCTGTTACAAAAAGATCCATGGGGACAATGGATTATTAGTCGCGAATATAATGCTGCGATGCTTTCAGAAGCAATGTGCAAACATATGGGATTTACCTACGCACCTGATGAAAATCATTATTGGATGCAAGGGTATTCAACCGAAACAGATTATATTTATGTCACAACAAGCGCTATGACCCATGAACAACTCCGTATAATGAGTGAAGAGGTAGGCTCTCATCGCACGTTGCTGATTTGTGGCACAGCCTTTGATACAAAATCAGCATCCTTTGAAAATCTGACACTCACTAAAATCCCCCGTGCAATATTAGAAAAATGCGAATGGGGAAGGGACGATTACAGTTTAAATGTAGCCAATCTTGAACCAGTGATTGTAGTAAAAGAAAACAACAAAAATAAAGATATTGCGCAAGCAGAGTTAGATTTATTTGAATAATATATAAAAAGCGGAGTTTTTCATGAACACTGTTGAAAAAAGGATTTCTGCTCGCTTATCGTTACGTGATCCTCAACGTGAATCTTTAAATATTTTGGTAAAAATCTTAGAAAATATAGAACTTTCTAAAAATGCTGATTTAGTTGCAGAGTTAGAAGTGATAAAAAATCTTTATCCTTCTGTGCAAGATTTTGAACGAAACTTTCCCTCTTTTTGTTTTGCCTTAGCAACAGGTGTTGGGAAAACGCGACTTATGGGGGCTTTTATTAGCTATCTTTATTTAACAGGTCGCAGTCGCCATTTTTTTGTTTTAGCGCCAAATTTGACTATTTATGAAAAGTTAAAACAGGATTTTAGTCCCCAAAGTCCGAAGTATGTTTTCAGTGGAATGAGTGAATTTATTGCCAATAGACCCGTTATTATTACAGGTGAAGATTATGAAAGTGGTAAAGGTATTCGCGCTGATGAACACCATTTTGAAGGACAAAAGCGTTTGTTTGAGAATAGAGATACGGCCTTTATCAATATTTTTAATATTTCTAAAATTAATACAACAGATAATAAAAAAGGCGCACTAAAATCTAGTATTCCGAGGATTAAACGCTTACAAGAGACGATTGGCGAAAGTTATTTTGATTATCTCGCAAATCTTCCTGATTTAGTTTTATTAATGGATGAAGCACATCGTTATCGTGCTTCTGCTGGTGCAGCGGCAATTAATGAGTTAAAACCTGTTTTAGGAATAGAGCTTACAGCGACACCAAAAACAATAGGTGCAAAACCCGTAGATTTTAAAAATGTTGTCTATAGTTATTCACTTGCAGAGGCGATGAGGGATGGTTTTGTAAAAGAACCTGCTGTTGCTACACGTAAAGATTTTCAACTTCAAAATTATACATCTGAGCAATTAGAACATATCAAATTACAAGATGCAATTCATGCCCATGAAAATGTGAAAGCAGATTTAATTGTCTATGCAAAAGATTATAACAAAAAGTTCGTTAAGCCTTTTATTTTAGTTGTCGCTCAAGATACAAATCATGCACAAAAACTACGGAATTTATTGGAATCAGATGAATTTTTCGCAGGGGCTTATAAGAGAAAAGTTATAGAGATTCATACAAAACAGTCGAATATAGAAGAAGATCAAAATATTCAAAAGCTTATTGCAATTGAAGATTCTCATGACCCAACAGAAATTGTTATTCACGTTAATAAATTAAAGGAGGGGTGGGATGTTACGAATCTCTATACTATTGTACCGTTGCGTGCATCGGCTTCAGAAATTTTAACAGAGCAAACAATTGGGCGTGGATTGCGTTTGCCTTATGGGTATAGAACAGGCGTGGAAGCTATTGATCGTTTAACAATTATTGCGCATGATCGTTTTCAAGATATTATTGATCGTGCAAACGATCCAAACTCAATTATAAAAAAGCATATTGAGATTGGAAGAGAGGGGGATGTACCCTCTGAAAAGTCAGATACTGTGACGGTTCCATGTCAAGTAGAAGCTTTATTGATGCAAACGATGGTAACACGTAATTCCGATATAAATGGAGCATCTGATTTACAAGGTATCATATTACGTAATTCAGATTCCCCTACATTAACGCCTGAAGAGCGAGATATTGCAGCGATCGCGTGGGATCTTATCAAAGAGAATGATAAATTGCCAAGTTCTCAAATGCTTTATTCTGCACCGATACAAGAAAAAATTGCTAATAAAGTTATGAATATTAAGCCTTCATCACAAAAGTCTCTTGTATCAAAAGTGGTTACAATTTTGACAAAAAAATTAGCAGAATTGATGATAGATATTCCCAATATTGTACTCATTCCTTCGCGTGAGGTTACTTATGGTTTTTCTGATTTTGATTTGGAAAATTTAGAAAACTTAAATTTGCAACCTGTTAGTAAAGAACTTTTAATTCGAGAATTGCGTACCCATAAAAGCATTTTTCTCACTTCTAAGAATGAATATGTCAAAGAGCCTTATCTCGAAAATTACATCATTCGTGGTTTGATTGATAATGACCTTGTCGATTATGATAACCATACGCTCTTATTACGAAAATTAGCTAGTCAGATAGTAGAACATTTCCGATCTTATTTACCCAATGATGCAGCCGTTGAGAACGTATTAATTCACTATCAGCATAAGCTTATTAGTTTTATTGTTGCGCAATTAAGAGAACATCAGTGGGAAACGCAAAAAGATTATGAGGTTAAAGTGACACGGGGTTTTACAACTTTATCGCCTATCCATTATGTATTACCGCAAGGGACGTCTCCTCTTGATTTTCGTAATATTCCTGCCATTAAAAGCGATATTAAGAAACTTGTATTCAGCGGCTTTAGAAAATGCTGTTATCCTTTACAAAAGTTTGATTCAGTAGAAGGGGAGTTACGATTTGCTCAGATATTAGAGGATGATGCACAAGTATTGAAATGGATGAAACCTGCTCGGGGGTTTTTCAGAATAGAATATGATAAAGGATCAACTTATGAACCGGACTTTGTTGTAGAAACGGAGGATGCCAAGTATCTTTGTGAGCCTAAAAAAGCCTCTGAAATGCAAAATCCTATTATTTTAAAAAAAAGAGAAGCTGCAGTTCAATGGTGTTGTCATGCAACGCGCTACGCAGCTACTTATGGCGGTAAAAAATGGTATTATGTTCTTATTCCCCACGATGCTATTAAAGCAAATAGTAGTTTTGAAGGTTTATGTGCAGAGTTTACCATTGCAGAATCTATACTTGAGAGCTCATAACTTTTCGTTTCAAAAATAAAACACATAAGTTTTTTAATTGACCGATATGAGGTCCAATCAAATGTTTGAATAATTATTTTTAATTTTTTGCACTATCGCATCATTAACTTAAAAATATTAGGGATTTCTTAAATCAGAAAATTAATATTTTTTTCTAACAACATTAAAATACAATCTTACTTTTTTTATGTGAAAAGATCTTTGAGTTTGTAGTCACAAATTCAAAAAAATATTTTAATTTTATTGGGTAATTTTATAAATATGCTTTTTTTAAAAAACTTAAATAGTTTATTGTTCTTTCATTTAAAAAGCCTGAATATAATGAAATATCCAGAGGGTGAGAGGGGAGAATTTTTCATATGACTTTGAATTTAATAAACACTGTTTTTAATTTTTTAAAGAAAAACCCGACAACAAAATTTACAGCTCGAGAAATTGCTCAATGGGTATTTGAAAATTACCCAGATAAATGCCGTCAAAAACAAAAGCATTCAACGGCAATAATTACTCCTCTTAAGAGTGATGCAGCCCTTATTCAGCAAATTGTTGCTGAAATAGGAGCAAGACGCCCTCAGTTACAAAAGCGTTATTCAGAAATTAAAACCACTGAAGGACGACCACGGCAATATTATTTTACTAAACAAACAGATAGTGCTGAAATTGATGCAGTAGAGGACAATGCAAAGAGTAGAACAGAAGATTCTATTAAAGAGCATGATCTTTATCCGTTATTATCTAAATTTTTATGGTCAGAGCTTGCAGTTTACAGCAAGCGCATTAATGAGAAATGTTCTCGTAATAAACATGGTGCAGGCGGAAATAAATGGCTTTATCCAGATCTCGTAGGAATGCAAGATTTAAGCAGTGAATGGAATCGTGAAATCAAAGATTGTGTTTTGCAATATTTTGATAAAAAAACGAAGCTTTGGTCTTTTGAAGTAAAAATTCTCATCAATCGTTCAAATTTACGAAAAGCATTTTTTCAAACAGTTAGTAATTCTTCATGGGCTAATTTGAGTTATTTAGTTGCTAGTGAAATTGAAGGGGTTGATACATTAAAAGAGCTTCGAATGCTTTCAAGTTTGCATGGAATTGGATTTATAAGACTCAATAAGGAAAACTCTTCCGAGAGTGAGATCTTAATTCCAGCCAAAGAACGTAGTGATATTGACTGGGATACTGCTAATAGATTAGTGGAGGAAAACAAAGATTTTCTTGATTATATTAAACTCATTCGTCAATTTTATCAAACTGGTGAGATGCGTCCACTAGATTGGGATCATATGTATCCATGAGGGGATGTTTTAAAAAGACTCTATTGTTTAAAAGCCCTTTTTTCAGAGTGATAAAAAATTACTCTAACTATTTTATTTGACTTATTATATTGATATAACATATTGATTTATAATGATAATTAGTCTTTTTTAAACTTAAATGAGGGAGAGAATATCCTAGCATTCAATCCTTTCAAACGATCTTATATTGATATTGTATCAATCAAAATTGTTTGCGTGCATCTCATGAGTAGGGTTGAGTAGGGGAAGAGTTAAAATTCTGTTTTAGACCCGTTCTATTTTGTGCGTGGGGCGTGATTCCATTAGATACTAGTTTTAATGATTATAATTTATTACAAATTTTCTATTGTAGAGAGTGAAATTCAAATTTTTTTTTTACATCAAGCATTGAAAATATTATTTCCTCATATTGAAGTCTTCTTTATGGAGAATTTATAATACTATTTTTTTAATTTTCATTGCTGTTCGCTTTGATTATTATTAAGTTTTTTGTTATCCGAAGTGAACATTCAAAAAAACATTGATTTTATAAAACACCCACACAGTTTACTCAATTTCTTGCAATAGATTTAAAAAAATAAATTTCTCTCACATCTTATGGTAAAGGGAGTGTGTACTGTCACAGTTTGCCATAATACTCTCTTTATTTATCAATAATACCGCACGCCAAACGCGCACCACCTCCGCCAAGCGGTAATGGTTTATCTGATTGATTATCTGCCCCTAAATGAATGACTAAAGAGCGCCCTTTAATTTCAGAGATTTTTTTTAATCGTGGAGCAAGAACGCTCATCGTGGCATATCCTTGCTTATCAACATAAAGTGCTGGTAAATCACCAAGATGACTATTGACATTATAAGGTCCTAAATGTTTTCCGGTATGTTCTGGATCATAATGTCCACCTGCGCTTCCACCAATGATGCCATCTTTTGTATCACATGAAGGATTTACATGCACATGAAAACCATGCATCCCTTCTGATAAAGTAGATAAATTAGGGATGAAAATCAAACCGTATGTGGTTTCTTCAATTTTAATGCTACCAATAGCCTTTTTTGAATTATTATCTTCTAGTTTATAAATATTTACTTGTGTTGATAATGCTAATGCAGAATTTTTATGAATTAAAAATGCCATAAAAACCAATAATGATAATAATATTTTTTTCATAAAATACCTTTATACTTATCTTTAAATAAATTTTATCTATAAAAATATTTATAAGTTTCTTAAATTGAAATTTAAGTAAAATAATTTACATAGAAATATTAGTTCTTAGAAAGAGCAAATAACTTAAATTATATATATGTGCTCTGAACATAACTCTCATTTTTTGATCTATAAAAAATGTAGCTTTCATAGATTGATAATTATATCTCGCTTACATTTCTTCAAGAGATGCTTTAAAAAATCTACTTTTTGAGGTGTAATAAAGCAATTTTAATAAGTTAGATATTATTTCATTTATAATAGATAACTATTTTATCAAAAAACAGAACATATAATTTGTTGATGATTTAATTGTTTTTCATAGAAAAAATGATAAAAATTTCTATTCATTATGAAATTTATAAGAGAAAGAATTATTATGATTCATATAAATTTCCCATAAAATACAGCATATACCAACACTCCCTCCCATTCCTGATCCTATCAGTGCTCCTATTATCATTCCAGCAGAAAGTGCTACTCCTATACCCATTGCGATAACTGGACCAAATCCTGGAAGAGCAATATAACCATAAGCTGCAAGAGTTGTTGCGATAGCTCCAGATACGCTACCATTTAAACCGCCAATGAAAGCAAATTCTTTCATAGAATGGCAGTACTTTTTTAATTTTCTTTTCTTACAGCTATGAAAAGAAACGTTGCTGTAAGTTTTAAAATCAATCATATTTTTTTCTTTCATTTTGAATGCTAACTGTTCCTGAATAGTCAACGGATACGAAAAAATGGGACTTTTTAAATTTTACTAAAGCACGCCAGATGCCTTTGTCATCTAGACGTAATCGTTTAATATTCTCAAAACCGTTTTGCATAAGACAATTTTTAACTTGTGAAGCAGTAAATGAGTTCTGACCTATTTTAGTGACATTTTGAGTAGAGGTATAGGTAAAGGTTTGACAATAAGGAAGATGAAAAACTTCACTGATTGAAGTAGTGACTGTCAACGAGAAACATAAAATCATTATAAAAAAAATACTTAATTTCAAAAAATTATTTATTTTCATCTGGTCACCATTTGTTGAAACAACACTTTATTAACCTCTGTGTTACTAACAAGTTCCCAAGATGATTTTATTTTTAATATTATACTTAACAATAAAAATTTTTGAAAATCTATTGATTAAATAAAAATGTTTTTTATTATTTATTTTCTTGTTAAAATTAATGTTATAAAATAACTATTTCAAAACGGTATTATCTTTTATTTGCTTTATATTGCAAAATTTAACAGATATGATTTAGCAAGATATCTTTACAATTTCAGCTGTAGTCTATAATTAATTTTCTCTATTTCATATCAGTATGCTAAATATATATAATATTTTTTACATCAGTAATAGATATTATTCAAAATGCAATATTAAACCATAGAGCGATTATATCACTTATTATTGCTCAGTAGAGCTGTTTAGATGATTTTGTTGGAAATATTTGCATAATTTCCTTGAATCCGTAACCGGGATACATTCCTTCGCGCATAAATAAATTACGTAATGGTGAGAAACTATGTAACAAACCAAGCCCAACGCTTCGTATGATATGAACAGGCAACATGTGAGAAAGTAGAGCAGAGTTAAGTGTATGAACAGCTCCACTTCGGATTAATATATCTGGTTTGCGGCATTTGTTATAATGGGCAACAATCATTTCAGAGTTAGAATTGGATATTTTGTTAGGTAAAATATCAATCAAAGTTTGGACATCACGGAATCCTAAATTCAATCCCTGTGCCCCAATAGGGGGGAAAACATGAGCGGCTTCACCCATTAAAATTGTTCGATTAGCAGCAAAATGATGAGAAAGAAGTCCTGAAAGCGGCCATGCTTGAATTGATGTTTCTAAGCTTAGCTTTCCAAGCATTGATTGCATTTTGTTTTCGATCATTTTTGCAATTGCTTTTGGTTCTATATTCAATAATTCCTCAGCACGAGAAGGACGAACGACCCATACAAGACTAGATCTTCGCCCTGGTAGAGGAACCTGTGTAAATGGACCATGTTCTGTATGAAATTCGGTTGATGTATTTTGATGAGAAAACTCATGAGAAAAATTGAGAACAAGTGCTTTTTGTGGATAATTCCAATGTTTGACACTTATCCCTGCTGCGGCACGTGTAAGAGAGTGACGTCCATCAGCTGCAACAACAAGTGGTGCTTGAATGACTCTACGATCAACAAGAGTAATACATACATGGTCTTTTGTATGATGAAAAGATTTGGCTGCAGAAACAAATCTTGTAATATTAGGCGTACGTGTAACCGCCTCGACTAAAGCACTGTTCAATTTTACATTAGGTATATTATAGCCAAAAGCTTTTTCACCAATTTCAGCAGAAGAAAAATGCACCGTAGGAGCATGCACAATTCTAGAAGTTATATCTATAATTCTCATGGATGATAAAGCAGCAGCATGTTGTCGAAGATTATTCCAAATATTGAGTTTTTGAAGCATGCGTATTGCAGGCATCATAAGAGCAGTTGTCCGCAACTCATCTGTATGAGCAGGGGGACCAACAAGAAAAACAGAAAGCCCCTCATGTGCAAGATTCAGTGCGGCTAACATTCCGACAGGACCTGCACCAATAACAGCAATATCTTTATGCTCTTTCTTTTCAAAGATCACAACGGTTTGAACCTTTCTCCATTGAGAAAATATTTTAACATTTCCAAATGATCACTCTCTTTTTATTGTATGAAGCTCTTCTATTATAGTATGTAATAAATAATTCGATATAAAAAAGTAACCTTTTTATGATTTTTTTAGATGCTGAGTTATATCATCGGTAAAAAAATGGCGTATTGATAGATGGTTGAAGACTTTAAAAACGAGGATAAGAAAACCTTGAAACGTAAACTAACAAAGAAAATCAAAACAAATGCTAAATTATTACGCCATAAAAAAGTAACAATGCCACAAGCAAAGGCCTTTTCCGTTCATTTACTAACAGCTTCGGGATCATTCTTAGCGTTTCTTTCTCTTATATCAGCCTCTCAAAAAGAATGGACAGCTATGTTCTGTTGGCTTGGGCTTGCACTTCTCGTTGATGGTATAGATGGACCAATTGCACGTAAACTTGATGTTAAATACGTTCTTCCAACATGGTCTGGAGAGCTGTTAGATAATATTATTGATTACGTGACTTATGTTTTAATTCCTGCCTTTGCACTCTATCAAAGTGGTTTCATGGGGGTAGGGTTATCATTTTCATTGAGTGCAATTATTGTTATTTCATCTGCTATTTATTATGCAGATACTAGTATGAAAACCAAAGAAAACTTTTTTAAAGGATTTCCTGTTGTTTGGAATATGATGATTTTTACGCTTTTTGTCGTCAGACCCGAAGAGTGGATTACTTTTATCATTATTGTTTTATCGGCGATTATATCTTTTTTGCCAATTTATTTTATTCATCCAGTAAGAGTTCTTCGTTTACGTAGGATTAATTTTCCAATTTTTCTCTTATGGTGTTTTTTTGGTGTTTCTGCATTCTTTTATCAACTAGAGGCTCCCTATTGGGTTAAAATAGGAATTTCGGTAACAGGAATTTACATATATTGTATCGGCGCAATCATGCAAATATTTCCTCAACTTGGGGCAAAAAATATAAAAAAGACAATAAAATAGTTGTTTTAAGAAGGGTATAAGATGAAAATTGATTTTGGAGCAGATGATGATATTTCTTTTACGAAAGATGGGCGTGCTGGTATTATAAAGCTCACACGCCCTTCAGCATTAAACGCTCTTAATCAACGAATGGTTTCAGCTTTAAAAAAAGCTCTCAGGACATGGGAAACAGATGATAATATCTCTTGTGTCTTAATTGAAGGGGAAGGGCGCGCTTTTTGTGCTGGTGGAGATGTTGTAGAAATCTATCATATGGGGAAAAGTGCCACTGCTTGTCAGTATTTTAGTGATGAATATAGTCTAAATGCTTATATCAAACGTTTTTCAAAGCCCTACATTTCTTTCCTAAATGGTATTTGGATGGGAGGAGGGGTAGGGATTTCTCTCTATGGTTCGCATCGAATTGTTACAGAAAATACTGTTTTTGCTATGCCAGAAGGTGCGATTGGATTTTTTCCAGATGTAGGTGCAAGTTTTTTCTTACCATCTCTTCCCAATCATTTTGGCATATATCTTGCATTAACGGGTGCACGCATAAAGTGGGGAGATTGCTTAAATTTGGGATTAGCAACACACGCCGTTGCTGAAATTGAATTCGATATGATTAGAAAAGCTATTATTGAGCAAGGAGATCCTACTTTAGCTTTAAACGAGCGAGCAATTACAAAAGACTATGAAACGAGTCATGAAATACGTTGTATTATTAACACTTGTTTTAGTGCCCATACCTTAGAAAAATGTCTTGAGTTGCTACATAAAAAAAGTAATGAAGGTATTTTGTTTGCTAAAGAATGTTATGATATTTTGCAGTTACGTTCTCCGATAAGTTTAAAAGTTATCTGGAAACAAATGAAACAAAATTCATCTCAAACGTTGGAAGATTGTATGAAAATTGAAAACCGCATTGCACATCATATGATTAATTCACATGATTTTCATGAAGGTATACGTGCTATGTTAATCGATAAGGACAAAAGACCTCAATGGCAGCCAGATAAACTTTCAAATGTGACAGATGAAATGGTGGATTCTTACTTCCAACCTGTTGAGAAAGAGTTATTATTGTGAAAAATAATTCACACAAACGGATTTCAAAAATCAATTTAATCTATAACTGTTATTTACGGTTTTTGGCACTCATTTGCTTAGTCCTAGGTATTTGTTATTGGATACGCCTTGTTGGTGTTTTTCCAGGTATTCTATGGCGTTTTGATCTTATGCCTTGGCAGTGGCAATTTGCATCAGCTATATTGGCTATTCTCTATCCTATTGCCTTAGTTGGACTTTGGATGTATTCATTATGGGGTATCATCGTGTGGTGGATTGCAGCATTGATTGAAGCAATAACAATATATTATTCTGATTTTATTTATCAGCCATTTCTGCCATTATTTCATGGAATATTGTTTTTAGCTTTCATAATACTGCAAATTGTGATGTTTTTTTTAAAAAGAGTAAAAAATAAAAAAACATCGTGATTGAAATTTTCGAGCCAGAATAACAGGCTCGATTTTCAAACATACGTTCCTCAAAGCGCTAATTCCAGATATACTCTTTCCATAAAGTTCCATAATATATATTATGCGATAATATGATACAGCAAAACAAAAGAAACCCTATTTTAAAACATAAATCATATTTATAATCGTACAATTCACTTTTAAAACTAAATTATGGTATTGAACAGCATATTAAAATATTTGGTCTTTAAGAAAAATTTCTTAAAGACCAAAATAGTTGTAATGAAATTACGTCGTATAAATAATAAAAATTACTGTACTATTTTACAACGTTTTATACGTGCAAGATCACTCAACACAGCATTGCGATTATTTAACGCTGAAATTTCATTACTTTCACTGGATTTAGGATCCATAAAAAACAAAGCAGGCAAAAATACAATACTTGTTGCTGCTAAAGCCACATTTTTATTTCTTGCTTTAGAACGCTCTGCAATTGTATCATTAATCTGACGTTTATTAGCAAAAAACTCCCGTTGAATATCGGCACAACTCATTGATCCGTCATGTAATGTTGTCGTTGAAATATTTTTTTCTAAACGCCCCCCACATGCTGTCAAGGAAACTGCTAAAACCACAATACATACACCCCGCTTAAAATTCTTATACATAAAAGCCTCATTTTTGACATAAAAAACACTAAATATGTCAAAAATGAAATAAAATAAAGGATAAATTTAAAAGTGTTTTATTTAACTTAAAATATTGCGCATAATAAGCTTACGCATCTGTTTCAAAAGTAAGACCTTGATATGCAGGTTTTACATAGGATGGAACATAATTTATAACCTTGTTGTAATCCAGCGATCTATCCATATGTGTAAGTATTGCTTGTTTTGGCTTTAAATATTCTATCCATTGTAATGCTTGATCAACAGAAAAATGACTCGGATGGGATTTAAATTGGAGAGCGTCAATGATTAGAACATCCAGATCCATTAATTTGGATAAAGTTTTTTCAGGAAATTCACTAACATCCGTACAATAGGCAACATTCCCAATCCGAAAACCTAAGGAATAAATGTTTCCGTGGTTTTGTAAATGTGTATTGACGCTTATTGCTCCGCCCTGCCCCTGAATAATAAATTGACTATCTTCATTGATAAGATGCTCTTTTAAAATGGGAGAATAAGATGAAGCTTTTGGTGTTTGAAAACAATATCCGAAAGCACTTTTGAGATGCTCTAGTGTAAATCTGTCAGCATAGATATCTATTAAACATTTTTGTGCAAGTGCATAGCTGCGTAAATCATCAATACCGTGGATATGGTCTGCATGAGAATGTGTGTAAAGAGCAGCATCAAGATGGCTTACACGCGCATCAATCATTTGTGAGCGAAAATCTGGACCTGTATCAATAACGATTGTTGTTTTGTCTCCTGAAGGTTTAATACGTTCAACTAATAAAGAACTTCTGTAGCGTTTATTTTTAGGGTTATTCGGATCACATGTTCCCCAATCACCATTAGGTCTTGGCACTCCTGGAGAAGGACCACAACCTAATATTGTAAATCGGTATTGATCACACATATCTTTTGCCTTATTTCATTTTACTAAATAAACGAAAAGCATTGCGCGTTGTTATTTGAGCTGTTTCTTCAATGCTTAAGCCAATTGTTTCAGCCAAAACAGCTGCTGTGTAGCATACAAAAGATGGTTCATTTGTTTTGCCCCGATGGGGAATAGGTGCTAAGAATGGAGCATCTGTTTCCACTAATAAATGCTCATGGGGCACAATTTTTGCTATTTCACGGATTTCAAGTGCACTTTTAAAAGTAAGAATACCTGAAAAAGAAATATAACCACCAAGTTCGATTCCAGCACGAGCAAGTTGCATTCCAGACGAATAACAATGAAGGATAAAAGGAAAAGCTCCTTCTTTTATCTGTTCACGTAATATTTTCTCCATATCGATATCGGCATTGCGTGAATGTATAACAAGAGGAATCTGTGTTTCTCGAGAAGCAATGATATGTTCTTGAAAAACTTTCTTTTGCTCTTCTGGTGTAGAATAATCATAATGGTAATCAAGCCCCCCTTCCCCAAATGCAACAATTTTAGGGTGATTCGAGAGCTGTATAAGCTCTTCCGCTGTAATATTTTGTTCTTCATGCGCATGATTGGGGTGTGTTCCAACGGAACAAAAGACTTGGTCATAGCTTTGCGAAATGGCTAAAAGCTTATCTAACTTATGAACATGGGTTGAAATTGTTATCATACGTTTAACATCAGCATCTAAAGCCCGTTGGATAACATTATCCAAATCTTGTGAAAAATCTTTAAAATCAAGATGACAATGTGTATCAATCAACATGATGAGTGTCTTCTTTCTTTAAGATATAACGAGGAAAAATCGGTTCTGGTGGTGGAAGATCAAGCCCTTCTTGAATTTTTGAACGACTTATATGATACAATAACCGATCATCTTCAGCAACCGCAAGGCTATCAAGAAGTTTGGCTGCTGATTGGGGTATGAAAGGCAAAAGCATAATTCCTATTCTCCGCAAGATTTCTACAGTGATATAAAGAACTGTAGAAAATCGCTCTTGGTCATTTTTACGTAAACTCCAAGGTTGTTCGTTGGCAAAATAGCGATTGGCATCCGCTACAATTGAAAAAATAGCTGAAAGTGCTAAATGCATACTATAGGAAGACATAGCTTGATGTACAGTTTCAAGTACTTGAAGAGATTGTTCTAAAAGCTGTTGATCTTGAGCTAAAAATGAAGTTGGTCTCGGGACTTGTGCATTACAATTTTTGGCAATCATAGACAAGGAGCGCTGCGCTAAATTACCAAGATCATTAGCAAGATCAGCATTAATACGGTTTACAAGGCTTTCATGGCTATAACTACCATCTTGTCCAAATGGCACTTCACGGAGAAGAAAATAACGAACCTGATCAAGACCATAATGATCAACCATTTCAAAAGGATCAACGACATTTCCAATAGATTTTGACATTTTTGCACCACGATTAAGTAAAAAACCATGTGCAAAAATATTTTTAGGCAATTCAATTCCCGCAGACATTAAAAATGCCGGCCAATAGACTGCATGAAAACGAATAATATCCTTACCAATAATATGCGTATTTGCAGGCCAAAAATCACGATTTTTTGAATTTTCATTGAAAAAACCAATTGCTGATAGATAATTTGTAAGCGCATCAACCCAGACATACATCACGTGCTTTGGATTCTCTGGAACAGTAATTCCCCAATTAAAACTTGCGCGTGAAATAGAGATATCTTTTAAACCTGATTTGATAAAACTTATAATTTCATTACGCCGCTCAAATGGAGCAATAAAATCAGGATGTTCTTCATAATATTCAAGAAGAGGCTTTTCATAATGAGAAAGTCTAAAAAAATAACTTTCTTCTTCATTCCATTCAACTGGAGAGCCTAATTCCTTCTCACGACGGATGTTGTCTGGTCCAATTTCCGTATCTTTTTCTTCATAATAGGCTTCTTGGCGAACCGAATACCACCCCGTATAACGACCGAGATAAATATCGCCATTTGCTTCCATCTTTTTCCAAATTTCTTGACAAGCTTGATAATGGCGTTCTTCTGTCGTACGGATAAAATCATCGTTAGAACAATTTAATACTGCAAGCATTTTTTGAAATACAGCACTATTACGATCTGCAAGTTGCTGAGGTGTCATGCCTAATGCTGCTGCGGTTTGTTGCATCTTTAGACCATGCTCATCTGTACCAGAAAGAAAAAATACATTTTTTCCGTTTAATCGTTGAAAGCGGGCTAAGACATCGCTTGCAATTGCACTATAGGCATGCCCAATATGTGGAGCACCATTAGGATAAAAAATGGGAGTTGTTATGTAATATGTGTCACGCATGTCATACTCGTTGTAAAACCCTATAAATAAAAGATATAATGACATAACGTCTGTTCATCGTATTGTCACGGAAAAACTAATCCTCATGAATGATCTTATGAACTTTAAAAAGTAAGTTAATAACAAACTGCTTTTTATCGAGATTAAACAGTTGTACTTCCTCTATTTCTTGATGAATCTCTTGCCATTTTTCCGCATATTTTTTTGAGAGAAATAAGTCTCCCTTTTCAACAAGTATGATAGCTTTTTTTTGAATTTTATTAAGAATTTCATCACAAAATTGTTGAAATTGGAATGTAGAAGAAACAGATGAAAATGTTTGTGCAAGAGTATGTACAATCGTTGCGTTACAAACAGGTTTCTCTAGGAGAGCATCAATTGTTTTAATAATTTCAAGTCCGCCATGGCAAATAAGTAAAGCGGCTTTTCGAGGACTTCCTTCGGATTTTTTAATAATCGTTTCAATTGTTTTCTCATCAGGTAAATCCTGATTGGCGAAAATATGTGTAATAACTTTTTTCATTTCATCGTTATTCAACGGACGGAAAGAAATTTTTTGACACCGTGAATGGATTGTTGGAAGCAATTTTCCGGAAGAATGCGCGATAATAACAAATAACGTTTTTGTAGGTGGTTCTTCAAGTATTTTGAGAATTGCATTTGCTGCATTTCTATTCATATCATCTGCAGAATCAATAATAACAATACGCCATCCATTATCTTGCGATGTTCGGCTTAAAAAATGCATAATATCACGGATATCATCAACGAGTATTCCTGTTTTAAACTTTTGCGTTTTTACATCAAATCGACGTGAAATATACAAAAGACCAGGGTGACTTCCTTGTGTAATTTGGCGCCATGGAGTAGAATAAGGATCGGGTTTCAAGAAAGCCCCCTGTTGAGAACTTAAAATGTTCCAAGCAAGATGAAAGGCTAATGTAGCCTTTCCAATCCCATATTCTCCTTCAAATAATAATGCATGATGCAAACGCTCTTCTTTAAGCATTTGTGTCAAAAAATGACGAACATCCTCATGACCAAAAACAACATCATTCTGGGATGGTGATAAAATTGTATCAATATCATCATATTGGCGTGAGATATTTACATTACTCATGAAAGCTGATCCAACAATACCTGATGACAAATATTTTTTATTTGATGTGCAACGACTTCCACTGAGCCAGTGGCATCAATGACTCGAAATCTATGGGGTTCCTGTTTGGCCAACTGAAGAAAAGCTTGACGCCTTTGTTCTTGAATTTCCAACTGATCTTTTTCAAAATAATCAATTTCTTCTGTTTCTTTTCTTCGTAAATTTGCACGTTTCATACCACACATTGCTGGCATATCTAATAAAAATGTTAAATGAGGCAAGATACCATTGAGTGCAATACACTCTAAAACAGCAAGAAGAGAAGAACTGACTGTATTATTGAGTCCTTGATAAACGCGTGTAGAATCAATAAAGCGGTCACATAAAACGATTTTACCTTTTTGCAAAGAAGGCGCGATAAACTCGGTAACATGGTCGACACGTGCAGCTGTAAACAAAACAGCTTCAATCAACGGTCCATACTGTTGCGCTTGCCCCGACAACAAAATATACCGGATTGCTTCTGCTCCTAGCGTTCCTCCTGGTTCTCGTGTTGTAACAACATCATAACCTTGGTGAGAGAGAAACTCAGCAAGTAAAGAAATCTGCACCGTTTTTCCTACCCCGTCCCCTCCTTCAAATGTAATAAAATAACCTGACACGTATGACCTTAACCTTATTAGCACGTAACTACAAATATTTCCGTAACCATCCAATTGTTATTTCATAGAATGCATTTTTTACTTTTGCAAAGAAACTTCCTTCCTGAACATTCATTCCGGCAAAAACAGGTTTTTCCAGAAGAACCTTTTTATCTTCTAAAATTTGAAGAACGCCAACTGATTGCCCAAAAACGATGGGAGCTTTCAACGGACCATGATATTTAATTTTTGCTTTAACATTTACTTTTTTTTCATTCGAAAGCATAAAACTTATTGGTTTTTTAACAATGAGTGGAACAAAATTTTGCTTACCACCATAAACAGAAGCACGACCAATCGTTTCTTCTTTTGTGAAAATCGTTTTGAGATCAAATGCTGTCATTCCCCATTGAAGAATGTGTTCTATTTCTTTTGTATATTTTTTACCATCTTGCAAACCATTGAGTGCTAAAAAAAGACGTCGATGATTTTTAGAAATGGTGGCAACCATTGAAAATCCTTCTTTTTCGCTGTAGCCAAAACCAAATCCTTCTACACCAATTTCCTTAGAAATAAGAGGGTTTTTATTACGTTGAAAAATATTATTCCACGTAAAATGAGGCTCACGATAAAGTGCATAATAATCCGGATATTCCTGAACAATATGACGTGCTAATATAATCATATCACGCACGGTTACAAATTGTCCCTCTTCGGGTAGCCCTGTTGCGTTAACAAAATGACTTTGAGATAATCCGACCACTTTCGCGCGCTGATTCATCAGTTTTGCAAAATGGGACTCATGTCCAGATATTCCTTCAGCAAGAATAATAGCAGCATCATTTCCATTCATAATAATTAAACCACGTAAAAGATCAGAAACACTGATTTCTGTCTTTATCTTTGCAAACATAGTGGTTGTACCGGAAGGTGCTCCACCTTTACGCCAAGCATTTTCACTTACCTTGAATTTCTGCGTACTCTTTAACAATCCCTTCTTTAAGTGATGAAATACAACTTCTACTGTCATCAATTTTGCTAATGAAGCAGGAAAAAAAGGAATATCACTTTGTTTTTCATAAAGTATTGTCCCTGTATCATCATCGAGTAACAACAATTGTGATGCAGAAATTTGAAAAACTTCTGCTCTCCCCCACGTGTCAAATGCCAATATTCCCCATAAAGTCAATAAGATCCTTAATGTTGTATACATAGATCTCCTCCCATCCCAAAGATTAACATAAAGAATCTTATATAGGAAAAAACTTTTTTATTTCTGCAAATTGAGGAATTATTGACAACCAAAGAAAAGATTTTATTTTTATTCAGCGTTAGCAAAAGTAATATGATGCACTTTTTATCTTACATCTAAGTTGATTTTAATATTTTAAAGCATGAAAGAAAAAATATTTTTTATTTGTTGTTTTATATTTATAGTACATTGTTTATTATAATAAATTACAATATTTTAAATTTTATATTATTAAAAATACTGTAAGATTCCTTCGTTATATTTCCTCTTATATTGAATTTAATAAAATATCTTGCTTACGCGTCATAAGTAAGGTTCGTATATGAATAAAATTTATTAAAAAGAGAGTAAAAATACTTCTTATAAACATGACAAGTATTAAAAATTATCGCACAAAAAATTGGAGGCTTGCAAAATGTACGATGGTGGCGGTTTATATCTTCATAAGTGTAAAGATAGTGATGTCTAAAGGCGTTACCAATCATACCATTCACAGGCTCTATCGTAAAATAGGCTTGTAGCGTGTTAAAATATGTCCCTTTTGAATAAGTACCTGAATTCGAATCTTAAATTTAATTGCAATAAGATATTGATTTTATTTATATTTTTTAAGGTTAGGGACCATATAATTAGGTTCGGGAATAGGATTTTCACACTTTCCTTTACAAAGCGCATTCTTTTTGCCAGCTTTCTCTAATAATTTTTTTAATAGTTCTAAATCTTCTTGTGAAATAATGTTTATCAGTCTAGAAAACATACCAACAGCTTCACATCTGAATGTATCAGAAGGCTTTATAGTGAAACTTTTGCGACAAGCATCTGATTCTCTTCTCAAAATTTCTGCTACCTCTTGATCTAAAGCATAGAGTTCAATTATCTTGTCCTCCAGTCCTACAGGAACAGATCTTTTGCCAATTTCTACAGATGATAAAAATGCTACAGATATATCTAATTTTTTAGCCATATCTAAAAGGCGTTCTGAATGATCAATGCGAAGTTTGCGTAAGGTTTTACCAAATGGTGTTGGCATCTAAAAAATCCTATTAAAAAAGAAGCTCTCTCGTGATTCTAGCAGAAATTCTTAGGTTTTGGTTAGCTCCTTTTAAAAATTGACTTCCTACCCTCCTTAATACACAAGGTTGTATGGCATGACGGATAAATCTCTTGACATAGGTTTGAAATGTAGTACATTGTAGTACAATTAAGTAGGAGATTTAGCAATGGGAAAAATTCAAGCCCGCATACCTGATGAAGTTCAAGAAATTGCAAGTGCAGTTATTAAGTCTACGGGTTTAACTATATCAGATGCAGTACGCATGTTTATGACCCGCATTGCTAGAGATAGAGCATTACCACTTGATCTATTCCAACCAAATATGGAAACATTACAAGCTATCGAGGATGCCGAAATGGGACGCGTCGAACGTACATCATTAGACGGCTTAAGGACCATGATACGCGCAGATAGAACCCAAGCGCGTAAATCTGAAAAGCAAACCTAAGCTTGCTATGCGGGAAATTGTCTATACGCGTTCATTCCGCCGTGACCTTAAACGTGAAAGCAAAGGTAAATATGCTAATGAACTAGAGGAGGATTTGCTGCTTGTGGTCCAAGCGTTAGCAGAGAATGAACCGCTAAAGGCGCATTGGAGAGATCATGCACTAACAGGTCAGTGGCGCAATTGTCGTGATTGTCACATAAAGCCCGATTTAGTTTTGATCTATCGAAAGCCAGATGCCAAAACACTAGAGCTTTTACGACTTGGTTCCCATTCTGAACTGCGTTTATAATTGGATCTTCAATTCATAGTAAAAAGAATTTTACGCATTTTTTTCTTTTATGACAGTTGTTCAGTTCTTTGAAAACCAATGCTTTAAATGTGCAATGACATTATCTAGCGCGTCCATGAGACGTGCAAAATCAAGGATAAG
>NZ_JBHILW010000100.1:0-255 GCF_042193565.1 Bartonella sp. SD1336NMGDW
ATAATTGAGCAAAAAAGCGAGTCAAAATGTATGTAAAAGCGTCGCTCTTGCGAAATTGTCCTGGGGAAAATGGCGGGTGCGAAAACGGTTGAACGAGCACGATAGTAAGCGGTGGGAAAGGAACAGGGTAAAAGAATGCGGAAGGGACTTTATGCGAAAGCATAAAACACATTTGAAAGAATTGAGAGCATAGCTTCTCAGTTTGAGTAGAGTGTTTAATGGCCTCGTTGTTTAGTGGGGAGAGTTCTATGGTGA
>NZ_JBHILW010000100.1:302-593 GCF_042193565.1 Bartonella sp. SD1336NMGDW
GAACGCATTAGCGGGAACCGGGAGGAGCCTGAACAGTCTCACACCAGACATCTAGCGATTCTGTGTGTGAGCACTGAAGGATTTAGTGGATTACTAGCCGATGGCAAGTGTTCTAACTAAAACTTACTTGGGGGTCTGCGGCATTGGATAGCCAGATTTAGTTCTGTGATTCTCTGCTTGTAACCTCCTCCATGGTTGGTTATGCTAAAGCTGCTGTGCATTGCGCGGTAGAATTTAGCGGACATCACACCAGGGGAATTCAAAGAGGGCTATATGGATGTAGCGTTGGTG
>NZ_JBHILW010000101.1:0-590 GCF_042193565.1 Bartonella sp. SD1336NMGDW
AAAATGTTACTGTCATTGCCTTTACCACCACGACCAATGTAAGCTGTTTTTAATTTATCTAAATCAGAACCTTTCATTTTAACATGCACGCATTGACCGCCGCCGCCGCCGCCATCTTTAACGCCTCCACCTCCACCGCCCCAAGCCCATACTTCGATATCGGTGTCAGCATTAATACCATCAGGCAATGGAATATCTCCGCTTTCTGTCATCAGAATTTCAACAGGTTTTCTAACCCCGCCACCATTGTTGCCGCTACCAGCGCCGCTGCTATTGCTACTATTTGCTTTGATTGAAGCCATCAGTTTGGCTGGTGAGATAAGTGCATCCACTGTCTTTATGCCATCAATCCAGTCTTTTTTTGCAAGAGGTTGAATGAGATCAACTTTTTTCTGTACACTATCCGCTGTTTCTTGTGCGACACTTGCCACAGCTTGTGCCCTGTCTCCTGTTTTTTGTGCGGACTCAGCGGTATTTTTCGCATCTACAGCGTGATCTTGCGCATCTTTCGCTGTATTGAATGCAGCATTGGCAATATCCTTCGCCTCACTGGCTGCATAAAGCCCTTGTTGTGCACTTTCTTGTGCGTG
>NZ_JBHILW010000102.1:0-582 GCF_042193565.1 Bartonella sp. SD1336NMGDW
AAAAAAGCCCAAGCTGCAAGCCGTGCAAGCCCCGTGCGGATAGGCAACCCACTTTTTAACTTCGGTCTGTGAATAGAAAATTTATAAGCAGGCAACTCAATACCATAGTGAGACCCCTCTTCTTTTAAACGCAAATGAAAACCATCCCGCCGATCTAATTGAAAAAACCGCTGGTCCCGCCATTTCCAAGCAACCGGCCACCATTCCTTGGCACTCTTGTCCCACAAAGTTTCAACAACCGCATAGCCTTTTCCCAAAGCATCTAACAAATCCGTCACATAATCATCAACAAAAGTAGGTGCACTAATCACTTCTCGCACCGCATCCGCAATCTTTTTGTCCTGTGCACTGTTGCTTGCGGCAATCACTCCAGGCTCCACCCCTGTAAGGGCATTTTTGCGCATGCCAAGCACAGCCCCATTATGCAAATCCCGCTCTTCCACAACATCGGCAAGTTGAAAAAACTGCTCTGGATGCCCCTGTGCTGCCTGTTGCAAAATATCAGCAAGTTGCGCAGGGGTGAGACCACTGACAATGGTTTGTGACCACACATCACGAATACCATTAACGGTAGGGCTTGCA
>NZ_JBHILW010000103.1:0-581 GCF_042193565.1 Bartonella sp. SD1336NMGDW
CTCATCATCCGTGGCTTAAGTGGAGAGCGGGCTGGTCATGTGATCAACAGCTCGGGTCTTTTAGAAGCTGTCTTAGGTGATATGACCTTCGATGTCTCAGCGCTTACCAACATGCGTGAAGGTGGGGTTGAAGTTACCGATAAAGTGGTTGGTCACAGTTACGTGCGAGGAAAATGGAAAAAAACCAAGGTTAGACACCACCAGATAAAGGAAGATGTTGACACTACGATCATTCGTCAGCAGCCTCATTTTACCAATGGAGCTGCACAGATTTTAGTAGGACGTCATCTCACGGTTCATGCCGGCGATATCCGTAATAGCTATAGCTTAATTGCTGCTAATGGCAATATTGAAATGCAGGGTGATACGCTACTCAATGAGGGGCGTGATTTAATTGAAAAAACCAAGATTGTAACTGACACACATCGCAGGGAAAAAAATTGCAAAACATTCGGTAATCTAGGGTGTACTACGGGAGGCATTAAAGATGAGGGACATTATACTGATACCAAAACAACCACGCGCACTTATGATGCTGTTTACGGCACGATTGAAGCGGGTGGCACTCTTGATGTCAAGGT
>NZ_JBHILW010000104.1:0-579 GCF_042193565.1 Bartonella sp. SD1336NMGDW
ATGACAGCACCTGGACGACAAATCGGCAAGTTTTTCTCTTTAAAAGTATAACACCACCCCCCTCCTCTTTGATCTTTATAGCGGAATCCTGCTTGAACCATGCAAGCATCAACTGTTGCTTTAGCATTAATACTCTGCTGTTGGTTTTCTGGAAAAACATCATAAGGGGTTGGCATACCACATTCTAACAATGCTTTTCCTATCTCCGTAAAATCTGCACCAGGTTTCTCCCACATACTCAGAGCCCCTGGAGAAGGCTTATCAATGTTACATCCAGCTACACTAACCAAAACTATTCCGCTTAATAATTTCAAGATTTGTTTCATTTTTTCCTCCCTGAATATTTTGAATAAATTGGCGTACGATTAGGTAAACCATAGAACTTTGTACAAGCATCACTTGGATGTCCATAACAAGCATGAACACTTGGATAACCCTTAAATATTTGCCCTGCTTCTTTCCAAGGACCACTTCCAGGAGGTATTTGCTCAAAAGTGTAAGGATTTTTGCCAATCTTTGTACCAACAAAGTCATTTTTATGATTTTCCAAGTTTACGTAATCCTGCTTTCCATCACTTA
>NZ_JBHILW010000105.1:0-576 GCF_042193565.1 Bartonella sp. SD1336NMGDW
GATCACACAAGCAGGGCGCATTAATCAGTTTCGTGAAGCGGTGATAAGAAGCCTTAAAGGCGCTTTGCCGGATGTGCGTGATTGCGGCTGTCAATTTGGACGTTTTAATTTAGAAGAACTTGAAACACAGATGCTGGTGGCACCAGCTGTGCGTGTTGCGGTGTTAGAAAGCCGTTTAATTTCTGTTGCTTCTGGACAGATGAGTGCTGATCTTCATTTAGGGGCTTTTATTATTACCACAGGTAAAGAGCGTGATGTTTCCAGTTGGCTTTTGGCAGAAGCCATTGCGGTACTTTGTCATAGTGGGCAATTGTGGGGTCTAACGCATTTGAGTGCCCCGCGTGAGGTGCAAATTGAACCGATTATTTCCGCGGCGATTAAGCAGCGTGGTGTATCGATAAGCGTGGTGGAATGGCACCAAGATTTGCATCAGTTGGGACAGGATATTTTTTGTGATGAAGGACAACTCAAAAGTGGTTTGATTTCATGGGACAATGAGGTGGGGGCATGAATGACGCACATCTCTTAAGTGATACCTTTCGACAAATCATGAAGCGTCTTGATGCGCTTGAACGC
>NZ_JBHILW010000106.1:0-568 GCF_042193565.1 Bartonella sp. SD1336NMGDW
GTCTACGGTTTGTTGGATCATAGAGCTGTTTTCTAGAGCCGTTTTAGCTCCTATCTTTGCTGTACTAGAAACCACGTGGATGGCTTGGAGGGTCATCAGCAATGTGATGAGAGCCCAAGTGAGAAAGCCATGAACCGTTCCCGACGATTCAGCAAAACGTCCAGCTACAAAGCCTCCCAAGGCTAGGCTAATCAGTGTAACGATAACAGAACCCACGCCAAAGGAGAGGAAAGAGCCTTCAAATGGGGTTGAAGAGGTGAAATCCATTTGGCTTAAGCCTAAAGCGGCTACCAGAAAAGAGAGGCAGATTGAGGTGGCAAGGGCGCTCACCAGTCCTGCAAAGATTGCGGACCATGAAATGGGTGTGTGAAAGAATGAATACTTTTCTTCTAGAGATGTTTCTCCTAGAAAATTCGTATCGAATGGTGTGTCTTCAGGAATGCGAGTTTCCATGTTTTATCTCCTTGAATATGCTGGAGATACAATGTCTTTTTGCCAATTATGTTCCAAAAGTGAATAGATATGCGCCAAAAAGGACAGAAAACATCGAACACAAGACGGTGATCAT
>NZ_JBHILW010000107.1:0-557 GCF_042193565.1 Bartonella sp. SD1336NMGDW
CCTTCAATTGCTGCTAATGTGACACCGGCTTGGAGAGCAGCATAGCGGATATCAGCGCCATAACCATATTTGAGAGGACCACGCTCAGAAGATAAAGTTCCTGTGTTTCCGTAAGTATAGAGGAAGAAACCGGTTTGTTTTTCCTCTTCTTTTCCTAAGACGGATGTTCTGATATTGGCTAAGAGCGCGTTTTGTTTAGCCATATCGGTTAATCCACTGTAGAAGAGAGCATTTGGCATGACCAAATAGCTTGCAGTTTGTGGTACAGGGGCAACGGCAGGGATATTTGTTTCAGGATCAGGAGTTGAACCAGAGCCAGAACCAGAACCATTTCCAAGCAGTTCTGGTTGCAAACGGAAATCCCAGAAATTTTCATTCTTTTCATCAAACAGGTTCTGCGCAATATTGGCTTTGCCTTGGCTTGAGTCTGGTCCATAGGCACGTAGTGTATACATATCTGGTAAACCACCTCTTGTGGTGTAGCCATTTACAAGTTTGAAAGAGTTTTCTTCTGCTTTTCCAGAAACTTGAATGAGTGACAGACCACGGATATTGGC
>NZ_JBHILW010000108.1:0-555 GCF_042193565.1 Bartonella sp. SD1336NMGDW
TCCCACTTTTTTAAACAGTATAAACAGTCTTTACTTATTTTCCGTGCCATTGTTCAATTCACCTTATAAATATACCTTTATGAGTACTGCTCCGTCACCACCGTCGCCGCCAATTTTGTCGCCTCCGGATTTCCCATCGAAATATCCCCCGCCGCCGCCACCACATTCTTTACCACCTCTACCACCGTTACCACCTTTGTAACTCTCACCACCCTGCCCCATGATAGAACCCTTGCATTGACCACCACCACCGCCGCCGCCGCCAAGAAACGAACTTCCACCGGTACCAGCTCTCTTGCCGTCGACTCCACTTCCTCCACCATTCCCACCAGAAAAAATAAAACTCTCACCACTAATGCCCTCTCTGTTTCCTCCTCCATCGCCGCCTTTCCCTCCAAAGTTAACGAGAGTCATGGAAACGGAATATCCTCCTTCTGCTGTAACAAGCCCTTTGATCATTGTTCTACCACCATTGCACAAAATGTTACTGTCATTGCCTTTACCACCACGACCAATGTAAGCTGTTTTTAATTTATCTAAATCAGAACCTTTCAT
>NZ_JBHILW010000109.1:0-540 GCF_042193565.1 Bartonella sp. SD1336NMGDW
TAATCGGTGCCAATGCTTCTGCTTTGAGAAACCCTGTTGGTTGTTTCGTTTCTACTGTTTGATAATTAGAAGAAACAAAAGCTCCTTTCGCCCATAGCCCTGCCTCTGCTACCCGCCGGTGTACAAGACCTTGTAAACGTTTGCCTCCCGCTTTGGTCCATTTTTGTAATTCAAAGGGAACTGCTTCATAATCCCCCCGATTAAGCCTTTTAAGCAATGTAGAGCTTTGGAAAGCTGCAATACCTACATTATAACAAAAGGAAACAAGAGCGCCGAACTGCTCGTCGCTTAAATTCACACAAACTGCTTTTTCTACCGCTCTCTCATATTGCTGCAAATCTGCTAAAAGCATGGTTTCGGCTTTTTTTTCTGTAATCACCATACCCTCAACAACTGTTGGTTGACCGGCTTTTTTCGTATGACCATAACCAATGGTCCACACGCCAGAAGCATCTTGATAAGCCTGCAAGCGCAAACCTTCCCACTTTTTTAAACAGTATAAACAGTCTTTACTTATTTTCCGTGCCATTGTTCAATTCA
>NZ_JBHILW010000011.1:0-26096 GCF_042193565.1 Bartonella sp. SD1336NMGDW
GAAGCACGAGCTGCTGCTGCTTCCGAGTCGGACAGGTTGTGTCGTGCTGTGGGCAGTGGTTCTTTGACCCTTGAGGGGCGACCAGAAATCATGGCGGATCAACCTCTTTTATTGCAAGGGTTTCGTGGGCAAATCAATGGGCCATGGAAAGCTTCCACTGTCACCCACTGCTATGAAAAACAAAGCGGATACACCACAGAAATCACCTTTGAGGCACCAAACAAGGGAAAAGAGGCAGGAGAAAAGAAAACCTCTGAGTGACAAAAAATCAAAGGGTCAACTTGACCCTTTGATCGGTGTTGAAGAGTATTGAGACCAAAATCAAAAGTTCGCACTTTGGTGTGGAGGTAAGGAATAGGTGCAACTTGCACCAATTGCTAAAACGAGAAATAGGATCAAGTTGATCCAATTGCATGAGTACAGCAATAGGGTAATGTTTACCCAATTCCTCAAAGGAGTAATGGTGCAAACGTTGCACAATTGCAGACTGAAGAGCAATTTGGTCAAGTTGACCGAATTCCTTAAACGCTTCTCTTTTTAATAATGTTCTGAATAATGTGCTTAGGATACAGAAAAATTATCAGTCAATTTGATTGATCATCTCAAATTGTGATTTTGAGCAGAAAAGAAAAAGAGGCTTTAAATGATCTTTGAAAGGTCTTTGAAGATCCTTTGAGAACCACTTTAAAACTCTTTGAAAAAAAATAAATTGGTACAAAACCTAGTGGCAAAATATACAAAACCCGCTGGCAAGCTACACTGGCAAGCTACAAAAGCTACAACAAGCTACATACATACAACACTGGCTGGGGAACTTGGATTCGAACCAAGATTGACGGAGTCAGAGTCCGCTGTTCTACCATTAAACTATTCCCCAATAAGCCAATTTTATCATCTCTAGCAGATTCTACAGTGTAGGCAAGCGCAAAAAATCTTTAGATTATCGATAATAAAGGGCGATAGGAATGTCATTGATTGTTTTAATTTGAATATCAACATCATAAATGTCTTTAAGGATTTCTGGTTGCATAATTTCTTTGGGAGTTCCACAATAGGCTGCTTTTCCATTTTTTAGTGCAACAATCATATCTGAATAAGATGAGGCGAAATTAATATCGTGCATGACAATAAGGATGGTTTTTTTCAGTTCATCAGCTGTGCGGCGTAACTGCTTCATCATAGAAACGGCATGTTTCATATCCAGATTGTTTAATGGTTCATCTAAGAGAAGATAATCAGTATCTTGGCAGATAACCATGGCTATAAAAGCGCGTTGACGCTGACCGCCAGAAAGCTCATCTAAAAAATGATCTTTTAAATCTTGTAAGCCGAGATAGCGTAGCGAACTGTCGATAAATTGTTTATCTTCATGTGTATACCAGCCTTTTGAATAAGGATAGCGTCCGAAACTTACTAAATCGTACACGGTTAAACGGAAGGATAAAGGATTATCTTGACGCAGAATTGAGAGTTTTTGAGCCAAAATATCGTGGGGCATTGTATCAATATCAAAGCCGTCGATATGAATTGTACCATTATGGTGTGGCAAAAGACGTCTTATCAGCATTAAAAGAGTTGATTTTCCCGAACCATTGGGCCCAATGAGAGAAATAATCCCCCCTTTGGGAAGATGAAGGCATAAATTATCGATAATCAATCGTGCTCCGTAAGCCTTGGAAAGATGATTGATCTCAATCATTTTAGTTTTCCCTTCATCAGTAATATTAAGAAAACAATACCCCCACAAAATTCAATGATAAAACTTAAACGTCCTGCCATGTGAAAAATTTGTTCTAAAATAAATTGTCCTCCCACCAAACAAATAATCGCTAATAATATTGCAATCGGCACAACAACACTGTGTTTTGCTTGAGGAGAAAGTTCATAGGAAAGGTTGGCAACCAACAGTCCAAAAAAGGTGACTGGGCCTACTAATGCGGTAGAAATGGAAACGAGAATGGAAACAAAAATAAGGACAGCTGTCGCACTTTTGTGGTAGTTAACGCCAAGATTAAGAGCATTATCACGTCCCAAAGCCAAAATATCAAGAAGATGACGGGAATGCCATCCAATCAGACTCACAATGAAGACAATGATTGTGGCAAAGCTTATGAGTGATGTATTAAATTTATTAAAATTTGCAAACATAATATCCGTTAAATTCATCATTTGGTCTGGATTTAGTTGCAATTGCATAAACATCCGTAAACTGAAAAAGAAGCCGCCTAAAACAACACCAATTAAAAGCGTCAAATGAAGTCCTTTTAGGCTTCCTGAAAAGAGCCAGCGAAAAAGGCTTATTGAAAAAAGAATAAGAATGAGGGCTTCGAGAATGAGTTGTCCTTCTTCATTTAAAAAGGGCAAAGAAAGAGAGCCTACAAAATATATCAGAACAGTCTTTATTAAAATATAAAGCTGATCAAATCCCATAATTGAAGGGGTAAGAAGACGGTTATTAACGATTGTTTGAAATAAAACCGTAGAAACGCTTATTGCATAGGCAATAAGAAGCAGAGAGGAAAGTTTTGTAAGACGAAATGTCCATGTATAAACATTGATATTCCACGTCATGTAAAGACTAATGACAGTACATGCTATGATGATAAGTGTTGTTAGTACACATATTGTTTTTCTTCTTCTATCCAAGACGCTTTCTCCAGCGTAAAAGCAGTATCATAAAAATAAAACTACCGATTACACCCATCATAGTGCTTATGGGAATTTCAAGAGAGGGATGAATTATTCGTCCTACAAGATCACAAATCAAGACCAATCCTGCACCGCTGATGGCCACCCAAGGAGCAGTACGGCGCATATTATCGCCCATGAAATTTGACACAAGGTTGGGCACAATGAGTCCAACAAAAGGAATACGGCCAATGGTACAGACAACAACAGCAGTGATTGAGGCGACAATAAAAAGACCAAAAAACATGACAACACGATAATTCAATCCAAGGTTATTGGTTAAATCTTCTCCCAAACTTGCAACCGTAAAGCGATCAGCAGTACAATAGGCCAGAATACAAAGGGGAAGGGATAGCCATAAGAGCTCATATTTTCCTTCAAGAACCATTGAAAAACTGCCAAATAAGTAAGCTTGAAGAGAGGGAAGTAACATTTCATAATCTGCAATGGCATTGGTTAAAGAGCCAATGATATAGCTTAGCATAATCCCTGTAAGGGGTACAATGAGAGCAGATTTTAGAGGAATGCGGCGCAATAAAAACATAAAAAGTAAAGTGCCTGTCATGGCAAAAAGTGTCGCAACGACCATTTTTCCTAAAACAGAAATATCGGGCAGAAAAATCATAATAAAAAGAATACCAAGGGAAGCAGATTCAACAGTTCCAGCGGTTGATGGTTCGACAAAGCGATTGCGTGTCAATAGTTGCATAATCATACCTGAAAGTGCAAGTGATGCACCTACTAAAAGGATTGCAATGGTACGAGGAAGACGGGTTTGCCAAAAAATAAGCCACGCATGGGGATCGGCTGCGAAAAGGTCAGAAGGTGTGACATCAGAATAACCAACAAAAATGCTGAGGATAGACAGGAGAATGAGAAGTGTTATGGTTATCCAGTAATTCTTCACGTTAAATCATTTTCTAACAAAATTAAAAAAAGCAAAGACTGCTTAATAAACAATCTCTGCTTTTAAATTTTATTTATATAGCAAGCAAGCTCTTTTGTACGCTTATTTGCTCTTTGTAAAGGCTTCATTGATCTGCTTAGCGGTTTCAAAGAGTCCCGTTAAACCACCACTTGCACGATACCAGCTCCAAGAGTCCAAATAAATAACTTGGTTTTGTTTGCTTGCTGTTGTGCGGTGAACAAGCTCATTGTTAAGCAATTGTGCTGCGGATTGCCCTTCCCGTCCAATTGCGGCATCGCGATCAATCACCAACAACCAATCAGGATTTGTCTCAAGAATAAATTCAGGAGAAATGAGCTGTCCATGTTTTTGTACAGTGAGTTTATCGGTTGCAGGGGCAATTCCGAAAGCGGAATGCAAAATATCAAAACGTGACTTTGGTCCTAAGGCACTGATTTTTCCACCAGAAGTCATGAGTACAAGACCTTGGCCTTTTCCTTTAGTATTTTTACGAACTTCAGCTAAAGTTTCATTGAGTTTTGCAATTTCTTCTGCAGCTTCTTTTTCTTTGCCAAAAATTTTGCCAAGAATAGACACATTCCGTTCAATATCTGCAAGAGAGTTTTCATTTCCTACAGTTAGATCAATTGTTGGAGCGATTTTGGATAAATCATTATATTTTGCTTGAGTTCTGGAGGAAATAATAATCAAATCAGGTTGAAGGGTGGCAATTTTTTCATAATCGGGTTCAAAAAGGGTACCAATTTTTTCATATTTTGCATCATCAAATTGTTGCAGATAGGATGGTTTTTTACCTTCAGGAATACCGATAACCGCTTTGATACCAAGGCGATTCATATTATCAAGAGAGGCAATATCAAACACAACAACCTTTTGCGGAGAAGCGGGAACAGAAGTCGTGCCTGAAACATGATTAATCGTTATATTTGTTTGAGTACTCGTATTTGCAATACTCGTATGAGTCCATAAAGCTGTTGCAAAGCTGATTGCAACCAGTAAAACAGAAGTCATCCGTTTCATATATTTTATCATCGTGATTTTATCCTTTTATCTAATATTACAAGGGTTTGCGCACTTAAAAACTTAACTTTGGTATTTTTATGCACAAAATGAAGAGTAAATAAATAACACTATGTTGTAAAGTTGACTAACATATGTTACAAATTGTTCACTTACCTCATTTTCACTTAATTCTAGTGTTTTTGCAACATTATTTAGAAAGTTTGACATATGATCAATGTATTTAAAAAGCGTACAAGTCTGTACGCACTGACAGCGAGTGCTCTTTTCCTTTTACAAGGTGTTGATGCTTCGATAGCGAGTGGTGCTGGTCCTGGTCCTGGTCCTGGTGCTGGTGGTGCTGGTGCTGTTCCTGGTGCTGGTGCTGGTGCTGGTGCTGTTCCTGGTGCTGCTGGTGCTGGTGGTGCTGGTGGCCTTGGTGCTGGTGGCCTTGGTGCTGGTGGCCTTGGTGCTGGCGGTGTCCAGGGTGGCGCCAATGCATGTAATGTAGCGAGTTATAAAGATTTTAATGCTCCTTTATTACCTGTTGTTTGTAATGATAGAACAGAACACTCAATGAAGTATAGTACGGTTATAGTGAAAAAGGAGGGCGGTAATGCTTTAACAGTGGGAAGTGTTGATGTTGTTGGAGGATCAGCGGAAACTGCTAAACCGACAATTGTTAAATTGTACTCTTCATCTCTTTGGAACCGACCTACTGCAAATGCTAATCAGGATGCTCAGGGTGCAGTGCCGCAATATGGGAGCGCTGTATTTGTATTACAAGATGGAGTGATTGAATTGAAAGACTCATGGGTTCGTGATTTTGACACTGGGCTTTTTGCTTTCAATGGTGGAAAGATCGTTATGAAAAAAGGGAAAGTCTTGAATGCAATTATGGGTGCTGAGGCTATAAATGAATCACTTATTATGTTGCGTGATACAGAGATGAATGTGTCGGGACAACAGTGGGTTTTAAGTAGTGAAGATGAAGAAGATGAAGATGAAGATGAAGAAGAAGAAGATCTTCTAGGTGATGAGGTAACTGCTTTCCGTGTCTCCAAGGGATCAGTAATAGACATGAAATCGGGGAAGGTTGCTGTGCCGATAGGTGCAACTGTAGTTTCGGCAGAAAAGGGAGGAATCATTCAACTAGATAATGTTAGTGTTATAATCAATGGAAGCAACCCTAACGATGCAACACAGCTAGTGAGTAGCCTTTCATTTGTAGAAGGAGGTTTTATTTCCTTTAAAAATGAAAACATTAATCATTCAAATGTTATTGGTGTATGGGCCTTTGGCCATGATGATGAAAATTCTAACAATAATAGAGGAAATGATGCTACAAGCGTGAAGCATATTGGGATAGATGAAGCCAGTACCGAGTTTCTTGCTTCTTCGGACTATGTTAACTATCTTATACCCCAAATTTTAGGAGAAAAGACAAGGGCAGAAATCGATAAAAACAGAATCGCTGAAGAAAGAATCGATGAACCGAACTTTAAGATTAGGGCTTCTATAAAATCTTCAACTATAAACTTGAGAGGCGAAAGGTCTATTGGCGTATATTTTGATAATCAACCCGATGATCCAGAACAGAGTCAAAATCCAGAACAGAGTCGAAAAAGTAACCAATTACAAAATAAGGAATCTTTAGTTCTTTTGCAAGACACTACTCTTAAGGTTCCAGATGGTACAGCCATTTCAGGTCATTATGTGAGAGGCTCTGTCCTTATAGATAGCGGATCAAATGTTTCTGGTGATTCATTCTTAAAAACTAGATCTACTTCTGAAGTGTCTGTTTTTGTTAATGATTCTATAGTTAGAGGTGAAGCTAATGTTGAAGTAGGTTCTCAGGGTAAGCTTTTTTTGTTCAATGGATCGAAATGGCATTTAACGAAAAGTAGATTTGCAAAGAACGCTAACAGTTGTAAGGATTCATGTATTTCATCTGTAAGACTTGACAATTCTACTATTTCGTTTTTGCCTTTTAGAAATGGTGCTGATCAACAAGCTGATCAACAAGCTGATAGTTATCAAATGCTTCGTATAGGAAATGGGAAAGGCGCAGTTTACACCGCTTCTGGGAATTCTCATATTTATTTCCGTGCATCTGTGCCGGCTGATGCATCAGGGGATTCTCAGCTATCTGATAGGCTTTTAATTCATGGTGATGTCTCTGGTCAAACTAAGGTGCATGTGCATTCAATTAGACGGAATGGTGATGCTCAACAAGTTCAGGATGCTCAAGGTTATAAACCTCAGAGTATTTCAATTATTCAGGTTTATGGGGAGGCGAGGAAAGATTCTTTTACGCTGAATGATGCGTATGTTACGATAGGCGGTTCACCTTATCAGTATATCCTTCGTGCTTACGGTCCAGTGACACCTCCGAAGATGAAGTATTTCGATAATAAATTGGCAAACAGTAAACAGATTTGGGATTACCGGTTAGAAGGTAAAATAGAAGCTGCAGATGGTACTAAGGTAGAACCTCCTTTGGCATCAGAAATAGTCTTAGCGGAATATAATATATGGCCTGCTCCTCGTTTATTTAATATAGTTCCTGATCTTGAGTATCTTGATAGTGTTGAGGTTAGCGAAAAAAAGCAAGGCGATGCCGCTGCTGGTATAAGAGAGGTTGCTCCTGCACTTCCCTCTAGTCCTGACTTACCTGCAGGCTCCCCTAGTTCTGACTTACCTGCAGGCCCCTCTAGTCCTGACTTAAAAGTAGATGCTGTAGAGAGATCTGATACAGGTGATGTAAATCAAGCAGGGGATGAAGATAACTCTTCTAGAGCATCAGGTTCTTCATCTACTCCTCTACAGACCGTGACAACTGGGGAGACTGTTAATGGAAATGAAAGTAGAAGGAACCCGAATCCTTATATGCCGGAGGGAACTTTCAGTTATGGTGAAGAACTGGTAACAAGTGATGGAGATACGGGTATTTATCTTCTTTCTGGTGGTGAATATTCTCGTCAGAATGCAGAGGAAGTAGAGTATAATATAATAGGTTACGATGGTTATGATATAATAGATTACGATGATTTTGATACAGATTATGGTGGTTATACTATAGTGGGTGTAAATTCTCTAGGTCCAGATAGACCTTCTCCATTACCGGAAGCAGAAGATGGATTAATGGGGACAACAGATGAATATGGACTTACTCAGACTGTTGAGCCTTCTGTTACTCTTGGTGTATCTGAGAGATCTGAATCTGTAGACCCTGCTGTACCTAATACACTTTTGATATCTGATACAGGTCAAGAAGATCTTACAAATGGTGGATATGACGGTGTAGTGAGTGAAGTATCTGAGGTTGTAACGTCTCTTCCTTCTCCTACTACGTCTTCTGTTATTTCTACTGGGTCTGGGGAGGACGCATCTACTGATCTTGTAAGATCTGATATAGGTGATGTAAGTCATGAAGAAGCTGGAAATGAGCCTTCTACAATATCAAACCCTTCATCTACTGTTCTACATACCTTGGCAACTGAGGAAACTGTTGGTGAAAGTAATAGGGGGACGGATTCTTATATTCTAGGGGAAACTTCCAGTTATGATGAAGGACTGGTAACAAGTGATGAAGATCGTACAGACGGTGAATCTGACGGTGTAGAGAGTGAAGCATCTGAAACTGTAGCGTCTCTTCCTGCTCCTACTAAATCTCCTGTTACTTCTACTGTATCTGAAAGAGATGCATCTCCTGATCAGGGGGAGGCTAGAACATCTGAAGTAGTATCGACTCCTTCTCCTACTAAATCTCCTGTTACTTCTACTGTATCTGAGGGGGGCGCATCTACTGATCCGAGGAGGGCTGGAACATCTGAAGTAGTATCGACTCCTTCTCCTACTAAATCTCCTGTTACTTCTACTGTATCTGGGGGGGACGCATCTACTAATCTTGTAAGATCTGAGACATCTGGGCATGACGTATATTCTGTTTTGTCCAATTCATCTCCTTCATCTGTAAATTCGGTAACTTTAATATCTTCAGGAGCTAATTCACTTGGGAGATCTGATACAGGTAGGATTTCTGTGATATCGACAGATGGGATTTCTGTATCATCTGGGCACACTATATCGAATAGGCTTCCATCTATAAAATCAGCAGCTTCCATAAAGCCTTCTACTTCTGAGACTACCGTAAAACCTGTTGCGCTTTCTAAGGAATCTGTTGGGCGTATTCTTGTGCCTAGTCATTCTGCTAATGGGAATGTTTCTTCTAAGGAAGCAATTGCTTCTACATGTGATGATGTAAATAATGGTGAGAAGAAATCACGGACTACTTATTTGTGTAGTGATGGTAAATCGCGGACAATAAAAAACTTTACATTGAAGGCAAGTGATAAAGCTCAGCATCCTATACATGTAAAAAATCAGGATACGGTTATTAAGTTAGAGGGAGCTATCATTAGTGGTGCGGATTTTTCTGATAGTGAAAATAATGTTGATTTTACTACATCAAAGCGCGTGAGTACTGTGCTTGCAGAAGACAATGGAGAAGTTGTTTTGGATAAGAAATCAAAAATCCAGTCTTCTGTGATTGGGCTTGAAGCACAAAGTGGCGGAAAGGTTAAGATGACTGATGGAACAGTCGATGCGCTTTATGTAGGCGCTTTGGCGGGTTCTGGATCATCTGTTAATTTAAAGGATACAAAAATTAACGTGACGGGGGATTTGGCTGCGGCTGGTTTGGTAAGTCTAGCTGGTAAGGTGTCTATGGACTCTGGGGCTATTACTCTGACAAAAGGAGTGGCTGTGAGGTCAGAAGCTGGGGGAAGCGTTGAGTTAGACAAAGTTGATATTACTGCGAAAAAAGGACAGGGTAAGTTAGATTCCGCAGATAACTTTGGGCGTGCAGCTTTTCTGTTGAGTGATAATGCTTCTGTTGATTTTAAGAATGGGAATGTTGTGACTGATGCTCATGCTTTGTGGATTATGAAGTCTGATGATAATGTGGTTGAGACCGGCTCTTCTAGGAGAAGGAGATCTTCTGAGGTTCGTCCTACTACGAATCATGCAAATATCGAGTCTTCTATTGTTAGAGTGGAAGGTGATGGAACCTATGGTATATATTTTGATGGGGGAATACAGAAAGAAGCGAGTCAACAAAATCGGAGTGAGGATTTAGCAACTGAGAAAGCAATTGTTGTTAAGCGGAGTACTGTATCCAAACAGGAGAAAACACCTATAAGCATAACAGGGACAGTTTCGTTGAAAAAAACTGATTTTGAAGTTGCAAGTGGTATAGCGATCTATGGTAATAATTCTGGTGGTCATGTTTCATTAGAAAATAAAACAACTCTTGTTGGTGACTTGTTGTTGAAGGCTGACAATGATTCCAATATATCGGTTTTGGTTGATAGTTCTATTGTTAAAGGCGATGTGCGCGTTGATAAAAGTTCTTATGCAAAATTAGATTTAATTAATCAATCAGAGTGGATTCTAAAAAGAAGTGCACAGAGGAATTTGGGTACTCCAGATTTAGGATGTGTGGATTCATGCATTTCTTCTGTAAGTCTTGTAAATAGTACTATTGATTTTGCATCTTCGGAATCTGAAGGAAAATATCAGACTCTCCATATTGGAAATGGGAAAGGAATAGTTTATGCGGCACAGGGTAATGCTGCAATTCATCTCAATGCACGTTTAAATCCTCGTGATCCGAGTAATCAGCAAGTCACTGATCGGCTTGTCATTCATGGTGATGTTTCTGGAAAAACGAAAATACATGTACGGGGTGATGCGGCCAATGTAGGAGATGCTAGAGCGAATGGAAAAATTGCTCACAGTGTTTCAGTTATTCAGGTCTATGGTCAAGCGAAGAAGGACTCTTTCCAACTCGATGGCAATTATGTTGCACTGAGAAACTCACCTTATAAATATACTCTTCGTGCTTATGGTCCAGAAGCGACTTCGAAACAGGAGCATGTGCAACAGAAGTTTGTTAAGGATGGTGGGGAGTTTTGGAACTTCCGTCTAGAAAATCAGTATGTTAAGTCTGTTGGATCTGCTGTCCTTCCTGAACAATTTGTAAGGTCTGTTGTTCCACAGGTTCCAACTTATCTTGTCTTGCCTAATAGCGTATTCCACGCTGGTTTGATGGATATTAGCAATCAAAATAAGCAGTTGGAGACGTTACGGATGACTTCTACAGGAATGGTAGAGGTTCGTGAAAATCCCGCTTTATACTTGCGCGGCTATGGTGGAAGTTACCGTTATGCTTCAGATCTTTCCGCACTTGAATATGGTTACGGAGGTGATCTTGACTATCATGGTGTAGAGGCAGGTGTTCTGCTGCAAACTATTGAAAATGCTGACAGTGCTATATCCTTTGGCGTTATGGGAACTTATGGAAAACTTTCTCTGCAGCCTTTGAATGTTGAGCAAAGCCAGAAGAGTGCATTTGATAAATGGACTGCTACGGTATATGGTAGCATGCAGCATAATGCTGGCTTCTATGTCGACGGTCTTTTATCCTATGGTCTGTTCAAAGGTGATGTTCTCACTCTTGCACGGGGTAAAACAGCAACATTAAAAGGTAATCCTTTGAGTGTTTCTTTAGCTGGTGGTCAGACAATTGCGACAGGATATAAGGGTTTTGTCTTTGATCCGCAGGTTCAGGTTGTGTATCAACATCTCCAGTTTAATAAAGCTCGTGATATTGACAATTTTGATATTGAAATGGGTAACCTTAATCAGTGGGTAGCACGTGTTGGTGGACGCTTAACCAAGATTCCTACAGGTTCTGAAGGCGTGAATGCTATTGCTTTCTATGGTAAGCTTTATCTTGCTCATGGTTTTGAAGGAAAACAGTCTGTGCATTTCAAGGATGCTTTCAAGTTAGGAGCTTTTGGTTCTTCATTAGAGGCTGGATTAGGCGTTAATGCCAAATTGTTGCCACAGTTCTCTCTACATGCTGACATTCTCTATCAACATAAACTTAATAAGGCTGGTTTTTCTGGAACAAGTTTTTCCGGAGGAGTGCGTTATCAGTTTTAATATAAGGTACAGTATGTACCTTTTAAAAAAGGCAGCACATTGTGCTGCCTTTTTTCTTTGTAACAACTTGTGTTGCTCTTAAAAGCTTTTCATCTTCTTGATTGAGCAAAAAAAGACATAGTTTGTTTTATGCATGAGAGCACTTTTCTACGCTAAAGCGAATTCTCTTAAAATTTATGCTGTTTTGGTGCGATAGAATGCCTCGCGTTTATCGGCTTTTTAAGCGTTCAGCAGTCCAGTATGCGTTAGGTTATCCTTTTTGGTACTGTATTGATATTATCTAATATAATATTTGATGTTTTCTAAAACTCGTTTTTGAGAGTTTATTTTCCACTGATTTAACTCATTGTTTTATTTATCTCCTTGTGGATTAATTTTTTAAGGTCACAAGGTTTAGTTGTTTTTTTAATTAATTGCACGCACTGATTTTATTTTTTCTTTACACGAAATACAGAATGCATTATACACCTATAAAGTGTGATTATTAATTATTCTCTTATAGGTGGTTTTGGCGTAGAGCTTCTGCCAAATGTATTGGGATAATTCATTGCACAGTTCAGATGAGCATGATGCATGTTCTTTTTGTTACACTTTTCGTGTTTTGAGGTGTGCAATGGGATGTTTTGCAGGTGCTTTTATTTTTAATGAGAGGGGAAGGAAAGTTTCGAGGGAACTATGATTAAAGTTTTTAGAAATCATGTATGTTTATGTGCTTGTACAACAGCTATCCTCTCTTTGCTTCAAAATGGAAGAGAAGTGTATGCGGCTGCAGAGGGGAAGGATAGTAAACCTTATGTTATAAAGGTTATCCCAGTTGTCTCTGCTAATTCTTCTCCTCATCTTAGCGGGAGTAATAAGCATAAGCTTCCTCTTAGTGGAGAAAGTGGGGGGAGGAATTATTATCCTCCTAATATGATTCATGTTGGCGACAACGATGAGGGTATTCGTGGGGGGAGCGATTATCGTGAGCTGAGTGGAAAGGTTGGATGGAATGGGCATACGGGTAATGTAGATAACTCTGTTAAAGATGCAGACTCTGATGGAAGAGGAGTGAATCCTGGGTTTTATTACTATAATGGGTTGTATTATATATGCGATAATTGCGGGGAGTCTAAAGGGGAGTCTAAAATTGATAATAAATCTTATAGGATTACGAATAAGAACGTTTCCAATTATCCTGATGAACCTACTGCTATAGCGGTAAAAGGAATAGGCACAAGGGTTAGTGGGGAGGATGTGACGGTTAGTAGTCAAGTTGCTGATAAAACTTTTCTAATGGGGGTACATGTATTAGAGAACGGTAAGATTGTTTTGAAAGATCCGATTATCAAAAATACAGTTATAGCCCTTCGTGCGAGTAATGGCGTGATTCAGGTAAAAAATGGCAAGATTAAGGAAAGTAATGAGGGTGTTGACGCAACAGAGAATTCGTTTGTTCTTTTAGAAGATACAGAAATTAAGACCGCTAATGGGAACGCAAGCCTTTTAAGTTATGATCATTCAGAAGTTTGGATGTCAGGTGGATCAGTTGATTTTATGAACAGCCATGGGATTTCTTCGATGTTAGGTGGGGAGGTAAATCTCGAGAATGTTAAAATTACTGGGAAGGGTGACAAAGGTAAGGATCGTGCGGTTGTGCATACGGATTTAGGGGGGGCTGTTAATTTAGAGGGTACTACTATTCGTGCTATGGATGTCCATGGCATATTATTAGAAAATACAGTCGATTCTATTCCTCTGCAGGAAGTTAAAGATTTATCAAATGAAGATTCTGGTTCAAAGATTCCTGTGACTGAAGTTAATATGAAATCCTCTTCTGTTACTGTAAAGGGTAAGGGATCTTATGGTATCTATTTGCGGGGAGAGAAGCCATGGAGTGAAGGTGGGGATAAAAAAGAAGAAATTTCATCAGAGGAAGAAAAAGCTTTACCACGATTAGAAGTTGTTAATTTGGATAAAACAGAGTTTTCTGTTTTAGACGATGCGGCTCTTTATGGTAGAAACATTATTTCTGGTGCGGTGGGGTTGGTGCACAGCACTCTTCGTTCAGGGAATTTTTTATTAAAAGCTGAGGAAGGTGCTTCTATAACAGTTTTGGCTGATGCTTCTACTCTTGAAGGTCGCACACATGTTGATAAAAATTCTAATGCCGAACTTTATTTGGGAGGCCGTTCTAAATGGATTTTACAACAACCGTTGCAAAAAGATCAAAATGAGGCTGCACATAATTCTTCTATTTCACTCGTTAGTCTTATGGGTGAGAGCTCTATTAATTTTAAAAGAGATGAATCTTCTTCTGCTGATGATTATCAAACTCTTCGTATTGGAAAGGGAAGGGGTGAAGTTTATAAAGCACAGGGCGGTGCCTCTATTTCCCTTAATACATACTTGAATAGTGGTGGTGCTCTTGATCATCAAAAGACTGATCGTGTTTTAATTCATGGTGATGTTTCGGGAAAAACAAAGCTCCAGGTGCGTGGAGTTTCAGGAAGTCCAGGAGGATATACGGGAAGGGGAGGAAATGATCAAGGTATTTCAATCATTCAGGTTTCTGGACAAGCAGAGCAAGATTCTTTTCAGTTGGAAGGTGGTTATGTAGCATTAGATAAATTACCTTATCAGTATAAGCTTTATAGTTATGGTCCAGGGTCTCATTTGGGAAAAGCAAGCATGGATCAAAGATTAGTTGAAGGGAACGGAGAATTTTGGGATTTTCGCCTTGAAAGTAGATCTATAGATTCTGATGTTAAACCTAAACCGGATCCCGATCCAATTCCAGGACCAGAACCAGCTCCGGAGCCTCATCCTAAGCCGGGAGTTAGGGTTGTTGTTCCGCAGGTTCCGACTTATCTCCTTTTGCCTAATGCCTTACGTCATATTGGTTTGATGAATGTGAACAATCAAAATAAGAGATTAGAAGCTTTACGAATTTCCTCTGGGGGCTTATTAGAAAGTCGTGAAAATCCTCTCTTTTTTGTGAGCGGTTATGGCGGCAATCATCGTTATACTTCAAATCTTTCTGCGCTTGAATATGGTTATGGCGGCGAGCTTGATTATAATGCCATAGAGGCAGGCGTTTTGCTGAAAGCAATCGAAAATATGTATGGTTCCACTTCTTTTGGAATTATCGGGGCCTACGAGAGATTTTCTTTGCAACCTTTGAATGTTGAGCAGAGTCAAAAAAGTACATTTGATAAATGGTCAGTTACAGCATACGGTGGTATGCAGCATGATGCAGGTTTTTACATTGATGGTCTTGTGTCTTACGGTTTGTTTAAAGGTGATGTTCTAACAACTGCACGTGGCAAGACGGCAACATTAAAGGGAAATCCTTTAAGTGCTTCATTGACTGCTGGTAAAACGTTTATGGTGGGGGAGAACGGTTTTGTTTTTGATCCGCAAGTTCAAGTTGTTTATCAATATCTTCAATTTAATAAAGTGCCTGATGTGGATGGCTTTGATATTGATTTAGGAAAACTTCATCAGTGGATAGGGCGTGTTGGAGGGCGTTTAACAAAGAGGCTGGTCGCAACTGATAAGGCTCAAGTTGTTTCTTTCTATGGCAAGCTTCATCTTGCTCACGGTTTTGAAGGAAAACAATTTGTGCATTTTAAAGATGCTTTTCAGCTAGGCTCTTTTGGTTCTTCGTTAGAAACTGGATTAGGTTTTAATGCCCAATTGTCTCAAAAATTTGCGCTTTACGGCGATTTGGTTTATCAGCACAAGCTAACGAAAGCTGGTTTTTCTGGAACTAGTTTCTCTGGTGGTTTGCGTTATCATTTCTAGTTTTGTTGCTGTTTCTGATTAATCTTTGAAAAAGCCACAAGTATGACTTGTGGCTTTTTCTCATTCTCTATTCATTTTGTGTTATAGCCTTTTTACGAGAGTGTAACTTCGCATATCTTTGATATGCTTTTGGGTTGGACTTCTTTCATTTTTTTGAAAAGTTTGAAGAGTTTGTACGTTATCGTTTCAAAACGTGTATTTCAGAGTGATAATTATATTATTTATTATATGCCGATTGATAAAGATATTTTTTAATTCAGGATGCGGAAATATTTTCAATGCTTTTATGATGAACCCATAAAAAGCATTTCTTTGCATATTATATGTCAGATTGGCAAGGGGATAATCGTCTAAGAAAGGAGTCAATATAATTTTGAAAATTACCTTAAGAGGAGAGGATTTACAATATTAGAAATTGGCAAAGGAAAAGAAGATACTCAAGCGCAATGAGGGCTATATCCGATGAACTTTATATTATATCCGCTGTCGTTGTGAAATGGGGATGGCAAAAATGAGAGATATCTGAGAAAACTGATGAATGAGAAACATAATGACATATTGTTTTTGGAAAATGTGTTTTCTTAAAAGGAATGCGTTAAATACCAGGATGAAGTCATGTATAATCTTTACTTTTTAAAGATCCGGCTCTGAATGCGTTTAAATGTTATCAAGTTACATTAAAAGGAGGTAGTAAAAATAGGAACTGATTTTTACACGTTCCTACTCTTTATTAGGCTGTCTTGCCACGAAGTTTGCCTAAAAAGGCATAGGTAAACTCTTGTTTTTCAATTTTGGTATATGTTTTGTCTGCTTACAAATACATATTGTTTCAATATAATATCTCTATCGTAAGGATGTTGATTATACCCGTTCTGGTGGGATTAGACAGCAGTTAAAGCAGGCGTTTTTAATGCATGTCAACCGATTAAGGCTATTTTGGAATAACAACTTTAAAGGTGATTTTTCTGTCGTTCTTCAGTTATATTTTTGCAATTTTTTTGTAAAAGCGACAGATTTAGATTGTATTTTTGAGTAATTTTTTAATTCCATATTTACATAAAACACAAAAAATATTAATAGACTTCCTATCTTTAAACCAAAACGTATTAAATTTTCTGGTTGAACCTCTTGATACGTTATGTATTGCTCTATAATGGGGCGTAATTATGGTGTAATTATGGTAAATCTATTTAAAAATCGTTTCTCCTTATGTACTTTTACAACAGCATGTCTCTTTTTTGCACACAATGTTGATGTTTTTGCACACAATGCTGAATCTCAAGTTTCCTCTGAAAAAAAGCAGTCTTCATGTGATCAGAATATAGCATTTTATCAATGTGATGATGGTGGAGAGCATGAAATTAATAATAAAGTTTATTCACGAACGGGTAAAAATATTAATAGTGTTTATGGAGCCATAGAGGCGTCTAAGAAAGGTACAACTATTCGTGGCAAAAATATAACTGTTAAGGGTATTTCGGATGAAAAGAATAATTCGGAAAAGAATTTTTGGACATATGGAGTAAAGGCATCAGAACAGGCAGGAGTCTTTCTGAGCGATTCTACGTTGAGTGGCGTTTTAGTGGGGGTGGAAGCTCAAGGTGGTTTCCTCACACTATCTGGTGGATCGATTGATGCAATCAAAACGGGGGCTTTTGCAGAAGGAAAATCTCGAAGTAGAATTAATTTAACGAATACAAAAATTAGGCTAGGAAGTGTTGGGGTTAAAGCAGGAGAAAAAGGATACCTTATTTTAGAGGGTGTCTCTATTACCGGCAAGGGGAGTACTGGCAAGGATGATCAAGGGCTGGATGCAGGTCGTCAGGCAGCTTTTCACATATCTGAAGATGGTTATGTTGATTTTATGAAAGGGTCTGTTGATGTTACTGATGCTCATGGGCTTTTATTGCAGGGAGATAAAGCTCCTCAGATTGATATTGGAGATTCCAATATTACAGTGAAAGGTAATGCATTTTATGGTATGCATTTTGAAGGTAAAGCAGCATCAGATGGTTCGTTAGAGAAAGAATTATCGCGCGTTGATTTGAAAAAGACGCGTTTTGTAGTCCCAGATAGCATAGCTCTTTACAGCAGTAAATCTGGAAAGTCTTATATATCTTTAAAGGAAACAAAGCTTTTTGGAGATTTGTTGCTGAAGGTTAATAGTAACTCTTCTATAAAGGTTGTTGCTGATGCTTCTGCACTTGTCGGTCAAACTCAGGTTGATAATAGTTCTAAAGTTGAGCTTGACTTGAAAAATAATTCACAGTGGGTTTTATTGCAACCAAGACATAAAAAATTAGAAGATCCTAATTATAGAAGTGTTTCGTTTATTTCATCGGTAGATCTTTCTAATAGTTCTATTATTTTTAAAAAACCAAAGTCCAGTACTGATCATGCATATCAAACGCTTTATATTGGAAAAGGAAAAGGTCATGTTTATAAGGGGTTGAGTGGTGCTTGGATTCATTTGAATGCATGTTTAAATCCTAGTGATACAAGTGGTAAGCAAGTAACGGATCGGCTCCTCATTCATGGTGATGTTTGGGGAAAAACTATAGTCCATATACAAGGGGTTGCAGGAGGTTTAAAAGGAAAAAATGAAAAAGCGCATAGTGTTTCAATTATTCAAGTTTATGGAGATGCATCGTATGACTCTTTTCAACTGAATGGGCAGTATGTTGCATTGGATGGCGCGCCTTATAAATATGTTCTTCGTTCTTATGGACCAAAAGCTACTGGAGGGGAGGAGCATGTTAAACAGAGGTTTGCTTTGAATGGAGGAGCATTTTGGAATTTTCGTTTAGAAAATGAATATGTTCAGACACCTGCTGTTTCTAGAAGCACTCCTATGGTTTCTAAACGTACACCTCCTACACGTACTTCTTTTGAGGATATTGTTCCAGAATCTTCTGATGATGTTGTTCCAGCGCCTTCTGCGGATGTTGTTCAAACCTCTTCTGATGATGTTGTTCCAGCATCTTCTGCGGATGTTGTTCAAACCTCTTCTGATGATGTTGTTCCAGCGCCTTCTGCGGATGTTGTTCCAGTGTCTTCTGCGGATAGTCTTTCTAAGATTGAAAATGTTTTTCCGTCTCGACGAGGTGTAAGATCTGTTGTTCCTCAGGTACCAACTTATCTGCTTTTGCCAAATAGTTTATTCCATGCTGGTTTAATGGATATCAGCAATCAAAATAAGCAGTTGGAGAGAGTACGGACTCATCCTAGTGGAATGTTGGAAATTCGTGAAAATCCTGCTTCATTTTTGCGTGGCTATGGTGGGAGTTATCGTTATGTTTCAGATTTATCTGCGCTTGAATATGGTTATGGAGGGGATCTAGGGTACTATGCGCTAGAGACAGGTGTTTTGCTACAAAAAATTGAAAATGTTGACAGTGCTATATCCTTTGGGGTTATGGGGTCTTATGGAAAGCTCTCTCTACAGCCTCGAGATGTTGCACAAAGCCAAAAAAGTACATTTGATAAATGGACTGCTACAGTCTATGGCAGTATGCAGCATGATGCAGGATTCTATGTTGATGGTCTTTTATCCTATGGTCTGTTTAAGGGAGATGTTCTGACAACTGCTCGGGGTAAGACTGCAACATTGAAGGGTAACCCTTTAAGTGTTTCCTTAATGGGTGGTCAGAAAATTGCCACAGGATATGAAGGTGTTGTTTTTGATCCACAGGTTCAGGTTGTTTATCAACATCTTCAATTTAATGAGGTTCGTGATATTGATAATTTTAATATTGAGATGGATAAACTTGATCAATTGATGGTGCGTATGGGGGGGCGTTTAATAAAGACTCTTACTGCACCTGAAAAAGATCGTGATGTTTCTTTCTATGGAAAGATTCATTTTGCCCATGATTTTGGCAAAGAAAGAGCTGTGCGCTTTAAAGATTCTTTCCAGTTAGGGGCTTTTGGTTCTTCTCTAGAAGCTGGATTGGGTGTTAATGCTCAATTGTCTTCAAAGTTTGCTTTGCATGGAGATGTGACTTATCAGCACAAGCTTACCAAGGCTGGTTTTTCTGGAGTAAGTTTTTCTGGGGGTCTTCGCTACCATTTTTAGATAACCATAAATTATAAGATAAGTTTTACACAATTATAGAATTTTGTATGAAGTATAAAACGAATATTTAAGTTTTATACTTCTCATTTTTCGAATGTTTAACTTAGCGTTATTGCAGGTGTTATCTTCTTTTATATAAGGGGGGAGAGGTTGTAATAGAGTTATGGCTAATATATTTAAAAGTTATAAGTTTTTATATACTCTTACAACAGCTGCTGTTTCTTTTTTTCCAATCGTGGTTGTTAGTGCGAATTCTAACGCTTCTAGAGTTTCGTGTGATTCAGAGGCTCAGTTTTATACATGCAGTGATGGTAAGAAGCACGTAATCAAAAATAAAACCTATGATTTTCTAAACGCTTCTAAAGGTAAATCGGTTTCTGCTATATATGTAGGAAAGCAAGGCACAATTGTTAATGCGTCTCGTATAACTGTTACGGGTAGTAATCCAGATGAAATATCTCAATATGGTGCATTCGTACAAGATAGCGGAAAGCTTGTTCTAACGGATTCAAATTTTAAGAATATCCCCGGTCTTCGTGCTCTCAATGGAGTTATTCAAATGAACGACGGGAAGATTGAGGGAACTTCACACGCTATTTATGCATCGGGGAAAAAGACGGATATAGCTTTAGTTCGTGTAAATGTTGAGATTAAGCCAGACAATTTGAATGTAAAGGGTATAGGGATTGTAAGTGGTCTTGATGCATTTGTTAGGATGTCAGGTGGTACCGTTACTTTTAATGAGATTGGCGCATTTTCAACAAAATTTGGGGGGAAGTATCTTCTCGATACCATGATGGTTGAGGGAAAAGGAGAAAAATACACTGCTATAGTTGATAATGAAAGTGTTGATAAATTACCAGAAGCTTTTGACATATCTCAAGGGGGAGCTGTTCATTTGAGGGATAGTTCTATTCTGCTTACTGATATGCATGGCTTCTTGATTACAAATTTTTTAGGTTATGCCTATAAAAATGGCAAGCTAATTCAGAGTTATGATTCATCAGATGAATTTAAGAAAACAAATATTAATATTGAGAGATCAAATATTTCTGTGCATGGGATGGGGGTACATGGTCTGTACTTTGATACATTAGATTCAGATCGATGGGCTGATATGTTGAATATAGATGATAAAAAACGTTCAGAAACAGAAAAAATTGTTCTGGGAACTGCATCGGTTTATTTGTCAAAGACGTCTCTTACAGTTCCAGATGGTATTGCTATTTATGCTACGGGGACTGAAGGTTTGGGAGCTGAAGCTACTCTTGAATTATCGGAAGGAACCAGAATCTCTGGTGATTTGTTATTTAAAGCTCAATACGACTCCTTTATAACCGTAAAAGCTAGGGACACTACGCTTACAGGAGATATTCGTGTTGAAGATACATCTACTGTTGATTTAGAGTTAACGCGTGGCTCGACATGGTATCTTACCCAAAGTAAATATTATCTCATCCAAAGTAAAAACGAAGATTCACAAGAAGGTATTTCTATAGATACATCCGTCTCATATATAAGTCTTTCAGACAGTACTATTGTTTTTAATAGTATATCCAATAATTATCAAACACTGCGCATTGGAAAAAAAACGATTATAGATGATATAGATGATATAAGTAAACAAGGTGAGTTGATAGCATTATACGGACTAGTCCATAAGGATGCATATAGTGCACAGGGTAATTCTCGGATTAAGCTCGGTGCATTTTTAAATGACGATGGTTTATTTGATACTCAAAAAGTTGATCGTATTTTGATTTATGGTGATGTCTCGGGGGAGACTACACTTCTCCAAGTGGAAGGTTTTTCCGAAAAATCAAAAAAAGAAGTCCGTGATAAAGGAAGTGAAAGTGTTTCACTTGTTCAAGTTTCTGGGTACGCGTGTGAAGATTCTTTTCAACTTGCCAGTGGGTATGTTACAATAGGTAGTTTTCCTTATCAATACCATCTTCGTGCTTATGGTCCAAATTCTTCTTCTGGAAAAGCAGATCCCAAGAATAGATTAGTTGCAGGCAATGGAGACTTTTGGGATTTTCGCCTTGAAGGTATTTATGTGAGTTCCAAAGTTGATTCTTCTGAAACTAAGACTATTGAACCTGTTCATACGGATCTTACTTCCACTCCATCTACGCTTCCTTTTGTTGAAGTATCTTTACCGTCCTCTCCTCCTGTCGATTCTACATCTGTACCATTGCTTTCTACTGATACAGTTGAAACTTCGCATATAGAATCTATACCTACACCATCTGATTCAGTTACACCTCCTCCTCTGGCTCCTATGCCTGAACCACCTATGCCGTCTGCTCCACCTACGGTTTCTTCAGATGAGTTGTCTTTTTCAACCGAGCTTTCTTCTACGGAGGGTATTTCTACACCTGTTCCAACCGTTTACTCTACACCTCCTTCGTCCGAGTCGCCTGTGCCATCTGCTTCTGTTGACCTTAAGTCTATACCATCTCCTTCTACTTCAGTTGAAACTTTACCTAAACAATCGATGCCTGCATCTCCGTCTGATTTAGCTAGATCTTTTTCTGTAGAACCTGTGTTGGAGCTATCTTCTCCGATTGAAAATTCCTTTACGGATTCTATCTTTACTCCTTCTGCTAATACAGTTGAAACTTCTCATATAGAATCCATATCTGCACCATCTGATTCAGTTACATCTCCTTCTTTGGCTCCCATGCCTGAACCACCTATGCCGTCTGCTCCACCTACGGCTTCTTCAGATGAGTCGTCTTTTTCAACCGAGCTTTCTTCTACGGAGGGTATTTCTACACCTGTTCCAACCGTTTACTCTACACCTCCTTCGTCCGAGTCGCCTGTGCCATCTGCTCCTGTTGACTTTAAGCCTATACCATCTCCTTCTGTTTCAGTTGAAACTTTACCTAAACAATCAATGCCTGCATCGCCGTCTGATTTAGTTAGATCTTTCCCTGTAGAAACTGTGCTGGAGCTATCTTCTCCGGTTACGTCTTCTCCATTTGAGTTGTCTGTGCCATCTACTTCTGTTAGTTCTGAGCCTTCTGCATCTGTGTTATCTAAGTCAGTAGAATCTTCATCTAAAGATTCGGCACCCACTCCTCTATCTCCAGCCGTTATACCTGCCTCTTCTCCGTCTACGCCCTCTGAGTTAGGTGATCCTTCATCTACAGGTTCTGTGCCCACTCCATTACCTACGCCTACAGATCCTTCATCTTCTGCGCCCTCTGCGTCGGTAGATCCTTCAGCTTCTTCCTCTCCAGTTGCAGTTGTTACACCAACACCTACTCCGTTTGAGCTTTCTGATCCAAGTGATCCTATACCTACAGATCCTGTTCCCACTCCGCCTGTTCCAGTTGAACCTACACCAGTTGTGTTTGTTCCTGTTAGGCTTGATATTCAGTCCGAGCCAAGAATTAGAGCGGTTGTTCCACAGTTACCAACTTATCTCCTTTTACCAAATGCTTTATTCCATACCCGCTTGATGGATCTTGTCTCTCAAAATAAAAAATTGAAGGCAATACGAAGCTCTTCTCGAGGTTCTTTGAAGAGTGATGAAAATCCAGCATTTTTTATCCGTGGTTATGGTGGAAGCTATCACTATGCTTCAAATCTTTCTGCTTTTGAATATGGCTATGGAGCCGAACTCGATTATAGTGCACTGGAAGCAGGCGTTTTATTGAAAGAAATTGAGAGTTCAGAGAGTTGCTCATTGTTTGGGGTGATGGGAACTTATGGAAACCTCTCTCTCCATCCTCTAAATGTTGAACAGAGCAAAAAGAGTCCATTTGATAAATGGTCCGTTGCTGCTTATGGAAGTCTGCAACATGATGCGGGTTTTTATATGGATGGGTTGTTATCTTACGGCTTGTTTAGGGGTGATGTTTTCACTCTTGCACGGGGTAAGGTCGCAACATTAAAAGGTAAACAGTCAAGTGCTTCTTTAACCAGTGGTAAAACATTTGCAATAGGGCGTAATGGTTTTGTTTTTGATCCACAGCTTCAGCTTATTTATCAGCATCTTCAGTTTGATGGTGTGCGTGATGTTGATAGTATTGATGTTGATATGGGAAAATTTAATCAATGGACGGCACGTGCTGGTGGGCGTTTAACTAAGTTTCTTGCGCCCTTTGAAGAGGGGCGTGTTATTTCTTTCTATGGTAAGCTTTATCTTATGCGTAGTTTTGGAGATAGACAGTTTGTTTCATTTAAAAATGATTTCCAGTTAGGTGATTTTGGTTCTTCTTTAGAAGCGGGGCTCGGTTTTAATGCCAAATTATCTTCGAAATTTGTACTTCATGGAGATATAAATTATCAGCATGGACTGACAAAAGCAGGGTTTTCTGGAATGAGCTTTTCCGGTAGATTACAATATCTTTTTTAGTTATCCATGAAATATAGAATAATTTATATATAAGTATATAAGTGTTATATTAATAATTAAGTTAAATATTTATCGTATATTTATTTTAATAAGTTTATAATATACATTATGTGATTGTTCTTCGTTAATAAATAGGGGTAAGGAAGAATGGTGATAAATGTATTTTACAAACATGCATTTTTATACAATTTTACAACAGCTATTCTTTATTTTTTTCAGGTTGCTTATGTTAGTGCTGCAGGATCTTCAAGTGATGCAGGAGAGGCATTTTATAAATGCGATGATAGAAAAACACACTTTCTCGCAAATAAAGTTTATTACTTAAAAAATTCTCAGGAGGTTGCGCCTATTGCAGCTATATATGTAGAAAAAGTAGGCACAATTGTTAATGCGTCTCAGATAACAGTTTATGGCGATAATCCAGATAAAATATCTGCCTATGGGGCGTATGTAAGAAATGGTGGAAAACTTAATCTAACATTTGCAGATTTCAAGGACATACCTGCTCTTCGTGCTCAAAATGCAGTTATTAGCATGACAGTAGGGGAAATTAAGGGTGCTTCACATGCTATTTATGCATGGGGGAAAGAAACGGATATTGCTTTAGAGAGTGTGAATATCGATATTGAGCCAGATAATTTGAAGGTAAAAGGGATCGGTATTATGAGTGGTTTTGATGCAATGGTTAGAATGTCAGAAGGTACCGTTAATTTTAATAAGATTGGCTCATTTTCAACTCGGTTTGGGGGGCGCTATATTCTTGATACTATGTGTATTACGGGGCAAGGAAGGAGGGAGGAAGCTAGAACAGATGGTGATGGCGCTATGGGGGTATTGCCGGAAGCTTTTGAGGTTTTTCAAGGAGGTGATGTTTATTTGAAAAAAGGTTTTATTCATCTTAACAATATGCACGCATTCTTGATTAAAAATTTTTCAGGTTATGTAGAAAACAATGGCAAATTAATTCAAAAGTATGTTTCGCCAGATGGCTTTAAGAATACAAGTATTAAGATAGAAAAAAACGATATTTCTGTGAAAGGGGAGGGAGTACATGGTCTGTATTTTAATGTTTTAGCTCCAGAAGAGCTTGCTAAGATGACTAGGCAACGAGATGATGAAAAAGTTTTAGAAACCCAAAAAGTTCTCACGGGGAAGGCATTTGTTTATTTATCACAGACAAATATGACAGTTCCAGATGGTATTGCGATTTATGCGAAGGGAAATAGAGGCTATAGGGCTGAAGGTATTCTTGAATTATCTGATGAAACAAAGATTTCTGGTGATTTGTTGTTAAAAGCTGAAAACAACGCTTCTCTATTGGTGAAAGCGAATTCTTCTTCTCTGACAGGAGGGACGCGTGTTGACGATAAATCAACTATTGATTTAGAGTTAACCCGTTATTCAACATGGTATCTTACTAAAAGTAAATACAATGGTTTACGGGAATCTGTTTCATCTCTTTCTTCTCTAAGTCTTTCCAATAGTACACTGATCTTTTATGATGAAGATATATTGAATGGTTATCAAACGCTACGCATTGGAAAAAGGCCGGATATAGGCGCAGGAGATAGAATTCTCGCATCAAAAGATAAAAAAGTTTACAGTGCTGAGGGAAATGCTCAGATTAAGTTGAGTGCATTTTTGAGTGATGAGGGTTTGTTTGATCCCCAAAAAACCGATCGTATATTGATTTCTGGTGATGTCTCGGGAACGACATTCATTCATGTGCGAAATTTTCCAAAAGCTGCAAATAAAGAAGTCCATGATGGAAGAGATCAAAGCATTTCACTTATTCAAGTTGCTGGAACAGCGCAGGCAGGTTCTTTTCAACTCGCCAATGGTTATGATAGTTATACTACAGTGAAATGTTTTCCTTATCAATATCGTATTCGTGGTTATGGTCCGAATTCGCCCTTTGGAAAAGCGGATGCTAAGCAAAGATTAGTGGAAGGTGAGGGGGATTTTTGGGATTTCCGTCTTGAAGGTATCTACATTTCTTCTAGAATAGGTACTTATAATGGTCCATTTATTAAACCGGCTTCGTTTTCATTATCTCATCCTTTAGATTCTCCGCCTCCCAATCCACTTCCTACGTCATTGACATCTGCCACACCTTCTTCTTCTACATCTTCTGATCCTGTTGATCCTCCACCTTCTCCCCCCGACCCACTTCCTACGTCATTGACATCTGCCACACCTTCTTCTTCTACATCTTCTGATCCTGTTGATCCTCCACCTTCTCC
>NZ_JBHILW010000011.1:26196-57480 GCF_042193565.1 Bartonella sp. SD1336NMGDW
CCCTGATCCACTTCCCACATCATTGACATCTGTTACACCTTCTGTTTCGGCATCACCTTCATCTGCAGATTCTGTTTCTCCTGCTTCTGCCCCTATTGAACCAAAGCCTTCTACATCTTCTGACCCTGTTGAAACTTCGTCTAATCTTCCTGTGTCGCTTAATGTTCAGTCTAATCTCCAAATTAGAGCTGTTGTTCCTCAATTGCCAACTTATCTTCTTTTGCCAAATACCTTATTTCATGCTGGTTTAGTGGATATGACCACGCAAAATAAGACGGTAGAGACAATGCGGAATGCTTTTCATTCCTCTTGGAAGGATGATGAAAAGACAGCCTTTTTTCTGCATGCTTATGGTGGTAGTCATCATTATGCTTCCAATTTATCTGCTTTTGAATATGGCTATAACGCTGAGCTGAATTATAGTGCACTCGAAGCAGGTGTTTTGTTAAACGAGATTGAGAGTTTATACAGTCGTACATTCTTTGGGGCTTTGGGGAATTATGGAAATCTTTCTCTAACCCCAGAGGATGTTGAACAAAGCAAAAAAAGCGCATTTGATAAATGGTCTGTTGGAGCCTATGGAAGTTTACAGCATAATACGGGTTTTTATATCGATGGAGTATTATCGTATGGACTTTTTAAGGGAGATGTTTTGACACTAGCACGGGGCAAGGTTGTAGCGTTAAAGGGTAAACAGTTTAGCGGTTCTTTAACAAGTGGCAGAACGTTTGCAACAGGGTATAAAGGTGTTATTTTTGATCCGCAGATTCAGGTTGTTTATCAGCATCTTCAGTTTAATCCGGCACATGATGTTGATAATATTGATGTTGATTTAGGAAAATTTCATCAATGGGTGGGGCGTGTTGGTGGGCGTTTAAGCAAGACACTTAATGTTTCTGAAAAGGGACGTGTCATTTCTTTTTATAGTAAGCTTTCTTATTTGCATAGTTTTGAAGATAAGCAATTTGTTTCTTTTAAAAACGATTTCCAATTAGGTGATTTTGGTTCTTCTTTAGAAGCGGGGCTTGGTTTTAATGCCAAACTATCTTCGAAATTTGCACTTCATGGAGATATAAATTATCAGCATAAACTGACAAAAGCAGGATTTTCTGGAATGAGCTTTTCTGGTAGATTACAATATCATTTTTAGTTATCCATAAAATATAGAATAATTTATATATAAGTATATAAGCATTATATTAATCACTAAATTAATTATTTATTGTATATTTATTTTATGAAGTTTATACTATATATTATATGATTGTTATTCTTTGATAAATATGAGTAATGAAGAATGATGGTTAATGTATTTTATAATCATACATTTTTATGCACTTTTACAACAGCTATTCTTTATTTTTTGCAAATTTTCCATCTTGAAGCTGCTGGAAGTTTATGTGATCCAGAGGCTCCATTTTATAGATGCGATGATAGAAAAACACACTTTCTCGCAGATAAAGTTTATTACTTAAAAAATTCTCAGGAAGCTGCGCCTATTGCAGCTATATATGTAGGAAAGCAAGGCACAATTGTTAATGCGTCTCGTATAACTGTTACGGGTGATAATTCAGATGAAATATCTCAATATGGTGCATTCGTACAAGATGGCGGAAAGCTTATTCTAACGGATTCAAATTTTAAGGATATCCCCGGTCTTCGTGTTCTAAATGGAGTTATTCAGATGAATGACGGGAAGATTGAGGGAACTTCGCACGCTGTTTATGCATCGGGGAAAGAGGCGAATGTTGCTTTAGTTCGTGTCAATGTTGAGATTAAACCAGACAATTTGAATGCGAATGGTATAGGGATTGTAAGTGGTCTTAATGCATTTGTTAGGATGTCAGGTAGCACTGTTACTTTTAATGAGATTGGCGCGTTTTCAACAAAGTTTGGGGGGAGATATCTTCTCGATAACATGACGATTGAGGGAAAAGGGAAAAAATACACTTCTATAGTTGATAATGAAAGTGTCGATAAATTACCAGAGGCTTTTGACATATTTCAAGGTGGCGCTGTTCAATTGAGGAATAGTTCTATTGTGCTTAATGATATGCATGGCTTTTTGGTTAAAAATTTTTCAGCTTTTGTAAATAGTAGAGGCCAGCCTATTCATAATTATGATCTATCAGACGCTTTTAAGAAGACAAATATTGAGATTGAGAGCTCAAATATTTCTGTGCAGGGAAAGGGGGCTTATGGTCTGTATTTTAATCTATTAGATCCAAACACAGTGGCCGAATATTATGGACAAAAAGGTGTTTCAAAAGAGCCAAGAATCACTATGGGAAAGGCATCTGTTCGTTTAAAACAGACAACTTTCACAGTTCCAGATGGTACAGCTATTTATGTTACTGGGCAGGGCGGTTATGGAGCTAGTGTTTCTCTTGATTTATCAGAAGCAACAAAGATCTCTGGTGATTTGTTATTAAAAGCTGAAAAGAACTCTTCTATATCTATTAAAGCAAGCGCTTCTTCCCTTACAGGGGGTGTGCACGTTGAAGATACTTCTACTGCTAGATTAGAATTAACGCGTGGTTCTACTTGGTATCTCACAAAAAGCAAATATAAAGGTTTGCAGGGTTCTGTTTTTACAGATTCATCACTTTCATCTGTGAGTCTTTCTGATAGTACATTTATTTTCAATCGGGATGTATCCAGCGGTTATCAAACATTGCGTATCGGGAATGAACGATACAAGGAGGCATACAATGCGGAGGGTAATGTTCAGATTAAGCTCAGTACGTTTTTGAATGATGATGGTTTGTTTGATTCTCAAAAAACCGATCGTATTTTGATCGATGGAGATGTTTCCGGCACTACACTGCTCGTGATGGAAAATTTTTCCAAAACTTCAGAAAAGGAAGTAAGCGGTGAAGGAAGCAACAGTATTTCACTTATCCAAGTTTCTGGATATGCGCGTGAAGATTCTTTTAAACTAATGGGCGATTATACTGCAATAAATGGTTTGCCTTATCAATATCGTCTTCGTGCTTATGGCCCAAGTTCTTCTTTTGGAAAAGCAGATCCTATGAATAGATTAGTTGCAGGAGATCGGGACTTTTGGGATTTTCGTCTCGAGGGTATTTATATTAGTCCTAAACAAGATTCTTCTACAATTTTACCTATTCCACCTTCACCTTCTGCGCCGGTAGATCCTACACCTACAGACCCTGTTCCCACTCCATTACCTACACCTATTACACCAACACCTGCTCCGTCTGCGCCCTCTGATCCAAGTGGTCCTATACCTACAGATCCTACAGATCCTTCATCTTCTTCCTCTGTGCCTATTACACCAACACCTTCTCCGTCAGCGCCCTCTGATCCAAGTGATCCTGTACCTACAGATCCTTCATCTTCTTCCTCTGTGCCTATTACACCAACACCTTCTCCGTCAGCGCCCTCTGATCCAAGTGATCCTGTACCTACAGATCCTTTACCTTCTTCCTTTGTGCCTATTACACCAACACCTTCTCCGTCAGCGCCCTCTGATCCAAGTGATCCTGTACCTACAGATCCTTCATCTTCTTTCTCTGTGCCTATTACACCAACACCTTCTCCGTCAGCGCCCTCTGATCCAAGTGATCCTGTACCTACAGATCCTTTACCTTCTTCCTTTGTGCCTATTACACCAACACCTTCTCCGTCAGCGCCCTCTGATCCAAGTGATCCTGTACCTACAGATCCTTCATCTTCTTCCTCTGTGCCTATTACACCAACACCTTCTCCGTCAGCGCCCTCTGATCCAAGTGATCCTGTACCTACAGATCCTTCATCTTCTTTCTCTGTGCCTATTACACCAACACCTTCTCCGTCAGCGCCCTCTGATCTAAGTGATCCTATACCTACAGATCCTGTCCCCACTTCGCCTGTTCCTGTTAAGCCTGATATTCAGCCCGAAATGGGAATTAGGGCGGTTGTCCCACAGTTGCCAACTTATCTCCTTTTACCAAATGCGTTATTCCATGCCGGCTTGATGGATTTTGCCTCTCAAAATAAAAAATTGGAGGCAATACGAAGCTATTCTAGAGGTTCTTTGAAAAGTGATGAAAATCCAGCATTTTTTATCCGTGGTTATGGTGGAAGCTACCACTATGCTTCAAATCTTTCTGCTTTTGAATATGGCTATGGAGCAGAACTTGATTATAGTGCACTGGAAGCAGGCGTTTTGCTGAAAGAAATTGAGAGTTCAGAGAGTTGCACATTCTTTGGGGTCACGGGAACTTATGGAAACCTCTCTCTCCATCCTCTAAATGTTGAACAAAGCAAAAAGAGTCCATTTGATAAATGGTCCGTTGCTGCTTATGGAAGTTTACAGCATGATACGGGTTTTTATATCGATGGGGTATTATCGTATGGACTTTTTAAGGGAGATGTTTTGACACTAGCACGGGGCAAGGTTGTGACGTTAAAGGGTAAACAGTTTAGCGGTTCTTTAACAAGTGGCAGAACGTTTGCAACAGGGTATAAAGGTGTTGTTTTTGATCCGCAGATTCAGGTTGTTTATCAGCATCTTCAGTTTAATCCGGCACATGATGTTGATAATATTGATGTTGATTTAGGAAAATTTCATCAATGGGTGGGGCGTGTTGGTGGGCGTTTAAGCAAGACACTTAATGTTTCTGAAAAGGGACGTGCCATTTCTTTTTATAGTAAGCTTTCTTATTTGCGTAGTTTTGAAGATAAGCAATTTGTTTCTTTTAAAAATGATTTCCAGTTAGGTGATTTTGGTTCTTCTTTAGAAGCGGGGCTTGGTTTTAATGCGCGTCTTTCTTCAAAACTTTCTCTTTATGGAGATATAACTTATCAGCATAAATTTAAGAAAGTTGGTTTTTCTGGAGCGAGTTTCTCAGCTGGTTTGCGCCATCTTTTTTGACAGAGTATGGTATGTCCTTTTATAAAAAGGCAGTAGAAAATGCTGCCTTTTACTTTATTAAAATCTTCTCTTATTTTTTAGAGAGGAAGATGGGTTTTATGCGCAATTGCTTCTGGAGGATTGTGCGGCTATCTTAGCTGTGATGGTTGTTGTTGTTTTCTTAAACAGAGATGTTGATAATACCACACTCACCATTTTCGCTACCAAAGGCAAGGTTGTGCCCTGTCTGATCCCAGTTGAGCGCTGAAATGGCGCTTTTTCCATAGCCTTTTAGAAGAACTTCTTTTCCATCGTGAAAATGTGCACACAAAATCATTCCATCATTGAAGCCTATTGCTGCAATTTCTTTGCTTGGATGGCATGCAACGGTGCTGACAAGTGCATTTGCTCGTGTGCCCAGTTCTAATGGTGTTTTTCCCATGGGGCCATCTTTTGTATGAAAGGGCCAGACAATGGCTGCTGATGCACCGGATGTTGCTAACCATTTTCCCTTCGCACTCCAAGACCAGCTTTTGACTTTGCTTGGGTAGCCACTCATGCGGAGATGCTGATTATCAGTGAGACGCCAGCCATGGAGGGCGTTTTCTTGCATGGTAGAAATGACATAGCGGTTGTCTGGTGAGAAGGTGACACCAAAGTGTGCTCCTTTCCAGACCAATGTGGTGGGAGATGTTTGCGTTGATAACCAATGAAGAGTAACTCCATTGTAATGGGCAACGGCAAGTCGTAAACCTTTTGGGGCAAAAGCGAGGCCTTCTACACTGCGTTCATGTGTGAGCTCTTGTCTTTCTTTTCCAACATCCACAAATGCGAAACGTGAGGAGGAAAAAGCAAAAACTTTCCGTGGTCCAAATGCAACATTGCTTATCCATTTGCCTTCCTGTTTGCCCAGTACTTTTGTATGACCATCTACTGTTGTTTGACAGACCTTTCCGTCTTCTCCACCTGTAATGATAGCTGTGTTATCATGGGAAAAATGGCTAGAAATTATTCCTTGGTGAACTTCAATGTTTTGTGGGATTGGGTTTAAAAAAACAATGAAACCTTCGACCGAGACAAAAGCTGGTTTATTATCAATAAAACCGCAGGAAAGACAATAATTTTGTAAATTGTAATTGGTAATGCTTGGCATTTTTACTCGCTTATGCACAATTTTCAAAACCGGTTTTCAGTTTTTCGGCATCAAGGGTACGGCCAATAAAAACAAGTCGACTTTCACGTTTTTCATCTTCACGCCATGGACGTTGGTGCTGTCCTTCAAGGATCATGTGTATGCCTTGAATGACATAACGATCATCGTCTCCTTGAAATGCGATAATGCCTTTTAAACGCAAAATATCAGGACCTTGTTGTTGCGTGATCTGTTGAATCCATGGGAAAAATTTTTCTGGTTGAAGGGCACCTGTTTTTAAACTTACAGAGGTTATTGTAATATCATGAATGGTGGATTTGTGGTGATGTACATGATCATGATTACAATCGGGACCACAGACATGGTCTGCGTGCTGATGGTCAAGAAAATGGGGATCATTATCTAAAGTGCGTTGGAGATCAAAGGAACCTCGATCGAGGAGTTTATCAAGAGGGATGTTAGCGCGCTCTGTTGCGTAAATTATGGCTCTGGGATTAATTGCAAGAATGAGCGATTGCGCGTGTGCACGTTCTTCTTCGCTGACAAGATCAATTTTATTTAAGAGAACAATATCAGAGAAAGCAATTTGTTCTTCAACTTCACGACTTTTTTTCAGTTGAGAGGGCAAATGCTTTGCATCAACGACCGCGATAACACTGTCGAGAGCTGTTTTTTCATGGACCGTATCATCCATGAAAAAGGTCTGTGCTACGGGAACGGGATCTGCAAGTCCTGTCGTTTCTATAATGATCGCATCAAATCGATGAGAACGTTGCATCAGACTTTCCAGAATGCGAATAAGATCACCACGCACAGTGCAGCAAACACAGCCATTATTCATTTCATAAATTTCTTCATCTGATTCAATGATCAGGTCATTATCAATACCAATTTCACCAAATTCATTGACAATGACGGCATAACGTTTGCCATGATTTTCACTGAGAATGCGGTTGAGAAGGGTAGTTTTTCCTGCACCAAGATAGCCTGTGAGAACCGTAACGGGAAGTTTTTTGGGGTGTGTTGTTTCCATGGAGAGACCTTTTATTGTTCTTTATTGCCATGTGTTTATTTTAAATCGATTGATATCATCAAGTAAACCACGAAGCCCACAAAGAACATGAGAGAAAATTGCTTCACCGGCTTGCGGTGTTGCTTTGCTTGCGTTTCCTGCTGCACCTTGCGTATTTAGATCTCGCATTGTCCACCCAAAGGCATGAGGACCATAAGCGCGTAAATACTGATAGTTGGCAATCATATCAGCTTGCTTATTATAAAAATTTTCTGCTTTCTCCATATGCACTTTTTCGGGTGCTAAATAGAGCATGAGAGAGGTTTCGATAAATCCTCCATGGATATCAAGATGCTGTTGAGACGGTGCCATTAAACCTTGCGGTAGGCCAAAACGACTCCAACTTGTTGCTACCGCAAGCATTGAAAAACGCCTCCGTAATTCGGTGATAACAATGCTCATTAAGGGTGAATTGCCTCCATGGGCATTGAGAAGAAGAAAACGCTTTATTCCTTTGCGATAGCAGTTTTCACCAATGCTTATCCATCGCTCAATAGCATCAGAAAAGGTAAGGGTTTGTGTGCCTGTAACATCCATATGTTCTATAGAATAGCCAATCTTTTCAACCGGTAAAAGTGCGATATGAAATTGCTCTTTTGTTTGTAAAGTGAGGGCTTTTGCAAAAGCTTCAGCAATGATCCAGTCGGTTTCGAAGGGAAGGTGCTCTCCGTGATATTCGTGTGCGCCCAAAGGTAAAAGAGCGAGAAAAGGCGTGTCAGATACCATAAATTATTGCCCAAAAGAGAAGTTAACACAGAAAAAATGATCAAAAGTGCTGTCACTATTTAATCTATCTATAAGAGAAACGCAAATAGGCGTCTTTTTACATCACATATGGATGCTATAAAAATGAGAGCTTTGTCAAACAATAGTGAAGATTTTATTGAGCAAAGCCAACTCAAATTTTTTGTAATATGAGGCGAGCTTTCTAAAGATAGCTATCTTTGGTAAGATTTTCTGATGCATATTCTCATTTTTAATAAGTAAATATTCATACAGGTTAAATACTTCACATCATGTAATGAAAAATAATTTTTTCATTGTTTATTGAAAGCGCAATTTTTTCTGTAAGTTGTATATTCTTCTTTTTACTATGGAGCGAGGATAACAAAACTATTTCTATTGTTGCAATAGTACAGACTTTGGTTGCAATCAGGAGTTCTAAATTCTTAATTCAAGTATCTGTATAGTACAAAAGAATAGAATTTTTTTTGATTGATTTTACTTTGGATAGTGTCTTAACAGACTTTAGTGTTCATGAGAAAAAATGAATATAAAGGGAAAAATTCACGTAAGATGAACTTGAATCTCAGAGAGCTCGATGAGTTTATAAGATGATTCAAGAAGAAATACCGTTGGATACATGATAAACAGAACGCTATTGTGTTGCACATTGATACGCTTGTTTTAAAGAAACCTTTCTCAAGGTATCCAAGCCTATTTTGTGATACTGTTCGTGAATGGTATAATGGTAAATCCTCATAATATAAAATCTATTGCACTTCACTATCTTTACATTTTTAAATTAAAAAGGGGCTCCACCATTCACTTTTCCAGTTTTCAATACTGTGTTAACCGCGCTTGATATTTAAAATATCTCATAAGTGATATTTTCCTTTCTTCAAGTGTGTTTACACACACACATCGTTTTCTTTTGTGCTTTGAAAGCGAAGAATATTGATTAATTCAATATAAACAGCGTTAAAATTAAGAGAATCCTATAATAGTCAGCTCTCTCATTCAACATGCAAAACAATAAATTATTATTATAGATGAGTATTCTGCTGTTAAAATGATCGGTTGGTAAATTTATCATTTAATATCATTTTTCTTTCAAGCATTTGATCAATTATTTATTTTGTACAAATTGCAGACAGTTATGTGAATATTGCCAAAAATTTATTTCAAAGAGAATTTTTTTATTAATACAGAGTAAATATAAATAGGGCTGTGCTCTACAATATTGAAGAAAAATATGGAATAAACTTTATGAAAATTAAGAAAGAAAATTGTTTTTCAGTATTTTGGGGATCATCTCATTTTTTATGAATCTCTTTTTATTTAATTTTAGGTAGTTTGTTGGTGCTCTATTGTTGCTTATAATGTTTTTGTAAATCTGATAGATTTACTTATTTTATGCGTTTGTTTTGTTAGGTTTGAATGTCAATATTTTGAGTTTTTATGCTGTATGAGATAAAGGGGCTGAATTACCTTTTGAAGATGCTATGCGCTATTTTTCTTTATATATCAGTAAAAGTTGAGAATTATTTTATTAACGTCTTTTCTATTTGAAAATAGATATCTTAATTTCTTTTTACATTTTATAACTGTTTTATAGAAAAATAATACAATATTTTAATGTTTATTTATTATGATATATTTGTTTTATATCGAGTTTTTTATTCGCTATCAATTTTATTTTCAAGTTTATTGATGAGCGATATAATAAAAATCCATTAATTACTATTTCATTTGTATATTTATTGAAAATAATATATGATAATTATCATTATAATGGCGGTTTTTAATGTTATAGTTCTTTAAAATTTAATTACATTTTAAATTATTTATAAAAGTTCTATTATATAAATTTTCAAATGAATTTATTTTTTTAATCTTTATTATAATAAGCAATTTGACAAATTTTTATTATTTTGAAGTAGATAAATAACAATGACAATATCTTACTGTTAAGATATTAGTTATTATAGTGTAAAATGAATAAATTATTTTTATCATTTGCTGTTTTATGTCTTTACATGTAATACACAATGTGTTATATAATATAATTACATATAATATTTTATTATGTGCAATTATATAAATGATTAAATATAATTTTTGGTTTTTATATATGTGAATATTCTTTCATTTTTTCAGTGAAGAAAAGAGGAGCAAAGAAAGCTATGTTTAAAATATTTAAAAATCGTGTATGTTCATTTACTTTTACACTATTTATTCTCTTTTTTGTACAAACTATAGAGGGAAATGCAAGTTTTGTAAAAAATCAATTTCAAGAGAGAATGGCAGTTACTATTTCTACACTAGAAAAAGATGTAGCTATTAAAGCTGTGGATAGAGCTGTTATTCAAGGCGTTGAGGAACAAGATGGCATTGCTTTGGGGAAAGCTGAAAAAACTGCTGCCTTTTCAGGTGCAGCCTGTTGGGGGGGAATAGGTATTTTATCACTTCTTGCTTCTTTATGTGTTGGGGATGTATTAGGTGCTGTTATATCTCTTTGGGGAATATTCACTACACTTTAGTAAAAAGATCATCGACAAAGTCTATGATCTTTTTGTTCGCCTCATGATTTTGAAAAATAAATATTTGAAATTATTTATACTGTATTGGATAAAAAATTACTATTCTTAATACTAAATATAGTTTTATTAACATTATTAAAGTTCAAGATCCTACATTTATGTTTTTTTACAAAATAGAGTAACCTGATTTTTTACAGTTTATGTTTATTCTCTAGTAATAAGGTTAGTATACTCATTATCTTTATCAGCTTTTTAATATTGTCTATCTTCTCTCATATGAAGATTATTCATCAAAGGCATATTTTATCCTTTTTAAATTTTTTGATTTTTTATAAGAGAACAAAATAAAAAGATCCCTGTATTCATAGCTCTTATGCAATAAGAAAAATGATAAATTATTATTTCAAATTTGTTTATGTTAAATCCATCAAAAGTATTTTTACGTATCACAAGTTGCGTTCGTGTATGGATAAAATTATTAAAAAAAAAGAGTAAAAATTATTCTTATGAATCATCTCTAAGGTCCAAGGGCTGTCGTAATATTGACCAAATAAATGATGATGCCGGTTTGTATTTTTATAGAGTAAAGATAGTGATACACAATGAATCTTATGCCATATCATGGGGTGGTTTATATTGTAGCATTTACGCGCCATATTGTGAGAGGGAAGTGGTGATATGCATCGTTAAAAAATGCCTTTATTAAAACACAAACGCTTGTGTTTGCGATACAAGTGCATTCTGGGTTGTTCTGTTGTGTGAGGCAAAGATACTGTTAAGTGAGGTAATTAAGGAGTGTTTATAGCTTAGCGGAAGAAGGGCAATGAAGTAAAAGGTCTTGTTTAGCACGAAGACGTGCAATCCATTGATCTTCACGAATAGCAGTATTATGTAGTGTAATGAGTTCGTTTTTTTTAATTTCAGCTGTTACTGTTGCTTTTTCTAAAAGACCACAAGGAATGGCGTGGTGAGCGCGTGCTTCTGCGATGTTCATTATCCAAGCGCGATAAGTATAAAGACCGATAAAGTCTAGCTGATCACCTGGATATAAATCTTTTTTAGCAACAGCACAGACTTCTACTACGGGATGGCTAAAAGGAGCCATATCTTTTTTGCCATAAAGCATAACGCGTGCGCAGGTGAGGGGAACTTCCATTGCTGTTAAATGATAGGGACGGTGAAAGGTGAAATAAGGCCCCTGACCAATTTTTAAATCTTCCATACGTTCGCGTAAACGTGGGTGCGCTATTTCTGCAATGACAAAGACACCTGGAGAAACACCTTGGCCTGTTGAATAATCTACAATACCATATCGCTGCAAAATGCCTCCATCTTGTTTTGGGATAAGCACTTTGTTTAGATCTTGCAGCGCCGCTTGTGGTCCATGCATTCCTGGGCAATCGGGGAGAAGTCCAGTGGCATTGGCAATTGCTGCCATTTCAACCATCGTTTTGGAACCATCAATAAATTCAACCAACATGCGCACATTCATATTACGCCGGAATGCTTCTTCTTCGTAAGCATCAGGTGTAGCATCAAAGCGCAGAGGATTATTTTTTCCTTTACCTGCTGCAACAACCTTATGTCCAAGGGCTGAAACAAATTCTATGAGTTCCATACAAGAAGTTGGTTCATCTCCGGCACCAAGTGTATAAATGAGCCCTCGTTTCTCTGCTTCATGTTTGAGATAAGCGCCAATTGTAACATCTGCTTCAACATTCATCATGACAAGATGTTTGTTATTTTCAAGCGCTTTGATACCAATTTCTGCTCCTGCTTCGGGATAGCCTGTTGCATCAACGATAATATCAATTTGTTCATGACGTAAAACAAGGTTAATATCATCTGTTGCTGCAATCAAATTTTTTTCAATGCTTTGCGTGAGAGCATAAGTATTTTCAACTTCACAGGCATGTCCATCCTCGCCATAGGCTATTGTAGCGGCATCAAAAATACGTGACGGCGTCCTAGTGGCTACTGCAGCGACTGTTATACCATCCATATGCGCGATACTTGATAATAAATCTGTGCCCATTTCACCACAACCAATCAGTCCAATACGGATGGGGGGATGCTTTTCTGCACGTTGTTTTAAATCATGCGCTAAACCTGTTAGGTTCACATTGCTTGCCATTCTTTTTTCCCATTTGAAAACTATTCTGCTAAAGAATTTTTCTCATTCATAAGGTGCATTTGTTTTTAAGACAATTAATCTTTTATTCTTGATGCTCTAATCAATGGATTTTATAAAAGCAAGAGGGGTGGTTGTTTTTATCAAGTAAAATAGGAATAGCGTTATGCAGCAAAAAATAGCAATACAAGATGTTACCAGTTTTATTGGGAAAGAAGTGGGATTATCGGGGTGGCGTCTTGTTACACAGGATATGATTAATCAGTTTGCATGCGCTACAGATGATCATCAATGGATACACGTTGATGAGGAAAAGGCTAAAAAGACACCTTTTGGAGGCACAATTGCTCATGGGTTTTTAACATTATCGCTTTTATCTACGCTCGCTTATGAGGCTCTTCCAGAGTTGGAGGGAAGCACAATGGGGATTAATTATGGTTTCGATAAAGTACGCTTCATGAGTCCTGTGAAAACAGGGGTACGGGTACGTGCGCGTTTTGTGTTAGATGATGCAGAAATTCGCCCTTCTGGTCGAGTGGTTTTCCATTATGGGGTTACGGTAGAAATTGAACAGTTAAAAAAACCAGCTCTTACGGCTCAATGGCTTATTGTGGCAGTGATGGGGGAAAAATCTTCCAATATCTAGATTAGTTTGAGTACTTTATTTTATAAAATTTTTGTACAATTCTATTAGAAGTTTCTTCAATGATAATATTGAGAATAATCTATAGGGTGATAGATATCCTGGAGCTATCATAGCGTTTATAGCCATAGTAGATTGCTATCTTTCCTAGATCGTTTTGAAGAGGAGTTTCCTAATGAAGATAGTGCATTGCTTCACGCTTTTGTTTATAGCATTCTTTAATGGTATCACAGCTCTCACATAAAACAGAATGTTTCAAATGGAATATACTTGCGTTGCTAATTCACGGGCTTATTTTAAAGAAACATCTCTCAACGCTCGTCACACCCATTTCGCAATGGCGCCTGTGAATAGTATAACGGTAAAGCCATTGAGCATCCCTATATCTTTATGCTTGTGAAGAAGAAAACCGGTACTATCATATTATATGCTAGCACCTTATATGCTAGCACCCAATGTTAAGACAGGTCTTGGTGCTTGAGATAATTCATAAGAGGCACGCCTTCCTTTCTTGTATAGTTTTTACTCACACGGCTCTTCCCGCTTGTAACATGCAAGCGAGAGGTTTTGATTGATTCGATATGGAACAAATTTTGAATGAGAGAATCTTACGGTATTCAGAATTCTCATTCAATATGAATAACGTCATATTATCACTATAAATTCAATATGTTATCTAAGGTTGGGAAAGGTCGTGACCAATGTCTTAATTTGACATGATAATTTATCATTTTTATGTTAAGAGAGAGTCTCACATACTGTGAGATCTCTCATTTTATTCCCTTTTATGTTCAATCCGTTAAAACTATTTTCTTTCATGTTACAAACGGATGGGGAGAGATAAAAACTGTTTAAGAAAAAAGTTCCTAATCTCTTATGAGCGTTTTCGATAGGCAAGGGTTGTTGCACTTGGAAAGTGGCAAAGAGGATGATGGTATTGGTATGTGAAATTCTAAGTCTTTTAATGTTTTGTTTTATCAAGTTTTTGTACGATTTTATCAGAAGTCCATTGGGTTATAATATTGAGCATGATCAAAAGAATGATGACAATGGTCATGATGAAGGTATTATAGCGTTGATAGCCATAGCGGATTGCCATATCCCCTAAACCGCCTCCACCAAGATATCCAGCAAGTGAGGTGGCTCCTATGAGAGAAATGACCATGACTGTAAAACCTGTAATCAGGCTAGGGAGAGCTTCAGGAATAAGAACATGTCTGATAATTTGAAGACGGCTTGCGCCCATAGAGCGGATCGCTTCAATGAGACCGTTTTCAACGGTTTTAAAAGAGAGTTCCGCCATGCGTGCATAAAAAGGGATAGCTGAAATGGTCAGTATAAAAATTACAGCAGGCATTCCTATCCCTCTTCCTACAACGATACGCGTAACGGGAAGAAGATAAAATGCAAGAATAATAAAGGGAATGGCACGAATACTGTCAATGATGATGCTTAAAGGGCGATTGATGAGAGATGAGGAAAAAATCCCCCCACGTGCTGTTGTGTGAAGAAGAAGACCAAGGGGAAGTCCTATAATAAATGCCATAAAAGAAGCACTAAGTGTCATCAATATTGTATCAATAACAGCTTGGGGAAGTTCATGAGACAAAACATTAAACATAACCTAACACCTCGCAATATCGTCCTTTTTCTGTTAACCATTGAACGGCTTTTTTTAAAGCTTCTTTATCTTGAGCAGGAAGAGCAAGGAAGAGGCGCCCGATGGTTTCGCCTTGGACTGTATCAATGCCACCATGGAGAATACGTGCTCTTAAACCACTCTCATTTTCTAGAAGATGAAGAAAAGGCTGCTGGGCAATTTCACCGGCAATATTGATTTCAATGACAGCTTCTCGCCCGATTGGTTTGAGATTTTTCGCAAATTTTTCAGGAAGTTGCGGGGTGACAAGCTTGAGCATGGCTATGGTTGTATCGTCTTGCGGTGATGTAAAGATGTCTTTCACACGTCCTTCTTCTACGATGTTCCCCTGATTAAGAACAACAACGCGATGCGCTATGGTGCGCACAACTTCCATTTCATGGGTGATGAGCACAATCGTGAGATTGAGGTGTTTATTAATATCAGCAAGGAGCTCTAGAATAGATTGTGTTGTTTCAGGGTCAAGAGCAGAGGTGGCTTCATCTGATAACAATATTTTAGGATTAGCAGCGAGCGCACGAGCAATGCCAACGCGTTGTTTTTGCCCCCCTGACAATTGTGCCGGATAACAATATTCTTTTCCATATAACCCAACCAATTCAATTAGTTCAAGGGCACGTTTGTGGCGTTGTTTTTTACTTACACCACTTAATTTAAGCGGCAATGCAATGTTATCAAGAATATTTTGCGATGAGAGAAGGTTGAAATGTTGAAAAATCATCCCAATTCGTTGACGGTAAGGCGCCCACTCTATCTCTGATAGATTTGAAATATCAACACCTTCAAAAAAAATGGACCCTGCATCAATCTTCTCTAACCCATTTAAACAGCGGATAAGTGTTGATTTTCCTGCTCCACTGCGCCCAATAACCCCAAGGATTTCACCAGCATGGATATTTAAAGAGAGATTATTAATTACCGGAACACCAGCCGTTTTGTTAAAACAACGGCTGATGTTTTTTAAGGAGATAAGAGTAGGTTTTTCCATTCACAATTACTCGGATATTTGGCACAATTACCAAGAAGTTTGGGCGGTTTTGCCAAAAATCTCTTTTATTTTTGCACGGATGAGATCGTTGTTGTAAGCGGCAACTAATTTTTTAACCCATGGCTCATCTTTTTCGCTCGTGCGTACAACGATGATATTATCATAAGGATTATTTTTTGCACTCTCCCATGCGACGACATCTTTTTCGAAGTTTAATCCGGAAACAATAGCCCAGTTTGTGTTTATAATAGCAAGATCAAAATCGTCAATAGCTCGCCCTAACATACCAGCATCGAGCTCACGAATTTGCAGGTTTTTAGGATTTTCGATAATATCAAGTGGAGATGCAAGAATATTATGAGGATCTTTTAACTTAATGAGACCTAAAGAATTGAGAAGAAGTAAGGCTCTTCCACCATTAGATGGGTCGTTCGGAATACCAACATGTGCACCATCACGTAGATCTTTTAAGTCTTTGATTTTGTGTGAATAAACACCAATTGGAGCAATAAAAGTATAGCCGACAATTGAAAGTTTATAGCCACGTTGTTTCATTTGTTCATTAAGATAAGGGGCGTGCTGAAAAGCATTCGCATCGATCTCTCCTGCGTTAACAGCGTCATTAGGCAAAGCGTAATCAGAAAAATAAACGAGTTCAATATCTAAACCGGATTTTTTAGCCTGTTCAGCAGCAGTTTTCCAAATAATCGCATCCCGCCCTTCCATAATACCAAGTTTGATTTTTGATTTGTCTGTAGCCATGACGCAAGCAGTAGATAAAAAAAGTGCAAAGAGAGAGAGGAATAATCCTATAATCTGACTGCGAGAAAAAATTTTTAATGTCATGTGCTTTTAACTTTCTTTTCCAAGAGATTTTTTGAGGGAAGTTTCAATATACTCTGTATTTTTTTAGGAAGATTTAAAGTTATACAAGCTTTAGAGAATATTCAATCACTTTTATTTTTAAAAGATTATTATTTTTCCTTTTATTTTTAGTATTTTGGGGGCGTATCATCATTCATTCTCTGTAATTCAGGCAATCAATTCTTTTATTGCAATCATTTGTTGAGGGAACCAATAACACTTTAAAAACTTCTTTAAAGGACGATTGGTTGAAGAACCAAACAATCAGATGATGCTTTAGGCGTAAATTCATGAAGAACATACTGCGCAACCAAGATCAAAAGTCCGTGTTCGTGTAGAGGGGGGAATAAAGAGAGATTTTGTTGCAATGTTGTGGGGTCTTTTTGGCGGGAAATAAAGGTTGCTGATCATTGGATTTAAACGCGGCAAATTTTTGCAAAGGCGAAATTTTGCCCTTCACATGTTTTGAGAGAGGAAGAAAAATAATGTTAAGAAAGAAATTTTTATCAACAACAATGATTTTATGGGCTTTGGGAGCGTCGGGGGTGGTTGTGACTGCTTCTCACGCGGAAGCTGGAACCATTGCTGGAACAGTTGCTCGTGTTGCATCAGGTCAGGTATCTTTACGCACAGGTCCTGCAACAGCTTATAAAGTGATCACAATGGTTCCAATGGGAGCAAAAGTGCAAATTTATGGCTGTTTATCCAATAAAACTTGGTGTTCTCTTGGTTATCATGGAAAAGTTGGTTGGGCATCTGCACGTTATGTCAATGTTAGCGATGTTCCTACCATTGCTTTTACAAAGATGCCAGTAAAGCCAAATGCTATGATAAAATCGTCACAAGTAAAAAAAGAAAAAGTAAAACAGGCTGTTTCCGATTTTAAAGTTCTTCCGGCGATTCAAAAAACACGGAAAAATATGCAAAAACTATACAGAACAGATATGATTATCGATTCTACAGGTGTCAAGAAAAGGGATGAACGAACAATTTTAAATCCGTCGCCAAAAGCACAAGAAGTCTCTGTAAAGCGCGTGAATGCTTATAACCCTTTGTTTCCTGATAATGTCAATTACAAAAATTTTGAACGTAACGAAACGCGTTACCGTGTTGTGACCTATCCTGCTCGATAAAGGTAAAGTTAATTTCACAACCGGAATGACAAAAAGGATCAGCAGCATGAAGCAAAAAATGCTTATGCTGCTAATCCTATTCTACGATAAAATGGCATTAAGGTGGCGATGATTAACTTAAGGCGGCAAGGTATATTATGGATATTCAGAGTAAAATTGTTAATATCCCGAATCACAGTCCTTTAAAATGGCGATATGAATCCTCAGCAGGAGATAAGATCCTGCTGAAGAGAAACCGGACTTTTGACAGACCTGCGAGGGCTCTTCATCCTTTTGGACAGGGCGTTAATTTGCGGACTTAGGCTTTATCAAATTACGAGAAATGAGCAATTCAGCAATTTGAACGGCATTCAATGCTGCTCCTTTTCTTAAATTATCGGCGACAACCCAGAAAGCTAAACCATTTTCAACGGTGATATCTTCACGAATGCGGCTAATAAAGGTGTCATCTTCTCCTGTACATTCATAAGGTGTGGTATAGCCACCATCTTCGTGTTTATCGATAAGCTGACAACCGGGAGCATCGCGGAGAAGCGCTTGTGCTTCAGATACGCTTAGTGGTTTTTCAAATTCAACATGGACAGCTTCGGCATGACCGATAAAGACAGGGACCCGAACAGCAGTGGCCGTTAACTTAATCTTCGGATCGAGAATTTTCTTTGTCTCAGCAGTCATTTTCCATTCTTCTTTTGTATAACCATCTTCCATGAAAACATCGATATGAGGAATGACATTAAAGGCAATGCGTTTAGTGAATTTTTTTGATGTAATTGGGTCAGCAACAAAAACTGCACGTGATTGTTCGAAAAGTTCATCCATTCCTTCTTTACCAGCTCCAGAAACCGATTGATATGTAGAGACAACAACACGTTTAATGATTGCAGCATCATGGAGTGGTTTTAAAGCTAAGACCAGTTGAATTGTTGAACAATTAGGATTTGCTATAATATTACGCTTAGAAAAAGCATTTATAGCTTCGGCATTGACTTCAGGGACGATCAACGGAACATTGGAATCATAGCGCCACGTGGAGGAATTATCGATGACGACACAGCCAGCGGCAGCGATTTTAGGAGCATATTCTTTGGAAATGCTTCCTCCCGCGGACATCAGACAAAAATCTGTGTCAGAAAAATCGTAAGTATCCAGTGCTTTTACTTTTAAAGTTTTATCTCCATAAGAAACTTCTTGTCCTAATGAGCGTCGTGATGCTAGAGGGACAATTTCATGCGCAGGAAAACCACGTTCCTCTAAAATTGTAAGCATTTCACGACCAACATTTCCGGTTGCGCCGACAATTGCAATTTTAAAACTCATTTTCTATATACTCCTCATGTCTCTCCACGTTTATTCCCCGTGCTATACTCAGGAGAGAGTGAGTTGGTCAAGGAACATCATTGAATTATATTTTTGATTTTCAACAACTCAATTTTGTACACATCAATCATCATCAGCACAATAAGTTGTTTTATTTCAAATGATACGTCTTTTTAATCTTTCAGAATTGAAAAATTGAATATTGTACGCTAAACTGTTATCTCTTTTAGAGAGCACTTTAATTAAGTGAATTCTGTATCTTCTGTCAATTGTTTACCTTCACACTTTTGAATTTTTTAAGGATGCTATTACGTATCGCGTTGGGGGAATTTAAGTGTTGAAGTATTTGATCTTCTCCCTATGCCTTTAAAAGCGAAGCTTCCTATTCAGTCTGTAAACAGCCAGATTCTAGCGGTACTTTTAGCAGCTTCCCATTTTTCACTTGAAACTTAAGGCTCAACAAGCAAGCCTAAAAATATTAAAAAAACATTTGGCGCCTAAAAAACATTTGAATGTTTCAAGGAGGTATGAATGCTTCATATTCTCATACCTTAAATGATAGAATTTATGGCACAACAAGATAAACTTAAGTATCCATTATATAAATAAATTCTTATGAAAGTTATACATATAGTTTTTTCGTGTCTGTTTTTTACTTTAATCCTGTTATGCTATAAAATATCGTCATTTGAAGTATGGTGGTATAAGATCTTTAAGCTTTTTTGATATATTTAAGTATTTTTTTAGTGCGTGGGAATATTCTTAGGCTTGTTTGGCGAGCCTTTTGTTTCAAGTGGATTATATGAGTGGAAAACCGTTGAACACCTCCATGTTTAATGTTTAAAAAAAGAGTAAGTTAGCATCATCATATATTTTTTCAGCACTCAATGTGGCTACAGTTCTTGGTATGTGAGACTATTCAATTAAGAGGTATGCCTTTTTTGTACATTTTTACTCACACGCTAACTCTGCTTGTAATGTGCAAATAAATGATTTTGATTGATTCAATATAGAACAAGTTTGAAATGAAAGAATTTTATGATATTTGAGACACTTATTCAATATACATAACGTTAGATTATCATTATAAATCAAAGCGCTATTGCTAAGTTAAACTCGTTAGAATTCGGACTATTTACAGACCAGATTAGATTTAAGAATTTTCGTTCTCATAAGGTGTGTGGAGACAGTCAAAATTCTTTTCAATGTTATTAAGGACGTTGATTGTTCTTTCAGTGAACTTATGAAAATAAGGGATCATTTTTTTCACCAGAAATTAACTGCAAAATAGCTCGTTGTTTTTTGCGGGTTAGCATTCTAAAACTTTGCAAAAGTAAATATTCTGCTTTGCTTTCTATTCTGTCATCACAATGATAGAGGGGATCTTCTTTTTTTGTGCTATCAGCATAAAAGAAGGAAACGGGAACATCTAATATATGAGCAATTTCTTGTAAACGTCTTGCACTTACGCGATTTAAACCTTTCTCATACTTTTGAATTTGTTGAAACGTTACGCCCAAATGACTCCCTAATTGTTTTTGAGAAAAACCCATGAAGTTTCTTCTAAAGCGAATTTTTTTGCCTAAAGAAATGTCGTAAAAATGTAGATTTTTGGCTTGCACTTTGCTCCCCCTCCGGTTGCGAGCGCCCTCGCATTAGTATTCCGGGGTCTGGCAACACATTGATTTATAATAATAAATCATCCTTTTTCAACTTGAATCATAACTCCGAATATAGTAAGATTTTCTCATCACAAACCCTCTCAGATTGAATCAATTAATATCACTTGCTTGCACGTCAAAAGCGGGGCTGGTGTGTGGGTAAAAATGAGGAAAGAAAGGAGTAAAAATGCCTCTTATGAATCGTCTTAATGCAAGGGCTGTCGCAACATTGGGGGCTGGCAAATATAATGATGGTGCCGGCTTGCTTCTCCATAAGCGTAAAGATGGTGGTGCTCAATGGCTTTATCGTTATACCATTCATGGTCGGCGCCGCGAAATGGGCTTGGGTGCGTTGCGAAATGTTTCTTTAAAAAAAGCCCGTGAATTAGCAAATCAATGGCGTTCTGTTTTGCATGAGGGGCGTGATCCCATTAAAGAACGTGAGAAACAAAAGCGTGAGGCAATAAGTAATCTCCATTATTTAAAAGACATTGCCTTAGATGCTTTTGAAAGTCGTAAAGCTGAATTAAAAGGAGATGGCAAGGCTGGGAATTGGTTTCTACCTTTACAACTTTATATTCTCCCCAAATTAGGCTGTATTCCTATTTCAGAAATTACACAAACAGAGATACGCAATGTTCTTGCTCCCATCTGGCATGCAAAAGCTGCAACCGCAGAGAAAGCAATAAATCGTCTTAATATTTGTCTCAAACATGCTGCTGCTTTGGGGCTGGATGTTGATTTACAAGCAACGATAAAAGCACGGGCTCTCTTAGGGAAACAACGCCATAAAGCACAAAATTTACCAGCAATGGACTGGAAAGATGTTCCTGCCTTTTATCAGTCACTCTGCAAAACAACAACAATGACACAACTGGCTTTGCGTTTGCTTATTCTTACAGGCGTTCGTACACGTCCTTTGCGCTATATGCATGAAGATCAGATTGATGGGGATATATGGACCATTCCTGCTGAAAGTATGAAAGGACGACGCGATGCTACAGAAGAATTCCGCGTTCCTTTATCATCAGAAGCACTAAAAGTGATTAAACAAGCACGCCTTTTATCTCGTAATGGGTTTCTTTTTTCTGCAACCGGTCGTGGTCCCCTTGCACAGAACAGCATGTTACAATACATGAAAAAAACAGGACTTGAAGCCTGTCCGCATGGTTTTCGCTCTAGTTTACGTGATTGGCTCGCAGAAACAACCAATGCCCCTTATGAGGTCGCTGAAACCATTCTAGGTCATACGGTTGGGGGAAAAGTGGAGCGTGCCTATCGTCGGACTGACTATTTAGAACAGCGTCGTATTTTTATGGATAGATGGGCTTCTTATGTTACTGATCAAAACAATAAAAGTTGTGGATAGCTCTATGTCTCCATTTTCCTTATTTTATCCATAACGGATAATACAATCACAAATTATTGCTTCTCTTGATAAAAAATCACAAGATATTGTTTTTTTGCTGGAAAAGTTTGCTACGAATTGCTATTTATATATAGTTAATAAACAGTGATTCTATCATTTAATATAAAGGGGATTCCATGATTCCAAACGGACCACTCCTCACAGTACGTGAGAGTGCAAAACTACTTAATATAAGCGTTTCAACACTTTGGCGGCGGGTCGCTGATGGCTCAGTACCAAAGCCTTTAAAGATTGGTTCCTTAGCGCGCTGGTTACAATCTGACCTTTGCGATGTAATCGAAAAGGCAAAAAACCAACGTGGCAACGACGCCGCCTAAAGAAAACTTCGCCTTATAGGACAGACAAAGTATTTCGACTTTCGCAAATCCCGAAATAACAGAATCTGTCCTGTAATGCAAGTAGCAGGAAGGGATTTTATGCATTTTACAAATGCTACAACAAGCAATGCTTATGCATTGCATACAACAGCTCAAAAAATTACTTGTGCATTACGTGGAGTTTGGCATGGGCGTTATGGAATAGCCCGTTGCCCTGCTCATGATGATAGGCTGCCTAGCTTATCCCTTGCCAATGGACATGATGGGCGTCTTTTACTCTATTGTTATGCTGGCTGCTCTTTTAGAGAGATCATACAAGCGCTTATTAGAATTGGATTGCTTGGAAAACAAGCTTATGATCAGACGCTCTCTTTCTCAAAACAGATTTCTGCTGATCTCAAACGAGCAAAACAGAAAGCAGAGAGAGCAAAAGAAATTTGGCAACAATGCCAACCAATCAAAAATACTTTAGCAGAAACCTATTTACGCATGCGGGGTATTACATGTGATTTGCCTGCTGATTTACGCTTTCACGACAACTGTCCGCGCACCCATTAGGAATGACACTACCCGCGTTGGTGGCTCTTGTTAAGGGTGCTGGCTCCTTTGCTATTCATAGGACCTTTTTACAAGCCAATGGCTGCAAAACAGACCAAAAACCAGCAAAAGCCATGTTGGGATCTGTAACGGGTGGCGCAGTGCATTTAAGTCAAGCCAATCCAAAACATCTGGTCATTTGTGAGGGCATTGAAACCGGTCTAGTTCTGCTGTCTGGGTTATTAACAGAGCCCGTTGATTTATGGGCGTCTCTTTCAACCAGTGGCATGATGCGTGTGAATTTACCCCATACAAAAGGGCGTCTCACCATTGCAATGGACGGCGATGATGCGGGTCGTAAAGCAGGTTTTACCCTCGCTGCGCGTGCCTATAACCATGGCTTTGAGGTCTTTATGATGCAAGCTCCAAAAGGAACGGATTTTAATAACGTATTACTTTCTTAAAAGAGGGAAACTATGAAAGATAGTAATTTACAAAACAATAATGAAAATACTCCCGTCAATGATAACGATAATGTCTCTTTAAACGAAAATACTTGTTTAAAAGCCATTTCTTATGAACAAGCCTTGCAACAAAATGGTTGGGGGCAATTAAAACCGATTGCTACGGCTCTCTTACCTGTCGAGCCTTTTAGCTTATTACAGCTTCCAATGCCATTAATGGACTATATTTATGAGGTTGCCGATCTTCAACAATCTTCTATCGATTTTATTGCTATTTCTGCTTTATGTGGCTTGGCTGCTGTCATTGGCAATGGCGTGCGGATTGCTCCCAAAAAACATGATAATAATTGGAAAATTGTTCCTAATCTCTGGGGTGCTCTTGTGGGGCAACCTTCAACACTCAAAACACCTACCATGCAAGCCGCTTTAACTCCTCTCTATGCCTTTCAAGAGGAATGGCATCAAGAATGGTTAAAGAAGAAAGAACAGCAAGAAAAGAAAGATATTCTTATTGAATTAGATAAACGAGAAAAGAAAAAACAAGCCTATAAAGCACTCAAAGATCAAGATGAGGAACAAGCCCTTGCCCTTCTTTCACAATCTATTGAACACAAAGAAAGTGATGATAACACTCTTGATAAACGACGTCTTATTGTCAACGATGTGACTGTCGAAAAGCTTGGGGAACTCTTAAAAGAAAACCCCCGTGGTCTCTTGATGGTACGAGATGAATTGGCTGGGTTTTTAGCTAATATGGAAAGAAAGGAATACCAAACAGACCGTGCCTTTTATCTAACAGCTTTTAATGGCAATACGTCATACACCTATGACCGTATTGAACGTGGAACCATTCATATTCCCAATGCAACCATTTCCATTATTGGGGGCATTCAACCCTCACGCATTATTCCCATTATTCAAGCCATGTGCCATGGAATAAATGATGATGGTTTCATGCAACGATTTCAAATGATTGTATGGCCCGACGAACGAAAAAAGCGGTTATGGACGGATAGACCTCCCAATCAAAAGGTATGGGAAAGCTATCAAGGGGTCTTTCGTTCTCTTTATGATAAACCGTTAGGCTCACCAAAGCATCCGATAACCATACGCTTTTCTGCTGAAGCTCAAGAAATGTTTCGTGTATGGTGGGAAAATTTTCAGAAAAAAATAAATAGTGGTCATTTCTCTACAAATTTACAATCGTATCTTTTGAAAATGGATAAAACCATACCAACACTTGCGTTGATTTTTGAATTGACCGAAGGGGGTCGTTTTGAAATCAATAGAAATGCTCTTGAGAGAGCCTTGTATTGGGAAAAATATCTGTTAAGTCATGCCAAACGTCTTTATGCGGCGCATGATACATTAGCAACAGAAAGTGCAAACTTGCTTGTCAAGCGCTGTGATTATTTACCTAATGTTTTTACTGCACGGGATGTTTATAAACGTGATTGGAAATGTTTAAAAGACAATGAAGCTGTGAAGCAAGCTTTAGAGCTTTTATGCCGTTGCAATTATATTCGTGAAATCTCTGGAGACAATAACTCCCAAGGCGGTCGACCTACCATACGCTATGAATGGCATCCTTTAGTGAAAAGTCATAAAACATTTCAATGAATGAATTTTAAATTCCAATAAAACATATAACTTATGTATTCATAAAATGAAACCTTCAAAACATTTCCCATCTATTGGTTTTGGAGGTTTTGGGGGTTTTGGAGGTGCTTTTTATTCCCCTCTTTATATATTTTAAAAATCAAAATAAAAGTCACTATATTTCAATATGTTAATTTTTATCAACTTTTCAAAAAACAATCTATATCAACATTACAACCTGTAAATTCAACTTATAGCATAGGTTTTGTAGGGGTTTTGGGGGTATAGGGGGGTATATGCTTTTTATCTTTCTTACAAAGCAAGCAATAAAAGCCTATCAAAACATACATTCTGATATCTTAAAAGCACATATCAAATTTGTCTTTTTTCCATAAAACGAACAGCAAATTTCACTATTTTGCTGATCTTACCTCATGTCATAGGCTGTGGATAAGTAGCCTTTAATAAAATTTCTTTTTAAGCAGGTTGTGGGTCTTTTTTTATTTTATTATTGCTATTTGCTTTAAATAGATCTAGCAGATTCTATTTAAAGTTTTTTGACATCGATAGATCAACGCTTATAAAGCGGTGGGGTTTTATTATAAATGCTTCAATCTCATAACAAACCACTGACATTACGCTCTCTGTTACAATCCTACCGTGATCATACAGAAAGTGCGCGCGATAGAGGAACTTCTTTTGAAAAGTTTGTAATTGCTTATTTGACGCAAGACCCTCTACAATGCCAAGAATATGAAAAGGTTCAAACCTATTGTGAATGGGCAAAAGAGCATGGGGAAGATGGACGTGATATTGGCATTGATCTGGTTGCTAAAATTCGTGATGAAGAAGGATATGCCGCTATTCAATGTAAGTTTTATAGTGCAAATCATCAGATCAAGAAAGAAGATATTGATAGCTTTATAGCAGCGTCTGGCAAGAAAATATTCACACGCCGTATTCTGGTTGATAGCACCGAAGGTAATTGGAGTAACAATGCCGATCTCACCTGTGAAGGACAAGGAGTCCGCATTCAACGGATTAATCTTTTTGATCTGGAAAACAGTCAAATAGATTGGTCAACCTTTGAAAGCAAAGGGAAAGCTACTCTTAAGAAAAAAGAACCGAAAAATCTTTTAGATCATCAACAAGAAGCGCTTAAAGCTGTTTGTGAAGGGTTAAAAGAAGCAGACCGCGGCAAGCTGATTATGGCGTGTGGAACGGGAAAGACCTTTACCAGTCTGAAGATAGCAGAAGCTCTTGCTGGTCAAGGTAAACGTGTTTTATTCCTTGTCCCCTCTCTTTCTTTAATGTCACAAACAATAAGAGAATGGACAGCAGATACAGCAATCCCCTTGCGTTCCTTTGCGGTGTGTTCTGATACACAAGTTGGCAAGCGTCGTAAAGCCCAAGATGATGCTGCCGAACTCGATGTCTCGGATCTCGCTCTACCAGCAACAACAGATTCTCAAAAGCTTGGAGAAAAAGCCAATAAGACTTCTCCTGATGCCATGACTGTGGTCTTTGCTACCTACCATTCGATCCAAGTGATTTCGGATGCGCAAAAGAAATATGCTTTACCGGAATTTGATCTGATCATTTGTGATGAAGCACACCGTACCACTGGAGCTGTGTTAGGAACAGACAAGAGTGAATCTGAGTTTATCAAGGTTCATGACAATAGCCTTATTCGGGGCAAGAAACGTCTGTATATGACCGCAACACCTCGTATCTTTAGTGATAATGCCAAAAAACAAGCTAATGAGATTGATGCCGTTCTGGCTTCTATGGATGATGAAGAGCTTTATGGCAAAATCCTTTATTCTTATAGTTTCTCCCATGCTGTAAAAAATGGACTTTTAACGCCTTACAAGATTATCGTTTTAGGTGTTGATGAAGGAGAAGTGAGTAAATCTATCCAGCATCTGATGACAGATAAGAATTATGAACTTATTCTTGATGATAGAACAAAGATCATGGGTTGTTATCAAGCTCTTACCAAAATGGATCTGAAAATTGATCTTGGAGATGATACAAGACCCATGCATCGGGCTTTGGCTTTTTGTAGAGATATTAAAACTTCTGAACGCATATGTAGAACATTCAACGATGAAGAAGTTAAGAAAGATTTACGTGATCTTCATGAAAACCATAAAAATATTCCCCCTCTTAACTGTCAAGCAGATCATATTAATGGAAAATCTGGTGCCAAAAACCGTACGATAAAACTTGACTGGTTGAAAGAAGATGCGGGTGAGAATGTCTGCCGTATATTAACCAATGTACGCTGCCTTTCAGAAGGTGTTGATGTTCCTTCCCTTGATGCAGTTATGTTTTTACACCCGCGTAAAAGCCAAGTGGATGTGATACAAGCAGTGGGACGTGTGATGCGTCGTGCAAAAGGCAAAAAGATGGGTTATATCATTTTGCCGGTTGGTGTTCCTGCTGGTGTTTCACCAGAAGAGGCATTAAAAAACAATAAGAGATACAGTGTTGTCTGGCAAGTTCTTAATGCTTTGCTTGCCCATGATGAGAATTTTAGTAAAATCCTTAACCAGATGGTCTTAGGGCAAGACGTAAGCTCTATTATCGACATTGTTACAGTTTCTAAAAAGACCGAATTAGAGAATGTCACCACGGTTATTGACGAAATCCCGCTCCACGAAAAATCGGAACAATCCGGACTTCAAATTGGGACACAAGCTCATGAACCGCAACATAGTCATAGCGTAACAGGAAGATTACCCTTTTTTGTTGAGTTTCCCAATGCTCTCAAAACACTGATTGTTAAAAAATCTACCATGAGTGATTATTGGGGCATTTGGGCTGGCAATGTTGCTGAGATTGCACAAAACCATATCACACGCCTTCAAACTATGCTTTCTGATCAGACAAGCGAAGCTTATCATGCCTTTGATGCGTTTTATAAGGAATTAAAAAACAACTTAAACAGTGAGATAAAGCAAGAAGAAGCGATTGAGATGTTAGCGCAACATCTTGTAACGCGTCCCGTGTTTGAAGCCTTGTTTGAGGGCAATGAATTTGTACAAAACAATGCCATTTCTCAAGCAATGGAAAAAATCTTAACAGAACTCGATAAAACCAATATTGAGGAAGAATCCAAAGAATTACAAGAGTTTTATGACAGCGTAAAGTTCCGTGCCTCTGGCATTACCGAACCACAGGCAAGACAAAATCTTATTATCAAACTTTACGAAGATTTTTTTACCAAGGCATTTAAGAAAACCACGGATAGGCTTGGCATTGTTTATACCCCCGTTGAGGTTGTCGATTTTATCATTCATTCTGTTGATGATGTGTTGCGTAATGAGTTTGGAAAAAGCTTGGGGTCACGCGGTGTCTCTATTCTTGACCCTTTCACTGGAACGGGTACCTTTATCACAAGGCTTTTACAATCAAAGCTCATAAAACCAGAGGATATGGAATATAAGTTCCGTCATGATATCCATGCCAATGAGATTGTTTTGCTAGCGTACTACATAGCAGCCATTAACATTGAATCGACTTATCATAGTTTGAAGAAAGGAGAGTATATTCCTTTCAAACATATTGGTTTAACCGATACATTCCGGATGCTTGAAAAACAAGATCTGATGAAAGGTTTACTAGAGGAAAACAGTGCATATTTAGAACTTCAGAAAAATCTAAACATCGAAGTTATCTTTGGTAATCCCCCTTATTCTATGGGGCAAAAAAGCGAAAACGACAATGCAAAGAATACTTCTTATCCGATTTTAGATAAACGTATTAGTGAAACTTATGCTGCTCATTCAAAAGTAACAAATATAAGAGCACTTTATGATAGTTATATTCGTGCCATTCGCTGGGCAAGTGACCGTATAAAAGATTGTGGTGTGATTGGTTTTGTTACAAATGCCGGTTTTATTAATGGAAGTTCTATGGACAGTCTACGAAAATGTCTCGTTGAGGAGTTTTCGAGCCTTTATATTTTCCATTTGCGGGGAAATGCACGAACGTCTGGAGAAGAACGTAAGAAAGAAAGTGGTGGAATTTTTGGTGAAGGCTCTCGGGCGCCTATTGCTATCTCTATTCTCGTAAAAAATCCAAACGCACAACAGCGTGGTAAGATATATTTTCGTGATATTGGAGACTATCTCACGAGGCAAGAAAAGCTTACAATAATTGAATCCCTTGGAAGCATTGATGGTATTACACGAAGTAAACAAGGTTGGCAAATAATAAAACCGGATAGACATAATGATTGGCTTAGTCAACGCGATGACAGTTTCAAAACATTCCTGGCTCTAGGTGTTAAAAAAGGGTATGATAAAAAGCTTTTTAAAAACTTTTCTCGTGGCATTATGACGAGCCGTGATGCTTGGACATACAACTCAAGCTGTGAAGTTTTGGCAAAAAATATGCGTAATATGATTGCTTTCTATAATAGCGAGGTAAAACGTTTTAATGATGCCTATCCACATACTGATAATAAAATACGTGCAAATGCTGTAAATAGCTTCGTAAATTCTGACACGAAAAAAATTAGTTGGAGCTATAATCTCAAAAAAGACTTGGTAAAAGGAAAGTCTTTCAATTTTAAGGAAAATTACCTTATCAAAAGCTTGTATCGTCCTTTTACACAACAGTGGCTTTATTGTGATTCTGCTCTCAACTGCGATGGTGCTTATCAGACGCGGATATTCCCGATAGGGCAAGCGGTTGAAAATAAGGTAATACAAGTTACAGGCATAGGAGCAAGAAGATTTTCTGTATTGATGAATAAAGCTTTACCTAGTTTAGATGCAATAGAAAAAGGTCAATGCTTTCCACGCTACATTTACGAAAATACTACGATCTCAAAAAATAAAAATGAAAAACAGTCACATTTGTTTGCAAATGCTACAGAAGAAAGCAAAACAGCTGGTTTACAGAGGCGTGATGCCATTACTGATGAAGGATTAGCACATTTTAAAGCTGCTTATCCGAATGAAAAAATCACTAAAGATGATTTGTTCTATTACGTCTACGGATTGTTACATTCGGAAGATTATCGTGCTCGTTATGCTGATAACCTCTCTAAAGAATTGCCTCGCATCCCTTGTGTAAAGAATGCTGATGATTTTTGGAAATTTGTGACAGCAGGACATAAATTGGGTCATTTGCACGTGAATTATGAAACTGTAGAACCTTATCCCGTGACCTTTAAAAAGGGTAATCCAAAATTTACAGAGATCTCTAATCCTGAGAAATTCTATTACGTTACAGAAATGAAATTCGCAAAAGCAGGTAAAGAAAAAGATAAATCAACTGTTATTTACAATAGCAATATCATCATGACAGATATACCTCTTGAAGCTTATGAGTATATCGTCAATGGTAAACCCGCTCTTGAATGGGTTATGGGGCGTCAATGCGTAAAGACTGATAAAAAGAGTGGCATTGTGAATGATGCCAATCACTATGCTGTTGAAACCGTTGGCAACCCTGCTTATCCATTAGAGTTGTTTCAAAGGGTTATTACCGTAAGTTTAGAAACAATGAAGATTGTTAAGAACTTACCAAAATTAGAAATAAGAGAAACTGAATAAGCTTATTAAAGCATGCTCACATAATGAGTGTGATAACCTTACAAGGGGTATAAGGTCTTATAACCATATAATCTATACCTCTCTTGTTAAATTGCTTACATACAATCTTTAAAAGGAATGTTTATATGCATTATTCTAAAAAGAAGAAACTTGCACTTTTAAATACTCTTATTTTGATTGCTTTAAGACTTTTAAGAAATCCCATCTTAAAGTGAATACGCTTCTTTTACATTGCCTTTAAGAGGTTATACCGTAATCTAAAATGATAGCTTTATTGTTATCAGAAGCTTTGTTTAAAGAGAGTTATGTATATTCATTTTTTTATATTACTTATAGGTTTTGAAGGTTTCTCAAACCCCCAAAACACCTACAAAACCCTCTTAAATATATATTAAAGATTGTATTTATGTTTTGTGTTTAATATAGGTTGTTTATTTGAAAGATTAACATATTGAAATATAATAACTTTTATTTTTGACTAAAAAATATATATAAAGGGGGGGTAAAAAGAACACCCATAACCCTCAAAACCTTCAAAACTAAGTACTATAATAGTTTTGATAGCATTTCTTATGATTATAATCCCTTTCTTTTGAAAGGCTTTAAAGGATTATATGCTTTTCAT
>NZ_JBHILW010000110.1:0-527 GCF_042193565.1 Bartonella sp. SD1336NMGDW
CATTTCACGGTGGTGTCCGTGAATGGTATAACGGTAAATCCATTGAGCACCACGATCTTTACGCTTCATAAAGGAGTAAGCAGGCGCATATTTGCTAGCTCGTGGGTGTTGCTACAACCCTTGGCATTTGAGACGGTTCATTAGGGGTATTTTTAATCATTTCTTAATAGTTTTTATCCAAAAGGGCTCTGCCCGCTTGTAACTTGCAAGAGATATGGTTTTTGTTGCTTCAACATGGAACGGATCTGAAATGAAATAATCTTACGCTATTCTGGATTCTTATTTAACATGTAAAACAATGAACACTCTTTATAAATCAATGTATTGTCTTATGGTGGAGTTGGTGTGGCATTGAGATTTTAGAGGAAAAATATGCCTTTAAGAATTTATAACAGATAGCAAGTTTTTATAGCAGGTATATTAAATGCAGATCATCTAAAATAAATGGAGCGTCCACAGCGAAGAAGGGGCTAATTTTTTAAAATCCGCATGAATGCTTATTCTGTTGTGCTGTAAAAATATCATCG
>NZ_JBHILW010000111.1:0-520 GCF_042193565.1 Bartonella sp. SD1336NMGDW
TTTTTAACTGAGCACTGTAGTGTGTAAATAGATATATTTATTAAACTGCGTGTATGTAACATAAGAAACAATACACAAACTAAAAAGGAATACCAAAGAGCAATATCTGAGTACCAAAGTATAGTATCCAATGAAAAAGAAAGCTTATGCTCTACGTAATTAGAAAAAATAGGCAAAGAAACAGTTTCTTTATAACCACTTGGGAAAATTAAAACGACAAGCGCTAAAATTATTATATTTAAAAGTCGGTGCATATATTGTTGTAAATCACGTGTTAGTTTCACCCAACCTGTTGTATTTCCGCATTTGTATTTTGGGTTGTTTTGCAATTCAGAAGGAGTATTGGAATTGCATAAAATTGCAAAAACCGTTGTGACTATTACCAAAGAAACAGATGCGAATGTCAAAATACTCTGAATAAAGTAAAGATTTTTTTTAATTCCTAAAAAACATAAAAATATAAAAGTTATAATGCCAAACAAGGCTCTTAGCTGCTTATCTGTAAACATATTTATTTCCT
>NZ_JBHILW010000112.1:0-518 GCF_042193565.1 Bartonella sp. SD1336NMGDW
TTTTCAGTGGAAATGGTTTTGGTCAAACGTCCACCAACACGGATTAACCATTGAGAAGGATTGTTCATATCAACAGTAAAATTATCAGCATCTTCAATGGTGTTAAACATCAAATGTTGATAGGCAACTTGTGCTTGTGGTTCGAAGGTTAAACCTTCCATTCCGGTTGCAAACTCTTTGCCAACAGTGGTGGAGATACTCAACATTTTGGCATTTTTCAATTTTGCGGTATTTCCTCTGATGGCATTGCCGATATCTCCTTTTATTATCCCATAGGATAACAGTGTATCCATATAGAAACCACTGTCATGCTGCACGCTGCCATAAGCTGTTAGTGACCATTTATCCAATGTGCTCTTACTTGCATCCTGCATCTCTTTTGGAGTGAAAGATAGTCGCCCATAGGTGCCTACAAGACCGAAATGTGTTGTGGTATTTTGCCCTTCAATTGCTGCTAATGTGACACCGGCTTGGAGAGCAGCATAGCGGATATCAGCGCCATAACCATATTTGAGAGG
>NZ_JBHILW010000113.1:0-508 GCF_042193565.1 Bartonella sp. SD1336NMGDW
ATAATAGTTTTGATAGCATTTCTTATGATTATAATCCCTTTCTTTTGAAAGGCTTTAAAGGATTATATGCTTTTCATAAAGCACATTTTAATCATTCACTAAAATCATAAGATTCGTCTGTTAAATAAACTGACATAACCGATAAAATAGACAATAATCCATTAAAAGGGATTTTGATCATCTATGGAATAATTTTATAGATCTTTTTTTATAGGCTGTTTCATTAAAATCTTGCACCAAAACCATGATCAGAGCCATACCACTATTGAGTTTCTCAACTAGTGATCAAGGCTTTGGAGCGCGTCTTATTTTCTAAATTTCTGAAATCTTTTCGATATTTTTTAGGTGCTATTTCTTGTCTTTTTTTCCGATAAAATTGACTATTTTCTCTTTCCACGAGCGGGGTTGCTCCTTGCTGGTAACCTCTTGTGGATCATCAAGCTTTTCTGCCACCTGTTTAATCAAAGCGTAACTCACTTGCTTCACCTTTGCTACTTCTTTGGCTAAA
>NZ_JBHILW010000114.1:0-505 GCF_042193565.1 Bartonella sp. SD1336NMGDW
TCAAAAAAATCAAACATGCTCTTACTCGAAATATTATAAGCCTTTATCGCATTAAAGCTTTAAAAGATTTTGATGATATAAAGGCGGGGTCCTTAGGCGGCTTTATTGAAAAGGAAGTTAACCTATCCCATGATGGTAATTGCTGGGTGTATGATGAGGCTTGTGTCTATGGTCATGCAAGAGTGTATGATGATGCAAAAATACGCCATTTTTCTCAAGTCTGTGGTCAAGTTTATGGCAATGCTGAAGTCTATGGTAAGGCTTTTATCTCTCAATATGCTAAAGTTTATGACCATGCTTTTGTCTATGGCAATGCGCATGTTTATGGCAATGTTTATGGGTATGCTCATGTGAATGGTAGTGCCCGCGTTCTTGCTGATGCTCATATTTATGACCATGCGCATGTTTCTTATGATGCTACGGTTTTTAGTTATGCACGCGTTTATGGTCATGCCAAGGTTTCTGGCTTGGCTTGTATTTATAGCCATGCAAAAATTTATAATTA